>CAZPLS010000006.1:0-35858 GCA_964587685.1 uncultured Dialister sp.
AATGAAAGCAAAGAAAAAATGTAAGCGGCGGAAAAGAGGGATGGCTATGAATGGGAAGCAGTGGGAGACGATGAAGGCGGCCTATACGACGTCGGACGGATTTACGGACAGGTCGCTCAAGGGGATGTGGTTTACCTTTGAGGGGCGGCTCAATCGCATGCGTTACTTTATGCGCGTTCTGCCGGTGTACCTCCTCATGGGCGCGGTGTATGCCATTTCCATCCATGTGCCGTGGCTGGCGGTGCTGCAGCTGCCCATCCTGTGGTCCTTCTATTCGCTCGTGTCCCGCCGGGCCCATGACCTGGGACATCGGCCGGTGTGGTTTTTCCTCGCGGCGTGCCTGCCCGTGGTGAATGTGCCCATGGGGCTTTACCTCCTCTTCAAGCACGGCGAGTATGGCGCGAACCAGTACGGCATGGATCCCATCGAGTACCCCTACGATATTTGAAGAAACGCCTGCGGGCGTTTTTTTGCTGCGCAAAAGGCGTACCCAATGTATGGAAATTGTAAGATTCATACAGTTTATTCATGCCGGTACCGGATGGGGCGTGGAGAAATGCGTATGAAAATGGGAAAAACAGCCAGAAAAGGGGAGAAAGGGGGAATTTGCCTATTGCAATAAATATACAGAATGATGTATAATCACTGCATATTATCAAGACATGCCAATGTCTGTTCAGAAAAAAAGGAAAGGCGGCTGTAATTATGAATGACATTAAAAAAGTAGTCCTTGCGTATTCGGGCGGTTTGGATACGTCCTGCATCATCCCGTGGCTGAAGGAAAATTATGACTGCGAGGTCATTGCCTGCACGGTAAACCTCGGTCAGCCTGAGGATTTTGACGCCATCCATCAGAAGGCCCTTGATTCGGGTGCGTCGGTGGCGGTCACGGTGGACGCGAGGAAGGAATTTATTGAGGAATACGCCTACAAGGTGCTGCAGGCGGACGGCAAGTACGAGGGCAAGTACCTCCTGGGCACGTCCTTTGCCCGGCCCCTCATCGGCAAGATTCTCGTGGAGACGGCGGAGAAGTACGGCGCGGATGCCATTTCTCACGGCGCCACCGGCAAGGGCAATGACCAGGTCCGGTTCGAGCTCACCATCAAAGCGCTCAATCCCCATCTGAAAATTATCGCGCCGTGGCGCCTGTGGACCATCAAGTCCCGGGAGGATGCCATGGCTTACGCAGCGGCGCACAATGTGCCGATTAACCTGTACGATGAAAAGCAGTCCGAAGAGGAAAAGAAGGCGCAGAAATACCCCTATTCCATGGACTGGAACATTTGGCACCTCTCCCACGAGGGGGACGACCTGGAGGATCCGGCCAACCCGCCGCACAAGGATATGTTCCTTGTCACCTGCGACCCGGAGGATGCGCCGGATGCGCCGGAGCTCATCACCCTTGAATTTGAGCAGGGCATTCCCACCGCGCTCAACGGGGAGAAGCTGGATGGCATCGAAATGATTACGAAGCTCAATGAAATCGGCGCCCGCAACGGCATCGGCATTGATGACCTCGTGGAGAACCGTCTCGTGGGCATGAAGTCCCGGGGCGTGTATGAAAATCCGGCAGCCTCCATTCTTTTCTATGCGCATGAGGAGCTGGAGCGTCTCTGCCTCGATCGGGCGACGCTTCATTTCAAGGAAATGGCGGCCATCAAGTACAGTGAGCTCGTCTATGACGGCATGTGGTTCGCCCCGCTCCGCGAGGCCCTGCAGGTCTTCGCAGAGGAGACGTCGAAGACGGTCACCGGCAAGGTCACGCTCCGCCTCTACAAGGGCAACATTATGTCCCACGGCGCGGAGAGCCCCTATTCGCTCTACAATGAAGAATTCGTCACCTTCGGCGAAGACGATGTGTACAACCAGGCGGACGCCCAGGGATTCATCAATCTCTTCGGCCTGCCGCTCACCATTCGTGCCCTCATGAAGGAAAAGAACGCGAAATGAGCGACACCATGTGGGGCGGCCGCTTCACCAAAGCGGAGGAGAAGGCGGCGCAGGATTTCAACGCGTCCATCTCCTTTGACTGCCGTATGTATCGGGAAGATATCGCGGGGTCGCTCGCACACGCGGCGATGCTGGCGAATCATCATATCATTTCACAGAAGGACCTGGAGGATATTACCTCCGGCCTCAAAACCATCAGAAAACAGATCGAAGACGGAACGTTTGATTTTTCCGTCGCGCTCGAAGACATCCATATGAATGTGGAGAAACGTCTCACAGACGCCATTGGCGATGCGGGAGCAAGGCTGCACACAGCGCGCAGCAGGAATGACCAGGCTGCGGTGGATACGCACATGTACGTGCGCCGCCAGATCGGCCTTCTTGCGGAAAAGCTCATCGCGGTGGAAGAGGCGCTGCTCGAAATTTCAAGGAAATACGAGGATGTCATACTGCCGGGGTACACCCACCTGCAGCGGGCACAGCCGGTGCTGTTCTCCCATCACATGCTGGCGTACTTTGCTATGCTGGCCCGGGATTTCCGCCGGCTGGAAGACTGTTTCTATATGGCGGATATGTCACCCCTGGGCGCGTGCGCGCTGGCGGGGACGACGTACCCCACTGATCCTAAGGAAACGGCGGAGGCGCTCCACTTTTCGAAGTGCTACGGAAACAGCCTCGACGCCGTGTCCGATCGGGACTATCTCATGGAATTCCTGTCCTTTGCGTCCATCTGCATGGTGCATCTCTCCCGCCTCTCGGAGGAGATCATCCTGTGGAGCACCAGCGAGTTCCATTTCATAGAACTGGACGACGGCTACTGCACGGGCAGCTCCATCATGCCGCAGAAGAAAAATCCCGACATGTGCGAGCTCATCCGCGGCAAGACAGGCCGCGTCATCGGCCATCTCATGGCGCTTCTCACCATGATGAAGGGCCTGCCTCTGGCGTATGACAAGGATATGCAGGAGGACAAGGAAGGGGTCTTTGACGCCATCGACACGCTCGGATTTGCGCTGGATATGTATGCCGGCATGATAAGGACGATGACGGTGGACGGCGCCCATACCCGGGCGGTGCTGGAAAGCGATTTTTCCAATGCCACCGATATGGCGGACTACCTGGCCAAGAAGGGCCTGCCCTTCCGCAAGGCGCACGCCGTGGTGGGCCAGGCGGTGCAGCAGTGCATCACGGCCCGCAAGGTGTTAAAGGACCTCACCCTTTCCGAATTCCAGGCGCTCAGCCCGCTCTTTGAGGCGGACATTTACGAAGCCCTCGATATTGTAAGCTGCGTGAAAAACCGCGCGAGCTACGGGGGCACCGCTCCCTCCGAGGTGGCGCGCCAGATGAAGGAAGCGGAAGAAACCATAGGGTTCATGAAGCAGCAGGCAGCCCAATGGAAGGCTGTCAGCGCGTTTCTTGAATAGACATTGGCGGCAGAAGGCTCTCCCGAGGGAGGGCTTTTTGCTTGCCCGAAAACGGATGGGGCGGCAGAGGCGTGGGAATAGGGTACATGTATTTGCAAGAAATAGTACGCATATACAGTATAGATAAAATTTATGTTTGCCTCACTACCGATAGAAAGGGAATCGGGATATAATGTATTAAGTAAGTTTATAAGAAACAAAGGCGTTCCGCAGGGACTTCTGTTGGAGCGTTTTTTACTAAGGGGAGGAGTAATAGTATGAAAAAACTGGCAGCATCTGTGATTCTTGGCATGTCTGTACTGGCAGCGGCTGGCTGCGGCGGTGGCGGCGGAAGCAGCGAGCCATCCAAAAGCAATGTGCCGAAAGACACGATTGTGCTCGGCGTCGCTGTGGATTTGGGCTCCATTGATCCGGCTGTGACCATGGACAACAAGCACTGGCAGGTTAGCTACCCGGCCTATGAACGGCTGGTGAAGTACAAGACGGAGAACGGCAAGGCTTCCACCGAGGTGGAAGGGGCGCTTGCGAGCTCCTGGACCGTGTCCGACGACGGGCTGGTGTGGACCTTCAAGCTGGAACCGGGCCATGCCTTCGCGGACGGCACGCCGGTGGATTCGGCAGCGGTGAAATTCTCCATTGAACGGACGAAAGCCGTGGGCAAGGGCCCGTCGGAATATTTCAAGATGGTCAAGTCCGTCGACACGCCCGATGCAGAGACCGTGATCATTACTCTGGATCAGCCCTTCGCGCCGTTCCTGTCCAGCCTGGCTGTAAACGGGGCATCCATCGTCAATCCGAAGGTGATGGAGCACGAGGAAAACGGCGACCTGGGCTCGAACTACCTGGCGAACCACACCATGGGGTCCGGCGCGTATGAGCTGAAGGACTTCATTCCGGGACAAAGGGTTACCCTCGCTGCGAATCCGCACTACGGCGGGGCGGCTCCGGCCATTCAGAACGTAATTTTCAATATTATCAAGGATCCCTCCGCACAGCGGCTCCAGCTGGAGAAGGGAGATCTGGATATCGCGCAGGGCATGCCGGTCGACCAGATTGAAAAGCTGATGGAGAATCCCAGCATTCGCGTCTATGAGGATCCGTCACTCTTAACGAGCGTGGTGTACCTCAACACGCAGAAGGCGCCCTTAAACGACAAGACCTTCCGTCAGGCCCTGGCCTGGTCGGTGGATTACGACGGTATCATTGAAGGGTCCATCAAGGGCTACGGCGAGCAGCTTACTACCCCCGTTCCGAATGGCATGTGGGGCCGGGATGAGAGCATCGCCGGCTACAAGCAGGATATAAACAAGGCGAAGGAGCTCCTGGCCCAGTCGGCTGGCGCGGGCACGTCGGAGCTGACGCTCCTCTATTCGGACAACCAGCCCTTCACTGAAACGGAAGCGCTCATGCTGCAGAACAACTTCAAGGAGCTGGGCATCGACCTGAAGCTGGAAAAGACCGCCTGGCCCACCTTCCGCGAACGGGTGGACGTGGGAGACTTTGACCTGGCTCTCGGCACGTGGAGCCCGGACTATGCGGATCCCCAGTTCTTCATGACTTACTGGTTCGATTCAGGCTACTTCGGACTGGCGGGCAACCGCTCCTTCTACAAGAATGATGAGGTGGACGCGATCCTGCGCCGGGCGGAAACGCTGACCGATCTGGATGAGCGCACGGCGCTCTATCACCAGGCGCAGCAGCTGGTCATGGACGACTCGCCGTACCTCTTCCTCTTCCAGGCAAACGTACTGACGCCGATGCGGGCGGAGGTGCAGGGATTCATCTACAATCCCATGCTCGATCAGATGTATGATTTCGAGAACATGAGCAAGATCTGAAACACCCCTCAGGGGATTTGATACGGGCGGAATACCGGAGCAATACAGGGAGCTGCATAAAGGTTCCCTGTTTTGCGTACAGGGCCGCCGCAAGGGGGGGAATATATGATTTCTGTAAGTTTTTTGCTGAAGAGGCTCCTCCATCTGGTGCTGGTCTTCTTCGGGGTGTCTGTGGTGACATTCTGCATATCCCACGTCATTCCCGGCGACCCGGCGCGGATGCTCGTGGGCCCTCATGCCTCGGAGGAAACGCTCGCCGCGGCGCGGGCTTCCCTGGGGCTCGACCAGCCCATCTGGGTGCAGTATTTCTCGTATATGACCGGGCTCTTCCAGGGGGACATGGGTACGTCCATCCGCACGCAGATGCCCGTGGCAGGTGAGCTGGCGAGGTACTTCCCCGCTACGCTGGAGCTGACACTGGCGGCCATGTTCATTGCGGTCGTTTTCGGCATCATTCTCGGCGTGGCTTCGGCGGTGCACCGCGACAGCTGGGCGGATCACGTAAGCCGCGTCATCTCTCTGGTGGGCGTGTCCATGCCGCTTTTCTGGTCCGGCGTCATCGCGCTCATCCTGTTCTACAAGGTCTTTCCCATTTTCCCTGCCTCTGGCCGGCTCGACGCGTTCCTGTCGCCGCCGCCTGCCGTGACGGGGCTCTACATCATTGACGGCCTCATTGCCGGACAGATGGACGTGGTGGCCTCTGCGATCCACCATCTCCTTCTGCCTGCGGTCTGCCTTGCCTATGTGCAGCTGGCCATCATCGCCCGGCAGGTGCGGTCGAGCATGATCGACGTGCTTGAGCAGGACTACATTCGCACCGCCAAGGCCTGCGGCATTCCGCGGCGGACCATCATTTACAAGTACGCCCTGAAAAACGCCCTCATCCCCACGGTGACCTTAACGGGCCTGACCATCGGGGAGCTCCTGGGCGGCGCAGTCATCACGGAGACCATCTTCGCCTGGCCGGGCATGGGCAAGTACGTCATGGATTCCATTTCTTTTCTCGATTTTCCCGCCATCATGGGGTTCACCCTCGTCATTTCCTTTGGGTACGTCCTCATTAACACGGCGGTGGACATTATCTACGGCATCCTGAATCCGCAGGTCAGAGAGGGGGAAAAGAAATGAATGAAGCTACAGCCGCTCCGTCCCGCTGGAAGGAGCTTGTAGACATCGCCCTCCGCAACAAGCTGACGCTGACGGGCTTTATCATCGTGGGCGTGGTGCTGTTTGTCGGTCTCCTGGCTCCCATTCTGGCGCCCTACGATCCCAATCTCATGAACATTCCCGCCCGCCTGCAGGGGCCGGGGGCGGATCACCTTTTTGGCACCGATGAAATGGGCCGGGATATCCTCTCCCGCATCATGTACGGCGCGCGCATATCCATCGCCGTGGGCGTCACTATCGTGGTGGTCTCGGCGGCCATCGGCATCGTGCTGGGAAGCGTCTCGGGGTACCTGGGCGGACGGGTGGACCAGGCGGTTATGGCCGTGACGGACATGATTCTCGCCTTTCCGTCCATGGTGCTGGCCATGGCGCTCACCGCCGCCATGGGGCCGGGGCTCATCAATACGATGCTCGCGGTCATCATCGTGCGCATTCCCATGTATACGCGGCTCATGCGCGGGCAGGTGCTCGTGCAGAAGGAGCAGCAGTACGTCCGGGCGGCGCGCACCTTCGGGGAGAAGCCCTTCTGGATCGTGGCGCAGCACATCGTGCCGAACTGCTTATCGCCGCTTATGGTGCAGATGACGCTGGGCATTGGCGACGCCATTCTCATCGCTTCTTCCATGAGCTTCATCGGTCTGGGGGCGCAGCCGCCCATGCCGGAATGGGGCGCCATGATTTCCACGGCCCGCATCTACGCCATCGACCAGTGGTGGTACGCGGCCTTCCCGGGCCTGTCCATTCTCATTACTATTATGGGTTTTAACCTGATCGGCGACGGGGTGCGCGACATCCTCGATCCCCGGTCGAGAAAGTGAGGCGCCATGGAACCGATACTTTCGATCCGTCATCTCTCCCTGGCCCTGCCCGTAAAGAAGGGAATGGTCTCCATCCTTCACGACGTCTCTCTCGACGTGGAGCCGGGAAAAATCCTGGGCATCGTGGGTGAGTCGGGGAGCGGCAAATCCATGACCGCCTTCGCCGTGACGCGCCTTCTGCCCGGCAACGGCCAGGAACGCCTCTCCGGGTCTATCCGCTTCCTCGGGGAAGAGCTCACGGAAAAATCGGAAAAGGACATGCAGTCCATTCGCGGCCGGGATATCTCCATGATTTTCCAGGAGCCCATGACCTGCCTCAATCCGGTCTTTACCATCGGGCGGCAGATGACCGACGTCATCATGACGCACCAGAAAATCAGCCGGGATGAGGCCATGAAAAAGGCGGCAGACATGCTGGCCGCCGTCCACATCCGCCAGGCGGCGGACGTGCTTCGGTGCTATCCCTACGAGCTTTCCGGGGGCATGCGCCAGCGCGTCATGATCGGCATTGCCCTTTCCTGCCGGCCGAAGCTTCTCATTGCGGACGAGCCCACCACAGCCCTCGACGTGACCGTGCAGGCGAAGATTCTCTACCTCATTCGCGAGGCCTGCCAAAATCTGGGCACGGCGGTCATCTTCATTTCCCACGACCTGGGGGTCATTTCCCAGATCTGCGATACGGTGGCTGTCATGTACTCCGGGCACATTGTGGAAAGAGGACAGGCAGACGACGTGTTCCGCCATCCGGAGCATCCCTACACGAGGGCGCTCATGGCGGCGGTGCCGAAATTCACCGTCTCTGCCGACATGGGGGACAGGCTCTTTGCCATCCCGGGCATCGTGCCGGATCCCTCCGAGCGTATGGACGGATGCCGTTTCGCTCCGCGCTGTCCCTACGCGACGGAGCTCTGCACCATCCGCCCGCCGGAGGACACCGTCACCGCCGGAGATCATCTCGTATACTGCCATAACTGGGCCGCGGCGGCCGCCGCCGGCGCTGTCGAAGGAAGGGGGTCGGAGGCATGAGTGCGCTCCTTGAAATAGACAATGTGACGAAAACCTTCCGTTCGAAAGGGTTCTTCGGCAAGGAAAAGGTGGTGCACGCCCTTGCCGGCGTGTCTCTCTCCATAGAAAAGGGCGAATCCATCGGCATCGTGGGCGAGTCCGGCTGCGGCAAATCCACCCTGGCCAATCTCATCGTCCGCCTCGACGAGCCCACCTCCGGGCGCATTCTTCTCGACGGCACGGACATTTCCCACATGAAGGAGGAGGAACTCCGTCCCCTGCGCCGGCGGGTGCAGATCGTTTTCCAGGATCCCTATTCTTCCCTTTCCCCGCGGATGACCGTGCGCAAAATCGTCACCGAGCCCATGCGCGTCCTCGGCGGGCACAGCGAAAAGGAAGCGGAAGAGCGGGCGGCGGAGCTTCTCCACATGGTGGGTCTCCAGGCCAATGCGCTGGATCGGTACCCCCATGAATTTTCCGGCGGCCAGCGCCAGCGCATCTCCATTGCCCGGGCCCTCATGACCGAGCCGGAAATCCTCATCCTCGACGAGCCCACGTCGGCCCTCGACGTATCCGTCCAGGCCCAGGTGCTCAATATCCTCACGGACCTTCGGGAAACGCTCCATCTCACATACCTCTTCATTTCTCACAATCTCGCCGTGGTGAAGTACATTTCTGACAAAACGGTGGTCATGCGCAAGGGAACCGTGGTGGAAACGGGCCTGTCAGACCAGATTCTCACCGCCCCGTCAGAGAAGTATACCCGCGAGCTCATCGAAGCGGTGCCCATGGTGGGCAAGCCCTTCCGCATGCCCGAGGAAATCGAAGAGACTGTATAAAAGGAGACAGCCATGACACCGAAGCAGCTCGCCGACCTGAAAACACTGGCAGAACAGATGATGGCCTACTACAGCATCCCCGGGTGCGCCATGGCCATCATCGACGGGAACGACACCCATTTCCTCAGCCTGGGCGTGCGGGACATTGAAACGGGGGAGCCCTTCGACGAGAGCACCGTCTCCGGCATCGGCTCGTGCACGAAAGCCATGACCGCCGCGGCGGCGCTCCGTCTTGAGGAAAAGGGTATTCTTGATATTGACGCGCCCATCGCATCCTACGTGCCGGGCTTTGCTCTCTGGGACGAGCACGCCACCGCCATGGTCACCCTCCGGGACCTCCTGTGCCACCGCACGGGCGTGGCGGGCCACGACGGAGCCTGGCCGGACAATACGATTTCCCGCGTGGAGTACCTCCGCCGCCTGAAATACCTCGAGCCGAACGCGCCTTTCCGCACGACGGCCCAGTACAGCAATGTCATGTACGCCGCCGCGGGGGGCGTCATGGAAGCGGCGGCGGGCAAGCCCTGGGAAACGATCATGGAGGAGGAAATTTTTGAGCCCCTCGGCATGACCCGAACCTTCTGCCTCATGGGCGAGGCGGAGAAGGAGGCCAATCTCGCCGCGCCCCATTGGTGGGATCAGGGTCTTCACCGCATTCCGCGGTGGAACATCGATCAGGCCGGGCCGTGCGGCTCCGTCATGAGCACCGCCTGGGATATGGCCAAGTGGCTCGCCTTCCATATCCGGGGCGGCATGGCCGGAGAAAGAGCGCTCCTCACGCCGTCCCATTTCCTGGACATGCACACGCCGCAGGTCATCATGGACTATCCCCATGTGCGGGGCGGCCGCTCCCTGGGCTACGGTCTGGGGTGGCGCGTCATGGAATACCATGGACATATCGTGCAGCAGCACACAGGAAAGATTGAAGGGTACAGCGCCTTTCAGTTTTACCTGCCGGGACTCAGCCGGGGGGCGGTGTACCTGCAGAACCTCCACGCCCCGGACAATCCCTTCATATTCGCCGTTCAGGGCTATCTCCTGAACGCATTCACGGGGCGGCGAGAGGAGGACTGGTACGCACTATATACCGAGCGCAGGGCCCATGCGCCGGAGGACATGTACCACCATCTGGAGCACGACTGCATGCCCGACGCCGTCAAAGCGGGCACGCAGCCGTCCCGCCGCCCCGAAGCCTACTGCGGCCTTTACGAAAATCCCGGGTACGGCACATTCCGGGTAAGAATGGGAGAGGATCACCTTCTTCTCGATGAACGGGAAGTACTTGGCCTTGAACTTACCCACGTTCATTACGACACCTTCCGGGTCGAAGGCGTAAAGGAAGACACCGATCTCTACACCCTGCCCCTGACCTTCTTTGCCGGGCCCGACGGAGACATTGCAGGCTTCACCTTCCCCCTGGAGCCAAAGGTCTCCCCCATAGTTTTCAGAAAGAAACCGCAGTAAGCGAAAAAACGCCGGATAACCGGCGTTTTTTATCGGGATAAACAAAGGGAAATGAAAGGGATGGTTACCGCGCATGCGGGGAAGGGCGCCGTCGCTGGCAGGACAGGAAAAAGGAACCTGTCACACAGGCGATTTCTTATGCCGATAGCGTGTGGATCTTCCGCTGCCTTCCTGACAGAGCAGACCCTTGGCAGTCATGTGCTTCAGCAGCCGATTGGCAGTGGCCTGACTGACGCCGAGAAGGGCATCCACCTGGCTGCGGACGATAAATCCATTGGCTCTGACGAAGGCCAGAATTTGGCTTTCCCTGTCGGTTTCACCGCTTTGATCAAACGATGGATGTCCGGTTTCGCAAAAGCAGAATCCGCCGCCTGGCTTTTTGGCAGCGGCGTGGCGGTTGGGCAGCGTGATTTTGAACGCGTTGCCGGTCACTTCCAATCGGGGTGAAAGCCCGCTTCCTTCGTATGCGTGCAGGATTTTTGGCAGTCCGGTGCCATACGCTTCAATTAGCTTCAGGCGGTAGAACACAGCAGCAAGCTTTGGATTTCGGCAGACGGAAAGTCCCAGCAGAATGTCGTCCAAAGTGATGCCGTCCGGCAGGCCGCCTATGGAGACAAGTTCAATCCGGTCATCGTAAACGCTGACCAGCGTGCTGGCGCTGTAGGAATAATCTCTGTGAACGATAGCATTCACCAGTGCTTCCCGCAGCGCTTCTTCGGGATAATCGCGGGTATCCCGGCGATACAGCCCGGAAAACGTCGCGCGCACCTGGTTTCGCATGTCCAGCCAGGCGTATAGATCCTCCATCTGGCAAAACAGGGAACCGCCAAATTCTCTGCGATCCTGAAAATCATTCTTGTTCGTACCGGAAAATGCGGCGGCCTTGATGGTGCTGCGGCACTGATCGGACAGAAGCCAGGCGACATTGGAATATATCCCGTCAGAAGAGAGACATCCGAGGGTTTGCATTTTTGTCTTGTCAAAGGGCACGCCGCATTTGGCAAACTGCCTGGCGGCGGACGCAAAGGTCAGCTCCTGCTCCAGAGAGCGCCTGTCCTCAAAGCAGTCGCCGTCGGTGTCCCGAATCATGCTCCGGATGGCGATGTCAGTGGCGGGATCGGAGGACGTGCCGCTCCGGACATAGACGCCGCTGGGCGTAAGGCCTTTACCGGCCAGATAATAGGGGCGGCGCGTGCCTTTTTGCACGGTCACGGCAAGGATTTGTCTGCCCTCTGCCTCCCGGGTCTCATAGCGAACGAACATGGTCACGTCCGGTTTGATGGAATCACGGACCATGTGACTGATTTGCAGCATCACCTGGTCTGCATCGTCAATGCCGATCACTGTGCCGTTGTCTGCGATGCCGACATACAGCGTGCCGCCCCGTGTATTGGCAAAGGCGATGATTTCCTTGCAGATATCCTTCCCGACCTGGGATTTCAATTCGATGGTATCGCTTTCTGTAAATCTCATGAGTCCCTCCTTTTCTATTCACAGAGTATCGTTTCTTGTCATTCTTGTCAATATCTAATCATCGTGACAAGAAAAATGAGGAAAAAGAATGGAAGAGAGGGAATTTATATAAGAATCATTTTCAAAATGACCGCAGTCCGTTTCTTTTGTCCGGATGGATTGATATAATAAAACAAGCGCCGGATGTCCGGCAGCAGTGTATAAGGAGGCATGTGATGGAAACATACAGCAGAACCAAATCGGTATGGCAGCGGCTCGGCGAGGAAGAGCGGGCGCAGGCGATGGCGTACTGCGAGGGATACAAGGCATTTCTGGATACCGCGCGGACGGAGCGGCTGGCGGCGGCGGAAATTATTGCGCAGGCCGAGGCGGCGGGCTTTAAGCCGGTGTACAGCATGACGTCCCTTGCGCCGGGGGATAAGGTATATTGGAACCAGAAGGGAAAATCGGTGATTCTGGCGGTGATCGGCGAGGAGCCGGTGCACGAGGGCATTAAAATCGTGGGCTCTCACATCGATTCGCCCCGGCTGGACTTAAAAGCCAATCCGGTGCGTGAAGCCGACGGCATTGTGTACTTCCGCACCCATTACTACGGCGGCATAAAAAAATACCAGTGGACCTGCGTTCCGCTGGCACTGTGCGGCGTGGTGTTCACGAAGAGCGGCGAAAAGGTGGATGTTCAGATCGGGCTCAAGGAGGACGATCCCGTGTTCTACATCACGGACCTTCTCATCCACATGGCGCAGGATCAGATGAAAAAGACGCTGGCCGACGGCGTGACGGGCGAGCAGCTCCAGGCGGTGGCCGGCACCCATGCGGAGGCAGACCAGACGCCGAAGGAAGCCATTATGAAGCTTTTGAAGGATACCTACGGCATCGAGGAGGAGGATTTTGCCACCGCCGAGCTCGAGCTGGTGCCGGCTATGAAGAGCCGCGATGTGGGCCTTGACCGTTCGCTCATCGCCGCCTATGGGCAGGATGACCGGGTGTGCTCCTATGCGAATATGAGGGCCATTCTGGAAGCGAAGCCCGGCGTCAAGACGCAGGTGGCGCTCCTCACGGACAAGGAGGAAATCGGCTCGTACGGCAATACGGGCATGGAATCGTCCTACTTCGTGAAATTTGTGATGAAGCTTCTGGCGCTCCAGGGACAGAGCTCGCTCCTCGAATTCTATGAAACGATGGAGAACAGCGAAATGCTCTCGGCGGATGTGAACAGCTGCCTGGATCCCATATTCCCGGAGGTATCGGAAAAGGACAACGCTTCGTTCCTGGGCTATGGCATTAACCTCACGAAGTACGGCGGTTCCCGGGGCAAGGCGGGGAGCAATGACGCCAACGCGGAATTCCTCCAGAAGGTACGCACCATTTTCAATGAAGCGGGCGTGGCGTGGCAGATCGGCGAGCTGGGCAAGGTGGACCAGGGCGGCGGCGGCACCATCGCTTACATGATGGCCAACTGGGGCGCTGAGGTGGTGGACTGCGGCACGGCCATGCTGTCCATGCACGCTCCCTGGGAGCTCCTCTCCAAGGCGGACGCCTACGAGACGTACAAGGCGTACAAGGCGTTCTTTGAAAGCAAGTAATCCCTGCGCATAAACATTAAAACCGGATCCTGATGGGTCCGGTTTTTCCATGGTGCATTTACTTATTTATGAAAGTCTTCGTTTTCCCAGTGTTTGCCGAAGCTGTTCTGTTCGGTTTCCACACAGCCCCGGTGACCGTAGATGGTGCACCGGGCAAGGGCCGCTTCGAGCTCGGTAAATTCCTCATCCGTGAATGCCACATCCCAGCTGGCCAGATTTTCCAGGATATGAGGCAGGGCTTTGGCCCCTTCGATGGGGACGACGTTCGGATACTTGTGAAGCATCCACGCGAGGGAGATCTGTACGGGGGTCGTGCCCTTCCGTGCGGCGAAGTCCCGGAGCACGTCAATGATGGGCTGGTTGGCGGCGAGATTTTCCTTCGAAAGCTGGGGGACGAATTTCCGCACGTCATCGCCTTCAAATGGGGTGTCTGCGGTGATTTTTCCAGAGAAGAGGCCGCTCGAAGTGGGAGAGAAGGCAACCACGCCGATGCCGTGCTCCAGGCAATAGGGGAACAGTTCCTGCTCCATGTCGCGCTCTGCCAGGTTGTAAATATTCTGCACGGCGGTTACCGGACAGACCGCGTGGGCCCTGGAGAGAAGCGCTGTGGAAACCTGAGACAGTCCCCAGCCGCGGATGCGGCCTTCCCCGATAAGCCGGCTCATGACCGCAGCGACCGATTCCACCGGCACGAGCTCGTTGACGCGGTGCAGGTAGTAGAGGTCGATGTAATCCGTTTGGAGCCGCTTCATGGACGCGTCCAAATGATCGGAAATGATGCGGTACAGGTCGCCCGCAGGATCCGTGTCCGCCGGGTCGAGGTGGAACTTGGTGGCGAGAATGACATCCTTTCGGAAGGGGGCCAGGGCCTCCCCCACGAGTTCCTCATTGTGTCCGGGATAGAACATTTCCCGGCCGTAGGATTCGGCCGTGTCGAAGAAATGGCAGCCGAATTCAGCGGCGCGGCGGATGGCGTCAATGCTCACGGCCCGTTCCGGGGTCTTGCCGTATCCATGGGAAAAGCCCATGCAGCCCTTGCCGATGGGAGATACGCTTAAATGGCCAATGGTTCTTGTTTTCATGGGAGCCTCCTGATGAGGCGGGCCGGGTGCGGGATGGGTATGAAACAGGGAAGAAAAGGGAAATCTCTCATCCGGTCTCGCCGATGTGTTTGCTACCGTTATACCAGATGGGGCGGCGCCTGACCAGTGCCTGGGCATAGCTCGCGGCGAAACATACAAAAAAAGAATAACAGGGAAATTTTTGTCCTGTTATTCTTGTCCTTTTGTATGGATAGAGGGCCGGATGGCCTGGCAGGCAGGGGCTCTTTTACGTGGCGGAGCGGATGATGTCCACGCTCCGGTTGACCGCCTGCCGATAGAGGATGGAATCCATCGACACGGTCACGCTGTCGAAGCCCTGCTGGAGGCGCAGGATGGCCGTTTCCTCGTCTGCCGTGTAGACGATGCAGAATTTGCCTGCTTTTTTGACCGCTTCCAGGATGTGGGAGACGGCCTGACAGAAAGCGGCCTGGTCGAACTGCCCCGGCATGCCCATATCGACGGACAGGTCATAGGGGCCGAGGAAGATGCCGTCCACGCCGTCAATGGCCGCGATGGCTTCGATGTCTGCGAGGCATTCCTTTGTCTCGCACTGCAGGATGAGAAGCTGCTTTTCGTTGCACGCGTCAAAATAGTCCTGCATGGAGCCCTGCGCCTCTTCTGCACAGCCGAAGAGAGCGTTTCTCGTGAGGGCGAAGCCCCGGTTGCCCACGGGGTAGTACTTGCCGTATTCCACGGTGCGGCGGGCCTCCTCGATGGAGCGGATCTGGGGCACCACGATGCCCTTGGCGCCCACGTCGAGCATTTGCAGAATGGAATTGCGCTGGCTGTCCTTGACGCGTACAAAGGGCGCTGCTTTCCCTACGCCCTCGGCGGCGCGGATGATGTCTGCCGCCTGAGAGGGCGTGTAGGTGCCGTGCTCTCCGTCAATGATGAAGTAGTCCAGATCCGTTAAGGCGATGACTTCGCCCACCGCGGGGCCGCCCATTTCAAAAAACATGCCCACGGTCTGAATGCCCTGGCGGGTCTTTTCCAGAAATAGATTGTTCATGGTCATCCTCCTTTGAATGGCGGGAGGGACTCCTTCCGCCGTGCCTTTGCAGCAGGTGTGCCTGCTTTATACTTTGTATGATGATTATATTATCTCATAAGAGAACATAAAGGCATAGCAGGATTTGCTATATAGTCCATGCGTTTTGTGAATGGCGAAGAAAAACCGCCGGCAGAACCGGCGGTTGAAAGGGGTGTATGGGAAACGGGCCCCATCAGGCGATCAGGGTTTCGTAGAGGCCCCAGAGGCCGCAGAGGATGAAGATAATGGCAGCGGTCCATTTGACAGCCCGTTCGGGGATGCGTTTTCCGAGGACGATGCCCAGAATGATGCCGGCGCCGTCAGCGACGATCATGCCGGCGAGCGTGCCGCACCATACGGGCAGGACAGCCTGGAACTGCGCCGCCAGCGTGATGGTGGCGAGCTGGGTCTTGTCGCCCATCTCAGCCAGGAAGAAGGCCGCCGCCACGGTCCAGAAGGCGCTGGCGTAGCGGGAGCGGTGATCCTCCTCGGAGATGGTGTCGCCGCGGATGGTCCAGAGACCGAAAATGATGAAGGCGATCGATGCGGCGATGTGGATCCAGTCCATGGGGATGTACGACGTGAGCCACTGGCCGACGATGACCGCGAGCAGGTGATTGGCCGCTGTGGCGACAGCGACGGCGGCCATGACCGTTTTCCACGGGTACTTCGTGGCAAAGGCGATGGCCAGAAGCTGGGTCTTGTCGCCCATTTCCGCCAGAACGACGAAGAGGAATGAACTGATAAAAGCAACCATAAAAAAACCTCCCTTTGAGGAATACGCCGGAGAAACAAAAAAAGAGACTTCCGGCGTCATAATGAATGACGCCTAAAAGTCTCGCCTGGTTAAAACAGCCAAACCGGTATCGGTTAGTATGTTGACTTTGTTTCGAGGGCTACTCCCTTTTAGGGATTGCAGCGGTCTGCAATGAAAGTATTCTATCATGGGATGCATATGGCGACAATAAATTGTTTATAAAATGGCAATAAAAAATTAATACTTGATATTGATTTTCATTTTCGGAATACGACTATTGACGGGGCGGGTAAATTCTCATAGGATGGGGAAAAAGGAAAGGAGAATGCCTGTGAAATACATTGATTTGCACTGTGACACCATTTCCATGCTCGCGGATCATCCGGACAGAGGCCATTTGTTTCAGAATGATTTGGAGGTGGATTTGCAGAAGCTTCGCGCAGGCGGCGCGATCGTTCAGGATTTTGCCCTTTTTGTGGATATGGGAAGCTGTGCGGATCCCTGGGCGCGCTACCAGCAGCTGCTGGCGGAGTACAGGAAGCAGAAGGCCGCCTGGGGCGCCCATTTCCGCCAGGTTCTGACGGCGGCGGATGCCAGGGCCTGTGAGGCAGACGGCATGCCCGGGGCGATGCTGTCCATCGAAGAGGGCGGCGTTCTCGGCGGGTCGCTCGACCGGCTTCACCAGGTGTATGAAGACGGGGTGCGCCTCATCACGCTCACCTGGAACTATCCCAATGAGCTCGGCTGGCCGAACGGCATGGAAGGGCCGGACAAGGGGCTCACAGAGGCGGGCTGGGCCGTGGTGGAGGAAATGGAGCGGCTTCACATGATCGTGGACACGAGCCATTTGAACGACACGGGCACGCGGGAGATTCTCACCCGGGCCAGCCGCCCTCCTGTGGCGTCTCATTCGGATGCACGGGCGCTCACGAATCACACGCGGAACCTGCCCGACGACCTGCTCGCCCTCTACGGGGAGCGGGGCGGCCTCATCGGGCTCAATTTTGCGAACCATTTCCTCGGCAGCCCGGCCGTGACGGCACTTCCCGGCCGCGACGACATTGACTTTTCCAAGGGGACGGTCGCCGTGAGCCGCATCGAGGACATGGTGCGGCACGGTCTCTACATTCTCGACAAGGCCGGGGAGGACGTGCTCTGCCTGGGGACGGATTTTGACGGCATTGATCCGACGCTTGAAATCCGGGATGCATCGGAGATGCCCCGCCTGGCGGAGGCCTTCCTTGCGGCGGGGCTGACAGAGACGCAGGTGGAAAAAATCTTTTATAAAAACGCGCTGCGATACATGGAAGACATGCTGCCATGAGAAAGAGCCGCTCCGGTGGGGGCGGCTTTTACTCATTTATTCTTTTTGCAGGATGCTTTGGATTTCGCCGATGTACATAATATGGGGGTCGTCGGCGCCGCGGCCTTCCTGATAGGCCTGAGCAATATCCGGCGGCAGCTCGATATCCGCCAGCGGACACGCGCAGAGCTTCCGGCAGATGAGGACCAGGTCGGCCTCGGCAGGCGCGGGCACGCCGCTGATCATGACCGGTGTGAGGCCGCTTTCGGCCCACTTGTCGCCGTCCCGTCCGGAATGATGGCCCATGAAGCGCATGGCGTCTTTTTTGTCATCGGGCATCACCGCGATGGAAAAGTACGTCTCCTGATCCAGAAGCGTCCGGGTATACCGGCTTTCCCGGATAAAAACGGCGGCGCAGCTGCGGCCCCACAGGGAAAGCAGCCCTCCGAGATTGACGAGGAGGGTGTTGCAATGGTCTTCCTGGCCGGCCGTCACAAGGAACCAGCGGCCCTTTTTGTAGGGAAAGAGACTCCACGGCATATCCTCCGCTTGCATGGGTTTCCACATATAGGATCTCCTTTCTGTGAGATATCTGTATGGTACCTGCAGACCGTCTGGGGCAGGCAGGATAAAAAAGGCAGGGATGGCTCCCTTTAATTATATAATAACACGAAACCAATCTTTATCACAAGAAAATTTTCGATTTCCTCTCATCCATAATGAATATATATGGATGCAATCACAAATCTTCTGCGGTTCCCGCGGGTCCGCCTGCGGGAATTTTCTGTATTATAAAGAGTATATAAGTATTAAAGAATCGGTTTATAGCCGTTATTAAATGCACAATAAATACTAAAACCTGTTTCTGTCGATTTGGATTGCCCCTGCATATCATATATAATAGAAACTAAGAGGAGTGGAAGGGCCCATTCGTTTCCTGCCGCATGGCGGGAAGGGGCCTGAAAGGAATATTCCCATGAGGGAAGGATAGTAGCCACTCTGCGGAGGTGCGATTATGAACAATTTTCGTTTTACGTTGCCAAGAGATTTGTATGCCGGTCCGGGCGCCATTTCTGAGCTGAAGGTGCTCAAGGGCTATAAGAAAGCGATGATCTGTACGGGAGGCGGCTCCATGCGCCGCGGTGGCTTCCTGCAGAAGGTGGAGGATGTGTGCCACGCCGCCGGCCTGGCCACGCAGACCTACGAGGGCATCCAGCCGGATCCCTCCATTGAATCCGTCTATGACGGAGCGGCGAAAATGCGCGAGTTTGAGCCCGATGTGATTATCGCCATCGGCGGCGGCTCGCCCATTGATGCAGCCAAAGCCATGTGGGTCTTCTACGAGCATCCGGAGCTCACCTTTGAGGACATCAAGGATCCCTTCTCCATTCCGCCGCTGCGCAGAAAGGCTATCTTCGTGGCCATTCCGTCCACGAGCGGCACCGCCTCGGAGGTGACCGCCTTCTCGGTCATCACGGACTACGCCACGGGCATTAAGTATCCCCTGGCGGATTACAACATCACCCCGGACCTGGCCATTCTCGACACGGACATTCCCGAGACGATGCCTTATACCTTAGCGGCGCATACCGGCATGGATGCTCTCACCCACGCCACGGAGGCCTATGTGTCCAAATTTGCCAACGGCTTTACGGATCCCCTGGCCAAGGAGGCCGTATCCGATATTTTTGACAGCCTTGTCATGTCCTGCGAGGGAGACAAGGAAGCGCGGGCGCACATGCACGTGGCGCAGTGCCTGGCGGGCATGGCCTTTTCCAACGCCCTCCTGGGCATCACCCACAGCCTGGCCCACAAAATCGGCGCCATTTTCCATATTCCCCACGGCTGCTGCAACGCCATTCTCATGCCCTACGTGATTCAGTTCAACAAGAAGGTGTGCCTTGCCCGGTATGCCAATCTGGCCCGTGTGGCGGGGCTCCCCGGCCGGTCGGACGCGCAGCTCGTCATTTCCTATGAAAAGGCCATCCGTGAAATGAACGAGGCGCTGGGCATCGCCAATTCGTTCCAGGCGCACGGCGTGTCGGAGGATCTCTACCTGGCACACAAGGACGCCATCGCGCACAATGCGGTGCTCGACGCATGCACGCCGGAAAATCCCCGCGAGGTGGATGACGTACTCATGGGACGCATTCTGGAATGCGCCTACTACGGCAAGTCCGTCACGTTCTGATGGAGCGACTTGAGGAGAGTCATTAATAACTTTTTCTTTATATATCATAATATAAAATTAGTCTTGTCATAGCAGGGGGCCGGCGGCCGGAGATTGTTGGAAACAAGGGATTCGCCGGGTCGGACTGCCCATATAAAAAAGCTCCTTTGCAGGGGCTTTTTTTCCGCTCTCCTGCGCGAAGACGCGGGGAAACGTCTTTTTTCCTGACCTGATGGGAAAAGGCTCTTTCGAATGAAATGCCCGGCGCCGGCCCAATCTTGCGAAAAGAAGGCGGGTGTTTTTTCTGCACTATGGATTTACAGAAATAGTATGCTATACTATTTATGGAAGCATAGACAAAATTTGATAAGAAACAAGAGAAGATACCCGCGGGTTTCTTCTTATATCCGCGCCTGCAAGCGCGGAGAGTACGGGCCGCCCAAAGCAGACCGCGTTGTTTCGCAGGGAGGGAAAGATATGGCAGAAATCGATAAATTTCGCGGGATGTTTTTGGCGGAAGCCTGCGGAGATGCGTTAGGATATCCTCTCGACAAGCTGTCTGTGAAAAAAATTATTCACCTTTACGGTCCCTTTGGACTGCGCACGCCCGTGCGGACGAAGAAGACCCAGTTTCAGGCGCAGGTATCAGCGAACACGCAGACCGTGCTGGCCACGGCAGACGGCATTTTCTGGGCGGACGCGAAGCACCTGGACTGCGCCGAAGGGGTGTACCGGGGATACATGCGCTGGTTTTACAGCCAGACCGGCGAGGAGCCCCGGCGGGGGCAGCGCACGTGGATGCGCCGCCAGCCCCATGAGCGGGTGTTCTGTCTCGTGCGGGAAAAGTTCATGCATGCCCGGCGGAGCATGGGCGACACGAGCCTGGTCGCGCTGAATAGCATGGAGCGGGGGTCTCTCAAGAACAAGGTGAATGACAACCCGAACAGCGAGCCCCTGGCTCGGTCCACGCCCCTCGGCCTTCTCTATGCGGGGAATCCGAAGGAGGCCTTTTACGAAGGGGTGCGGTGCGCCGTGCTCACCCATTCCCATCCCATTTCCTACTATTCCGCCGCCGCCGTGGCCGCACTCGTGGCCGGGCTGGCAGGGGGGCTCTCCTTTCCCAAGGCGCTGGCGGAGGCGGTGCATCTCCTCTCCGGCGCGGACGGGACGGATGAAATTCTAGCCACGCTGGAGGCAGCGGTGCAGCAGGCCAACGACCACCCAGCGGGACGGGAGGTGCCGTGGAGCCACATTGACAGTCTCACCTCCTTCGGAACGGGGGAGGCGGCCCATGAGGCGCTGGCCATCGCGGTGTACTGTGTCATGGCCTGCGATGATCCCTTCGAGGCGATCATCACCGCGGCCAATCACGATGGACGGAGCAGCGTCACGGCGGCACTCACCGGCGCCATTGAAGGCGTACGGTTTGGTGCGGATTTCCTGCCCCGTTCCTGGGTGGAACCGCTCGAGCAGCACGAACTGATTGACCAGGTGGGAGAAAAGGTGTACGAAACCTATGAGAAGGCCCGTCAAAGCAAAAATAAATAAAAGGAAAAAGCTCCCTTTGTGAGGCAAAGCCATCATGAAGGGAGCTTTTTTTGCAGGGAACAGGATTAGTCGGCGCTGATCTTGTCAGCCAGCACGAGATTCCCATCCTGGAAGGTGAGAATGAAGGCGGCTCTCTTTGCGTCATGCGTTTCGGTGAAGCTCATGTCGCCGCTCATGCCGTGGAAGGTGGTGAGGTTTTCCAGCGCATTGCGGATGGCTTCCGGATCCTCCGAGCCTGCGTCGGTGATGGCCTGGGCGATGAGCTTCATCGTGTCGTAGGTCATGGCAGCGTGCATGCCCGGGGTTTCATTGTGCATGGCCTGGTAGGCTTTGATGAATTCCAGCACGGCCGGGTTGTCCTCTTCTACCGCATAGAGGTTGGAATAGTAGGTGCCTTCCAGCGCTTCAAAACCGGCAATTTCCGCCAGGACGGGGCTGTCCCACCCGTCACCGCCGCCGAAGGGAACGGTGATGCCCTGCGTGCGGGCCTGCTTCAGAATGAGGCCTATCTCCTGGTAATACCCGGGAACGTAAATGAATTCCGGATTCTGGGTTTTAATTTTCGCTAAAATGGCGTTGAAGTCTGTGTCCTTCTGGAGGTACGCCTCAGTGGCCACGATCTCTCCGCCCCGGGCGGTGAAGGCTTCCTCGAAGAACCGGGAGAGGCCCTTTGCATAGTCGGAGGAATTGTCGATGAGGATAGCCACTCTCTTCAGCTGGAGCTTATCGGCCACGAAGCTGGCCATGACCCGGCCCTGGTAGGGGTCGATGAAGCATGCCCGGAAGGAATAGGGAATGACCTCGCCCGTTTTTTCATCCACCGTGACCTTCGGGTTGGTGGCGGTGGAGGACACGGAGGGGATGCCTGCTGCGTTGGTGATGGGCACCATGGCAAGGGCGTTGGAGCTCGTGGTGGGAGCGATGAGAGCGATTACGCCTTCATCGACCAGCTTCTGCGCTGCCGAGGCTGATTCAGAGGGTTCAGATTTGTTGTCCAAAGCGACCAGCTCGATCTGCTTGCCGAGCACGCCGCCCGCCTTGTTGATTTCCTCCACGGCGAGCTGGGCGCCCCGGACAGCGCCGGTGCCGTAGGCGGCCTGGCCGCCGGTCATTTCCAGGTTCGCGCCGATGCGGATGGTGTCGGCGCTCTTTGATCCGCCGCCTCCGCCGCCGCAGCCGGTGAGAGCCAGTGCGGCAAGAAGGGCAGCGGATGCCAGTGCGAGATGGTTCAGATGTTTCATGGGAAGCCTCCTTTACATGTGACATATAAAAGAGCCCGCGTGAAACATTGTGCGGGCCCCCCTATGAGCTTTATGAAATTGATTACACTATAACACAATCCTTACTATGCGAAAAATAATTTTTATATTTGACCATATTGCATTTTTTCTATAACAAACTATCGTAAGAGGAAAATACCATCTATAGAAAGCAAGAAAAAGACCCTTCTGAGAGAAAGGTCTTTTTCTATATATAACAGGTAAGGCTGAGAGGGGATCAGCCCACGCTGTCTGCCGCTTACTCGGCGCTCACCTTGTCCTCGAAAACGAGCTGGCCGTTCTTGTAGGTAAGGATGAAGGCCGCCTTTTTCGCGTCGTGCGTTTCGGTGAAGCTCATGTCGCCGGTGACGCCGCTGTAGGAGGTGAGATTACGCAGCCCTTCGGTAATTTTTTCCGGCTCCGCCGATCCCACTTCGTTGATGACCTGAGCGAGGAGCTTGGTCGTGTCGTAGGTCAGCGCGCCGTACACGCCGGGATTGGCGTTGTGCGCAGCCCGGTAGGCGTTGACGAATTTCATGATGGTTTCGTTGTCTTCCTCGATGGCGTAGTGGTTCGAGAAGTACGTGCCCTCGAGGGCCTCCGCTCCTGCGATGTCCATCAGCGTGGGGTGATCCCATCCGTCGCCGCCGCCGAAGGGAACGGTGATGCCCAGCGCCCGGGCCTGTTTGACGATGAGGCCCACCTCCTGGTAGTAGCCGGGTACGTAGATGAAGTCAGGATTGAGATTCTTGATCTTCGTCAGGGTGGCGTTGAAGTCGGTATCCTTCTGGAGGTAGGCTTCGGTGCCTACGATTTCGCCGCCCAGGGCGGTGAAGGCATCCATGAAGTAGCGGGCCAGCCCCTTGGCGTAGTCGGAGGAATTGTCGATGAGAATGGCCACTTTCTTCATCTGCAGCTTGCCGGACACAAAGTTTGCCATGACCTGACCCTGGTAGGGATCAATGAAGCACGCCCGGAAGGAATAGGGAATGACCTCGCCGGTCTTTTCATCCACCGTGACCTTCGGGTTGGTGGCGCCGGGAGAGACGGAAGGAATCTGCGCCGCGTTGAAGAGCGGCACCGCCGCAAGGGCGTTGGAGCTCATGTTCGGAGCGATGACGGCGACCACGCCTTCATCGACGAGCTTCTGAGCGGCCGCTGCCGCCTCGGACGGTTCGGATTTGTTGTCCAGCGCCACGATTTCCAGCTTCTTGCCGAGGACACCGCCGGCGGCGTTGATTTCCTCAAGGGCGATGTTGGCGCCGCGGATGGCGTCTGTGCCGTAGGCGGCCTGATTGCCCGTCATTTCAAGGTCAGCGCCGATTTTAATGGTGTCCTCGCTCTTGGAGGAGCTGCCGGAGCCGCCACCGCCGCAGCCGGTGAGAGCTGCCGCTGCAAGAACTGCTGCTGTGGATGCGAAAAGAATGCGTCTTACGTTGTTCATCATAAACCTCCTGTGCATAGATTGTACATGTGATAGGGGGGAAAAGGATGTAAATCCTTGCAGTCACGTCCTTCTATGGGCGGCCGAAGCCGCCACAGGATGGGAATGCCAGATTATTCGGCTGCGATTTTATCGAAGAGCACCACCTCGCCGTCTTTATAGGTGAGAATGAAGGCCGCCTTCTTCGCGTCGTGCGTTTCGGTGAAGGCCATTTCACCGCTCACGCCGCTGAAGGACTTCAGATTTTCCAGGCCGTCCCGGATCTGTACGGGATCATCCGAACCCACTTCGCCGATGACCTGGGCGAAGAGCTTGACCGTGTCATAGGTCAGCGCGGCATGCATGCCCGGATTGACTCCGTAAGCAGCCTTGAACGCATTGATGAAGTTCATGACCGTCGGATTGTCTTCTTCCACGGCATAGAGGTTGGAATAGTAGGTGCCTTCCAGCGCGTCGGTCCCCGCGATGTCTGCAAGGGTCGTGCTGGACCAGCCGTCACCGCCGCCGAAGGGAACGGTAATGCCAAGGGCCCGTGCCTGCTTGACGATCAGGCCCACCTCCTGGTAATAGCCGGGTACATAGATAAAGTCAGGATTGAGATTTTTGATTTTCGTCAGGGTTGCGTTGTAATCGGTATCCTTCTGGAGATAGGCTTCGGTGGCCAGGATCTCGCCGCCCTTGGCAGTGAAGGCGTCAGTGAAGAACCGAGCCAGGCCTTTGGCGTAGTCAGAGGAGTTATCGATGAGAATGGCCACTTTCCGTACCTGCAGCTTGTCATAGACAAAGTTGGCCATGACTGTGCCCTGGTAGGGGTCGATGAAGCATGCCCGGAAGGAATAGGGAATGACTTCGCCCGTCTTTTCATCCACCGTGATTTTCGGGTTTGTTCCGGTGGGAGAGATGGACGGAATCTGCGAAGCATTGAAGAGCGGTACCGCGGCGAGCGCGTTGGAGCTCATATTCGGAGCGATGACAGCGACCACGCCTTCATCGACGAGCTTCTGCGCGGCAGAGGCTGCTTCGGAAGGCTCGGATTTATTGTCAAGAGAGACCAGCTCGAGCTTTTTCCCGAGCACACCACCGGCTGCGTTGATTTCCTCCAAAGCGAGATTGGCGCCGCGGATGGCGTCGATGCCGTAGGCCGCCTGGCCGCCGGTCATTTCAAGGTTGGAACCGATGCGGATGGTATCGCCGCTGCCGGCGCTGTTTCCGCTGCCGCCGCAGCCGGTAAGAGCCGCCGCTGCAACAACTGCCGCTGTGGATGCAAGTAGGATGTGTTTCGACTGTTTCATGAAATGCCTCCAGTACAATGGCGCTGGTACCGGCTTTCATGCAGAGGGAAGAATCCCGCGGAACCGGCAAGCGCAATTTTATGCATCGCCATACCTTTTATGGCTTTTCCAACTATAACACCTGTAGGTACTTTTTTCAATTAGCGTTTATTATTTTTGATATACATTTTTCTTATGGTAAGCGCGGTTTTGGCGGAAATTTATGATAAAAAGGTATGCTTTATCAATGAAAACTCATACGTAAAGGGTACCGCATGTTTTCGCTGCTCGTTTCGGTGAAGGGGACAGGGCGAATTCTGCGTGTCATAAATGGCGGGTATTCGTTGCATTTTCCGCCTCCTCTGGTATACAATAAGCACAGATTGTCTGATATGCGGAGGAAAGATATGAAGGAACGATTTCGCACAGTTCTTTTTGTGGTAGCCCTTGGTATGGTGGGCATGAACATTCACGACAACGGCCTGCAGATCGGCAACGCCCTCATCGGGGTGATGCTGCTGGCGGTGTTTGCGGTGAGCTTCCATTTCCGGCGCAAGCGCCGTCTGGAGGAGGCGGCGCAGATCCGGTCAAAGGAAGCGGAGCGCCGGAGCCGCCGCCGGGCGAGAAAGTCCGCGCAGAAGCAGAAGGCGGCAAAGAAGAAGGCCGCGCCGGCACGGACCGAGCCGAAGGCAGCGCAGGAGAGCGGTGAACCAGAGGAAAAGGAGTAAGGCATGAGCAAAGCAGTTTTTAAGCCCGTGGAGGACCGGACCATTATCTACCAGCCCTACCGGCTCCTCATGTGGTTCTTCTTCGCCGTCCTGGCCATGCATGTGGTCAATTCGTGGACGGTGTACATCCAGACGGAAAATTACGCCTCCCTGGGATTTCTCGGCGCCGTCCAGGCTCTTGTTTTCTGGTACATGGTCAACACCTATACCGCCCGGGCGGAGTATCATCTCGAGGAAGAGGCACTGGTGGTCATCATTACGAGAAAGTTCAAGGGCCGTCGGCAGATCGTTCTGCCCTACAAGGACATTTTCGGCGTGTACGACATAAAAAAGGAAAACCGGAAGGCCATCGAGACGGGGCCCGCCCATTACGCCTATTCCCGCCTGGACCGGCGGCATGTGTGGGTGCTTCTGTACAATGACAATGACAGCACGAAAAAGGTGGGCCGCATTCTCATGAAAGCGTCCGATGAGTTCTGGGAAGCCTTCAGGGAAATCCTGCCCGACCAGGTTTGCGTGCCCCAGGCAGAGGTGCTCGGCCATGCCTACGCACACATGGGCCAGGTGCTTCGCCGCGAGAAAGAGGCGCCGGCGCCGGAAGAGGCTGAAGAGGAGCAGGAAATCGTCTATGTGGACGAGGAGGGCAATGAAATTGACCCGAAGGATCTGGAAAACAGCAAGTACGAAATCGTAGAGGAAGAGACAGAAGACACGGATACAGAAGACACAGAGAAAAAGAAATAAAGGCAAATGAAAACATCCCTGCAGGACGGGGATGTTTTTGTGTGCGGAAACCAGGAATCGGCCGTGAAAGCGGAGCCTACAGGCCCATGCGGCGAAAGACGAATACCGCCAGGAGCATCTGAAGGAACACGAGGAGGGAGAGCACATCGAACACGGCGGCGATGTGGACGTGCTGGGCCACAAAGCCGAGGAAGGCAGGCCCGAGGAGCACCCCCGCGTAGCCCATGCTGGTGAGGGCGGCCACGGCGGGGCCGAGGGGCATGTCCTTCTGATGCTCGAGGAGGGAATACATCACGGGCGCCACGTTGGCCACAGACACGCCGAGAAGGAAGAAAAAGAGGATGAGGAAGGGGAGGGTTTCCGCCAGGGAGAGGGCCGCGAGAGAGCATGCGGCGGATCCCGTGCTGGCGAGGATGACCCGTTTTTCCCCGAAGCGGCGCACGAGGCGGTCGCCGGGCAGGCGGGCGAGAAATTCCGCCACCGAAAAGGCGGTGAGGCCGAAGCCGGCGGCGGAGAGCGGCACCCCCTTACCTTCGGCGAGCAGCACGCCGCCCCAGTCCATGACGCCGCCCTCGGAGAGGAAGGAAATGCAGCAAAGCACGCCCAGGCAGACCACGATGCCCCGGGGGATGGCCGCTTTTTTCCCGCTGCCCTCAGCACGCCAGATGAGCCAGCGCCGGCCGAAGTGCGCCATAACGGCAAGAAGGATGGCGCCGTGAGCCAGAGCGATGGCGGGGACGGAGAAGGCCGCCCAGTCAGCGAGCGCGGTGTAGCACGCCGCCGCCAGAAACATGCCCATGCAGTAAAAGGCGTGCATGGCGGACATAATGCGCTGCCCGGAGGCGCTCTCCACGAGGACGCCGTTCAGATTGATGGCCACGTCGAGGATGCCCACCGCCGCGCCGAGAAGAAAGAGCACGGGCACGAAGGCCCACACTGCGGGGAGGTGAGGGATGGCCAGAATGGCCGCCGTGAGAAGGAGGGAGGAGGCGGCAATGAGCTGCCGGCAGGGGACGTACCGCGTGAGAAGCCCCGCCAGCGGCATGGCGCAGCAGGCGCTGATGCCGATACAGAGCAAAAGGAGTCCCAGCACGTCGGCGGGGATGGAGAGATCATTCTTCACGGCGGGAATCATCATCACCCACGTGGAATAGGCAAAGCCGCTGATGAAAAAGGCGCTCTTGGCGGCGCGGATTTCTTTCGTTCCCGCCTGAAGGCGGCTGACAAAGGCTTCGGACATGGGCATCTCCGGATAAACAAAACACCAAAATAATATTCAAAAAATATTCACTGTGACCGCAATTATACACTATAGTATTTCATTATACAAAGGGGGGCAGGCAGAGGGCTGTCCTGCGGGATATTTCATCGGTAAAGGATAACTTTTATCTAATATAGAGAATAGCTTTTTCATATATCTGGCAGCCTCTTTTTCTGTTGACGGGAGGGCGCGTGACGGATACACTTGTAATATCTTTCATTTTCAGCAAAGGCGCTGTTCCTAGGGGAATTAGCGCCTTTTTGCGCTTTCAGAAAGGGGTCAGAATATGAAATTATGGAAGAAGGCGATGAGCGCGGCACTGGTGTCCAGTGTACTGACGGTTGGTATGGTGTGTGAGGTTTCCGCCCTGGATCCGGAGACGGGCAAACCGATCATCGGCATTACCTGGAAGAGTCCCACCCAGGATTATGAGGGGTATAAAAGTATCATTGTAAGAGCCGGCGGGATTCCCGTGGAACTGCCGCAGGTTATCAATGTAAATGTGATATACAATGAAGACGGCTCGGTGGCAGAAGAGTGCCTCTATCCGACAGGCATGCTGAAGGAAGAATTTGCCGATGCGGTGAAGGACAACCATTTTGACGATACCAACGTGGCGGAGATCATGAAGAACGTTGACGGGGTATTTTTCACCGGCGGCGAGGACGTGAGTCCCTCTCTCTTCCGCATTCCTGAAAAGGAAGCCAATATGGGCGAGGAAATCAATGCCACTCGTGACATTTCCGATTATACACTCATGGCGTACTGCCTTGAAAATGACGTGCCCACGCTGGCAGTCTGCCGGGGGGCGCAGGTCATGGGCATCGTGTCGGGGGTGACCTTCATTCAGGATCTGCCTACCTACTACGCAGAGCGGGGCTCCGATATTGGCGGCCTGCACCGGATGCTTCCCTTTGAATCCAGAGAACGGGATTATACCCACCATGATGTGGAGATTTTCCCCATTCAGTCTAATCTCTATCGCATCGTAGGAGATACGAAGCTGGAAAAGGTATCGTCCTGGCACCATCAGGCCATCGACAGCCTGGTCGGCACGGAGCTGATTCAGACGGCATGGACCGTTCATGACGGCATTCCCGTGGTGGAAGGGATTGAGAATCCTTACAAAACCTTCATGGTGGGAACCCAGTTCCATCCGGAAAACGATGTGCTGGAAGTAATCATCAGAGGAAAGGATCCGGAATGGTTCTGCGATGCAGACATTTCCCTGCGCTTCTTCCAGGCGCTGGTGGAGGCTGCGTCCAATTAACAAACAGAGAGATGGGGCCGTCGGCAATGCCCGGCGGCTTTTCTCTTGCGAACATGAGCGAAAACGCAGAAAATCGGGGTTATACAGGACAAGGGGGTACAGAGGTCCCGCGCACGCAGTTCTGCGCGGATAAAGAGAATATGGATATGCTATAATTAATAAAGTACTGACTGCGGAAAGGGGAGAGGCAGAGGACCGATGATTGCACTGAAAAATGGAGAAGGGATCCGCTGGCCGGACGGCGCGCGCATCGCCGTGATGCTTACCTTTGATTTTGACGCCGAGCTTCTTCGTCAGTCGGTGATCGGGAAGAAGGACATCGGCTTTGCCGACCTGTCCCGCGGACTCTACGGGCCCCGGGAGGGACTGCCCCGATGCCTGGCCATGCTGGCGCGCCAGCAGATCCGGTCGACATTCTTTGTGCCCGGGCGCATTGCGGAAATGTATCCGCAGGAGGTGGCCGCCATCGCTGCCGCCGGACATGAGCTCGCTTACCACGGCTATGACCACGACGCCCGGCCGGGCATTCCCGAGGCAGAGGAGGAGGCCCATATGGCCAAAAGCGAGGCGCTTCTTTCCGCGGTGAGTGGTGAACGTGTCGTGGGCTATCGGGGGCCGCTCGATATGATGCAGGAGTGCAGCCTGGGGCTGTTGCAGAAGCGGGGCTACCTCTACGGCTCCACCCTCAAGGACTGCGACTGGGCCTACGTGCATGACGGATCGGTGCCCGTGGTGGAGCTCCCCACGGATCCGGGCATCGATGATTTTTCCTATTTCTATTTCTCCTACGCGGACGAGAAGACCATCACGTGCAGCTATCCCGCGGAATACGTCTATGGGATCTGGAAGGACTATTTCGATGAGCTCGCCTCCGAGGGCGACAAGGTGATGGTCCTCAAGCTCCATCCCCAGCTGATTGGTCGGACGAGCCGCATCCGTATGCTCGAGCGGCTCGTGCTGTACATGAAGCAAAACGGCGCGTGGATCACCACCTGCCGCGATGCGGCCCGCTATGTGCTGGCAGACTGGCAGAGAAGGGAGGGGCGGTGATGGAATGGCCCCAGGGAAAGCGCCTCGCGCTCATGCTCTCCTTTGATATTGACGCGGAGACGCTGTGGCTTACAAGAAATCCTGTGAATGCCCATCATCCGGTGCACCTCTCCCGCGGGCGGTACGCGGTGAAGCAGGGGATTCCCCGCATTCTGCGCATGCTTGACGGCGAAGGCGTGCGGGCTACCTTTTTCACCCCTGCCTACACGGCGGAGCTCCATCCGGAGGTCATCCGGGCCATCGCCGACGAAGGCCACGAAATTGCCTACCACGGCTGGCTCCATGAGTGCTACCCCGATTATGAGCGGGAGAACGCCCTCATGGAAAAGGCGGAGACCATTCTGGAGAATATTACGGGAAAACGGCCCCGGGGGGTGCGCATCCCCGACGGCTACGTGTACGATTTTCATCTGAGGCTATGGCTGGAGAGAGGCTATGTCTACTCGTCGAACTGGCGGGACCGGGACGGGCCCTTCCTCCACGAAATAGACGGCCGGCCCGTGCCCATGGTAGAGCTCCCCAAGGACGGCATCGTGGATGACACCTCCTACGACATGTACACCATCCAGGCGCCGGAGCACCACTACCTCCGGAGCGGCCGGGAAATGACGGGCATATGGATGGAGGAATTTGACGGACTGGCGGAAGAGGGACGGGTGATGAACTTCGTCATGCACCCCCAGTTTATCGGGCACCCGCAGTACCTGCGGGCCCTGCGCGATTTTGTGCGCTACGCGAAGGATAATGGGGCGTGGATTGCCCCTGATGAGGACGTGGCAGACTATGTACTGGCCCAAAACGGCTTCGGTCCCGGTGACAGGGCCGGAGCTGACAATTAAAAATGCATGGGGCGGTGCCCCGGAAAGAAGAGGGATGACTATGTTGGGAAAAACGGGTAAATTACTCCTTGCGTTCGCAGCGGCGGCGGTGCTCACCGCAGGACTGGCGGGCTGCGGCGGTGACAAGAAAGAGAGCGGTGCCGCGGCAGGCAGCGATAAGCTGATCATTGCCATCAATTCCACCTTCCCGCCCTTTGAATCGGTGAAGGAAGGAACGAAGGACTATACGGGCGTCGACATTGACATCGCCGAGTACATCGCGGCAAAAATGGGCAAAACCCCGGAATTTACAGATATGAAATTTGCCTCCCTCGTGCCCACCCTTCAGAGCGGCCGGGCGGACATGATTCTCTCCGCCATTTCTCCCACAGAGGAGCGGATGAAGGTGGTGGATTTCTCCATTCCCTACTACTTCCCCATGAAGGCCATCATCTGCCAGAAGGGGGCGGGGTACGACTCCCTCGACAAGCTGCAGGGTCTCTCCGCGGGGGCGTCCATGGGCACGACCTACGCAAAGGAGCTGCAGGAGGCCGGCGGCATCACCGTGGTGGAAATGGACAGCACGCCGCTGGTGGTGCAGGACATCAAGAACGGACGGCTGGCGGCGGGGCTCTTTGATTCGGCCCAGGCAGGCGTCTTCATCAGCCAGAACCCCGACCTGGAAATGCATATCCTCGATCTCCCCGTGGTGATGGACGATACCTTCGCGGTGGCACTGCCGAAGGGCTCGCCGGACGTGGAGCAGGTGAATGCACTCCTCCGAGAAATGAAGGAAAACGGGACCATGCATGACATTTTCGTGAAGTACCTCGGGGAGGAAGCTACGGAGCAGTACGAAGCGCTGGAAGCGGGCCTGGATATCACCCAGTGGTAACCGGGAGGGCAGGAGATGTTTGATTTTTCCGTACTGGGTCCGTACATGCCCCTTCTGGCGGACGCCGTGTGGGTCACGCTGAAATTTACCTTTTTCTCCTCCATCATGGGCTTTCTGGGGGGATTTGTGCTGGCACTCATCACCCTGTCGAAGAACCCCGTCGCGTCCTTTCTGGCGAAGGCGTACATATCCGTCTTCCGGGGGACGCCCCTTCTGGTGCAGCTCATGCTCATTTATTTCGCTACGCCGCAGATCACGCCGTACACCATTTCGCCGCTGGAGGCGGGGGTGCTCTCCTTCGGTCTCAATTCGGCGGCGTACATTTCAGAGGCACTCCGCGGGGGGATTCTCTCCGTGGATCGCGGGCAGTGGGAGGCGGCCATGTCGCTTGGCGTGCCGCCGTACCGCTTTGTCCTCGACGTGATTCTGCCGCAGGCCATCAAAAACGCACTCCCGTCGCTGGTCAATGAGAGCATCATGCTGCTCAAGGACTCCAGTCTGGTGTCCGTCATCGGCGTGGCGGACACGCTCCGCTGGGCGGATCTCATCCAGGCGAAAACATTCCGCGCCTTCGAAGCGTTCATCGTGGCGGCGGCGGTGTACTACGTGCTGGTCATGCTGCTGAATCTTATCGGGTCCTACCTGGAAAGGCGGGTGCGCGTCAGTGATTGAAGTCAGACATCTTTCCAAAAGCTTTGACGGGATCCCCGTCCTGAAGGATATCAACCTCACCATCGATAAAGGGGAGGTGGTTGCCATCATCGGCCCGTCGGGGAGCGGAAAATCGACGCTCCTCCGGTGCCTCAATCTCCTGGAGCATCCCGACGGCGGGTCGGTCATCTTCGACGGGCAGGACATCCTCCACGAAAAGGTGCGCATTGAGGACATACGCAAGCGGGCCTGCATGGTGTTCCAGCATTTCAACCTTTTCCGCAACATGACGGTGCTGGAAAATGTGAGCTACGCGCCCCGGGTGGTGAATAAGCTGCCGCGGAAAGAGGCGGAAGAAAAAGCGATGGGCCTCCTCGGGAAGGTGGGGCTGTCGGACAAGGCCGCCCAATATCCGAGCCGCCTGTCGGGCGGGCAGAAGCAGCGCGTGGCCATTGCACGGGCGCTGGCGATGGATCCGGACGTGCTCCTTCTCGACGAGCCCACCTCCGCCCTTGACCCGGAAATGGTCAAGGAGGTGCTCGACGTGATCCGCCAGCTCGCCGGCACAGGCATCACCATGGTGCTGGTGACACATGAAATGGGATTTGCAAAGGACGTGTCCGATGTGGTGCACTTTATGGACGAGGGCATTCTCATCGAGAGCGCGCCCCCGGAGGCATTCTTTGCCCACCCGAAGACAGACCGGGCCAAACGGTTCCTTTCGTCCATCCTGGTGTAGCCATGCGTATCCATCTCATCAATCCCGACTACGGGGAACAACGAAGCGATATGGACGCGCGCTGCCGGTGGCTCGCCCGGTACGTGTCGCCCGAAACGGAGCTTTCCATGGAGTGCCTCACGGAGACGCCCGTGACCATTGCATCCCAGGCAGATATCGTGTTTGCCGGTCCGGAAATCCTCCTCATGGCGCTCCGGGCGGAAGCGGAAGGGGCGGACGCGGCGGCGATCTACTGCTTCAGCGATCCCGCGGCGGAGGCATGCCGGGAGAAGCTGTCCATTCCCGTCATAGGCGGCGCCCAGGCGGCCATGGCCATGGCGGCGCTTACCGGCCGGCGCATCGCCGTCATACTCACCGACCCGGCGCGCATTCCGGAAAAAGAGCTCTTTCTGCGGGGCCTCGGGATTGACCCGGGGCGGATAGCCGCGGTGGACGCCATTCCCTTTGCGGGGCGATCCATCTGGGAGCACAGGGAAGAGGCGCTGGCGCGATTCATTGAAAAGGGGCGGGACCTGAAGAAACGCTGCCATGCGGACGTGCTCGTCCCGGGGTGCTTCTCCTTCCTCGGCCTGGGACCGGCCCTCTCGGAAGCGGTGGGCCTTCCTGTCATCGACCCGGCCATCGCTCTCGTGAGGGCGGCGGAGGACATGGTTCGGCTTCGCCAGCATCCGGCTTATACTGTTTGAGAAAACAGGCATTTTGCCTTCTATATGAAAAAAGGTCCGAGCGTCCGGGAAAACGGGCGCAGAGGCGCAAAAAAAGAGCAGGTATGAGAGCCTGCTCTTTTTGCTTGGATAGGTATCCGTCAGCGATGGTTGTCCAAATCAAAGGTTTGCGGCGAAGAAGTCTGCAATCTGGTCAAAGGGAATGACGTCCAGGTTGTCATAGAGGTCGGTGTGGTTGGCCCCCTCGATGATGAGGAGCTCCTTGTTGTCTCCCTTGAGCTGCTTGAAGGCGTCCTCGCTGAAGTAACGGGAGTGGGCCTTCTCGCCGTGGATCATGAGCACCGGCGTTTTGATTTCACCGATATAGGTGAGGAGAGGGAAATTCAGATAGGGGAGCTTTGTGGTCACGCTCCAGTTGCCGTTGGAGTTGAGGGACCGGGGATGGAAGCCGCGTACCTTGTAGTAGTCGTAGTAATCCTTCACGAACTGGGGTTCATCGCCTGAAAGCTTGTCGGGAAGACCGAGCAGGGGGGCATACGTACCGGTTCTGTAGTCCTCCGTGCGCTGCTTTGCGAGATCCTCCCGAAGCTTGTACCGGTCGTCAGGGGTCATGGAGTCAAAGTAGCCGTACGTGAAGACACGGGTCATATCGTACATGGTGGATGTCGCGGTGGCCTTGATGCGCGGGTCGTTGGCGGTGGCTGCCAGGGCAAAGCCGCCCCAGCCGCAGATGCCGAGGATGCCCACCCGATCCGGGTCGACTTCGTTGGAGGTGACGAGCCAGTCCACGGCGGCGCTGAAGTCCTCCACGAAGAAATCAGGGGAACCCACGTACATGGGGTCACCCGTGCTTTCTCCCGTGCGGGAGGGGTCAAAGGCAATGGCGAGGAAGCCGTGCTCCGCCAGATTCTGGGCGTACCGGCCGGAAACCTGCTCCTTGATGGCGCCGTAGGGGCCGCTCACAGCCACGGCGGGAAGGGGCCCTTCCGCGCCTTTGGGCTTGTAAAGATCCGCCGCCAGGGTGATGCCGTAGCGGTTGTGGAAGGTGATTTTTCTGTGCTCCACCGCATCGCTCAGGGGAAAGGTCTTGTCCCATTCGGACGTCATGGAGATGGCCGTCTCGGGGGCAGCGGGGGATGCGGCGGAGGCCGTGGTATAGGGCAGGCAGGCGGCCAGGCCCAGAACGGCGGCGCCGATAGCGAGCTGTTTCAGCATGATGGACTCCTTTCTGCGAAATCGCAATTCCATACCATTCATCTAACTTTATCCTAACAGGGGCCGCGGCCTGTGACCAATGCCTATGCCATATGGCTGGCTCTGCCTGGGATGTATGGGAGTTTAGAGCTTAGAACTGAGATCTGAGATCTGAGAATTAAAATCTAAAATCTCAGCTCTAAGCTCTAAGTTCTAAGCTCTAAATGTTGCGTCGCTGCTTCGCATCTCCCATGCTGCTATCCTTTTTCTAAGCTCTCAGTTCTAAGATCTCAGATCTAAATTTTTCTGTGCATTTTCCGCCAAGGGCGGAAAATGCACAGAAAAAAAGCAGCAGGTAACTGCTGCTTTTTCCGTACTAGCCGCCGAGGTAGGC
>CAZPLS010000007.1:0-35780 GCA_964587685.1 uncultured Dialister sp.
CCAAAGGCCGGCTTTCGCCGGCCTTTTGCGGTGCCCAAAACAGGCCTCTCCGAAAGAACGCACTGCCGACCATCGGCAGTGCGTTCTTTTTTTTGGGGTAATGAGAAGCGCCCATCCCCCTGCCATATCATCTATTCTTCCGATACGATGACCACCGGCTTGATCAGGTCTCCTGCCTTGTCCCTCATCATTTCCAGCGCCTCCTGCATTTTGTCGAGGCCGTAGAATGTATGGGTAACCAGAGGGGACACATCGAGCCGCCCGTGGCGGATGAGCTCCAGAATCCGCTCGATCCGGTGACCGCCGCTCTTGGTCAGACCGCCCTTGATGGTGATGTCGCTCATGCCACATCCCCAGGAGGTTCTCGGAATGGGAATGTTTTCACCGAACCCGAGGTACCCCACATTGGCAATAACGCCGCCGGGGCGGCACATCTTCACCGCCTCCGCAAAGGTATCCACCGTGCCGCCGCAAATGATCACCCGCTCCACGCCGCGGCCGCCGGTGGCTTCCAGCACCTGGTCCGCGATGCTTCCATCCTTGTAGCTGATGATGTCGGTCGCCCCGTACTGCCGGGCCACCTTCACGCAAACCGGCCGGGTGCCCACTGCAAAGACCCGGGAAGCCCCTCTCAGCACGGCGCCCCGCACCGCACACAGGCCCACCGCGCCGATGCCCACGACGCACACCTGGTCTGCCATCTCAATATTGGCCATTTCAGCGCCGTAGAACCCGGTCACCACCATATCCGTGAGCATAGCCGCATCCTCCAGGCGCAGCCAGTCCGGCAGGGGCGCCAGATTGGCATCCGCCTGGATCACCTTGAAGCTTTCCGCGCAGGTCCCTGCCTCCGTGTTGGAAAGCTTCCACCCCGCCAGCATGCCTCCGGAATGGTTGAACCACCCCATCTGGGATTCCGGCGCCAGCCAGTCCGGGGTCAGGGCAGAGACAATGACCCGGTCACCGGGCTTGAAGCGGGTGACGCATTCCCCCACTTTCTCCACCACTCCCACGGCTTCATGGCCGAGCACCAGGTCCTTTCTGTCGCCCAGCGCGCCCTCCCACACGGTGTGTACATCGGACGTACAGGGGGACAGCGCCAGGGGCCGAACGATCGCGTCATTCGGTCCATACGTCGGGTAGGGCCGCTCTATCCACCCTACCTTTCCAACCTCCAGCATTGCTAAGCACTTCATTTTACAGCCTCCTTTCAAAATAAAACATATATTAGCCCCGGAATCCGGCCTGTCCCCCTGCGGCCAGGGCGGGGATCCCGCGTCACTGACCTGCCTGGCTTTCTCCGAAGGACTTTTGACTCTTTTTATTAATTATTAATCATTATTCCTTATCGATATATTTATATTTTTGATTATTATAGGGCAATCCCATTCCCATGTCAACCTAAGATCCCGGACGCGATCCCGCCGGATGGCCGGCCCGCGGGCCTCATTGGACGCAAAAAAAAGCGGCCCCATTTGGCTGCCGCTTCCTGCTGTATTCTTTCCTGTGAGTCCCTTCCGGTCGTTACGCCTCCGGCGCGAACTCCACGAAATCCGCAAAATTTTTAATGATCACCACCGGCGTCTTCTGGCTCGCGTTGCCGAAGGGATTGTCGATGAGAATCCGGGCGATGCGCTGGGGATCCATGTTGCTGCTCTTTCCCAGAACGGCGGCGCGCTTCAGGTCATTCACATCGGCGATGACTGCGCCGTAGGCCCCGGTGGCGGCCACGATGGCCTCGCATACCGCATCGGTGTCCGCCGGTCCGTAAACGATGCATTTGTCGAAGGGCGGCATGGTGCCCGTTACATCATCAGCGAGCGAGGCCTGCCGGCACTTGGCGTAGAACAGGCCGTTCCTTCCCATGAGCTTGGCAAAGGCGGCAATGATGAACCAGAAAAGCATGCGCCATTTTCCTTCCTCTTTCATGGCGGCCTGCATGCCGTAAATGGATGACATGGAGCCCGCCGCGGGAACGAACCGGTTCATCAAGCGAGCCTGCCAGCACGGGGAGAGCTCCTCCGGCCGGACATAACGGCCCTGGGTGATGGCCACCACCGACTCGGCGGCGCATACCACGTCCCGGCTGGTGATGACGTTTCCTGCATATTCTGTGATGGCATCCACTATATTGTCCCTGTTGGTGAGGATGCGCGTGTGCACCGGCACCAGTTCCAGCTCAGCCATTGTCTCTTCCCCCCGAACGGTATTGGTACAGCGCTTTTCTCAAATCTTCCTTCGTGAGCCAGATGCGGCTCTTTTCATAGGTCCAGTCGCTGCGCCCCACGATCTGGTAAATGATATCCATGGGCATGTCGGGCAATCCTTCTATGTCGTGGAAGATGCCCCCGCCCTTGGCGGTGAGGATTACTTTCACACAGAGGAGCACCGTCTTCCCCGGTTCCACAATGAGCGCTTCCCAGTAATCGTCCTCCCGGGGCCGGGACACATCCATGAGGAGGCCCCGCACGCCCACCCGGTCATACTGCTCCTGGGGCATGTAGGGCCGGACGAAGGCATCCATAATCGTTCCGTTCTGCCGCCCTGCATTCACAATGGGGACATTGCAGATCAGCTCCGCATGATTGAAATCCATGAAGTCCACCGCCCAGGCCGACTGCTTTTTCCGGGCCAGCACAAAGCGGCAGTTTCCCTGCTTCCACGCCACAAACCAGTAGGCCAGGAACCCCAGGCATACCAGCAGAATCAGTGCGGTTACAATTTTTAATCCTATAAAATACATCCCTGCACCCCTTACAATTCGGCCTGCACTACGGGCATTTCTTTACCAAACACAGCCGCCGCCAACCGGGCAGCCCCTTCGACCCCGGCGGTAAAGCAGAGCCTATCTGCCCCCGGAGCCTCCGCCAGGGCGTCCATCCCTGCAAGGCGCTCCATGGCCTCCGCTACCGTGCGTTCTCCCGGATCCAGGAAGAACGTGCCGGACATGACCTCCTCAAACACATCCCTCACAAGTGGATAATGGGTACAGCCCAGTACGGCCGCGCCAGCCCCCGCCGCGCCGGAAGCGCGGACGCTCTCCTCAATGAGGCGGCGCACCGCCTCCCGCGGCGCTCCCGTCTCTATGGCATTGGCCAGACCCGTACAGGCCGCCTCCACGACATCCGCGTCGGGAAGGATCCGCTCCACCCCCCGGCGGTGCGAATGGGCCGCAATGGATGCGGGAGTGGCAAAGACCGCTGCTTTTTGCACCTTCGGCAGGGCAGAGAAATCTGTGCTCATCCCCACAATGGGAACAGACCCCTCGTAAAAGGAAGGGGGCGTATTGAACGTGATGGTGTTGCACGCCACAATGATGGCCTTCACGCCCCGGCGCAGGAGGAACGCTTTCATCTCCTCCGCAAAGGCGGCGATATCCTCCTTCGTCCGCTCCCCATAGGGATTTCTCGCCGAATCCCCGATGTACAGGATGGATTCCTTCGGCCAGCGCCTGCGAAGCTCCGCTGCCACGGTGAGTCCCCCCACACCGGAATCCATGATTCCCACGGGCTGATTATTCATGGTAATTCTTTTTATCCTCCTCCGACATAAGAAGAAGCTCGGCTATCTGTTCCTTCGGCACACGGGCCACATGCCCGTTGTCCATCCGGGTAAAGGTGCCCGTCGTTTCCGCCTTCACCAGCACCTCTCCTGTGCTGTCCCGCACGATTTCATAGCGGAAGACCATCTTCACCCGGCTCGCGTCCACAAGCCAGGTCCGGACAGTCACGTCATCGTCGTAGCGGGCCGACTGGATGTATTTAATGTGAAGCTCCACAATGGGGAAAACCAGCCCCATCTGTATCCAGTCGTCCAACACGATGTGCGCCGTTCGCAAATATTCCACACGCGCTTCTTCCATCCAGTTCAGGTAGTTGCCGTGATACACCACGTACATGCCGTCAGTTTCATAGAAGCGCACTCGCCGTTTCAGTTCATACATGAGCCCACCTCCGTTATTTTCTTATTGTACTACAGCGGGGGGAATTGTAAAAGAACCGTTGCCTCGCCGGGCACCGCCGCGCTATACTGAGGGAAAGGAAAGGAGTCTCCCATGAATTTCACTCTCACCTGTCCGAACTGCGGCGAAAAGCTGCGCCTCTTCGATATGCAGATCAAGCGCCGCCGTGGTACCGTGCGATGCACCCGCTGCGGCAGCCGCGTCGCCTATGATCTCTCCTGCCCCCGCCCGGAGCGCATCGGATTCTGGGCCGTGGAGGAGACCCCCTTCAAGCCGGCGGCAAAGGAAAAGCTCCTCTCCGTCATCCGGGCGCGCCAGAAAAAGGCCGGCCTTACCGCCGCAGGAAAATCCAGCCCCGCAAAAATGAAATCCCTCCGCCAAACGACACCCCGCCCGGACAGCCCCTTCCAAGCCTTTGACCTCCGCACGGGACAAATCATTCCCGGCCCCAAACGGAGAAAGGATTGACGGCCATACAAAAACGGCGGAGTTCCGCCGCTTTGCTAAAAATAGCTGTAATGATTCCCCCTATGGGGGATTTTTTATTGCCGGTTCTGCAGCTCCCGGAGAAGCGCCTCCGCCTCGGCGAGGGCCGCCTCCTCCCGCTCGGGGTCATCCTCCAGGCGGAGCGTCACTGCCTGCCCCTCATGGGCACCGGGAATCCACGCCGCCGGCACGATGGCCTGCCTCTCCTCCTCGTCGAGAAGAACGGCCTTATCCCCTTCTATGCGGTCCAAAAATGCTTTGATTTCCATTTACTTTCCCTTTTCTGTATACACCTTGAACGCACCGCTTCCATCGGTGGTAAACGTGACCGTTCCATCCCGGTCTGTGCGGAGAATGGTCTTCACGCCCCCCTCGGACAGCCGGTTCAGCGCCGCCTGGTGGGGCAGGCCGTAGCTGTTCCCTGCGCCGGCGGAGAGCACCGCCGCGTTTGCCCCCACGGCGCGCACAAAGTCTGGAGAGGAACTGGTCTTGCTCCCGTGGTGTCCCACCTTCAGCACGGTACTCTTCAAATTGGCCCCGGAGGCAAGGATGGAGTCCTCCTCCTTCTTCTCCGCATCGCCGGTGAAGAGCATGGCCGACCGGCCGTATACGAGCCGTCCCACGATGGAATTGTTGTTCAAATCAGGGCGCTTCTGCTTTCCCTCGGTGATGGTCGTCACCGGCGCCACCACCTGGAATTCCACCCCCTCAAAGAGGGGAATGACATCGCCCTGCTTCACCACATGGAAGGGAATGTTTCTCTCCTTCACCTGCTTCAGATAGGTGCGGTACGTATTGGTCGTGGCCGGCACGCCGCTGTCGTAGATCTCGCCCACCGGCACCGTCTGGAACACCGCATACATGCCCCCCACATGGTCCGCATGGGGATGGGTGATGATTACCTTGTCCAGCTTTTCCACTTTATAATCCTGGAGGTACTTCTTCATTTGCGGCCGATGGTCCACGTCCCCCGAATCGATGAGCACCCACCGGCCATCCTTCGAAAGGAGCATGGCATCGCCCTGCCCGATGTCGAGAACACGTATGGCCAGCTCCGAGCCCCCTGAAGCAGAAGTTCGTTCCTCCGCCCGGCCCTCGCCGCAGCCTGCCGCGCCAAGGGCGAGGAAGAGGGCGAGGATCGTGTAGAGCACCCACCGGAGCCACCGTTTCATCCAATACATCCTACTCGCCTTCCTTCATCACCCTGGCTCGCGCTGCCGGGACAAGCCGGGCCAGGTCGGAGGCAGTATAGCCCACGGGTGTCTTCTCCGCGGCCATATCGCCGGCCAGACCGTGCAGGAACACCCCCACCGGAGCGGCCTCCTCCGGATCCATGCCCTGTCCGATGAGAGCGGCGATGATACCCGTGAGCGTATCGCCCATACCGCCGGTGGCCATGCCCGGATTGCCCGTGGTATTCACCCACGCCGTGCCATCCGGCATAGCCGTCACCGTGGGGTGGCCCTTGAGCACCACCACCACGTCGTGCGCCTTCGCATAGTCCAGCGCGCTGTCTATGCGGTGCGCCTCCACCTCATCGGCAGAGAGACCGGTGAGGCGGGCAAATTCTCCCACATGGGGTGTGATGATGATCGGAGCCCGGCATTTTTCCAGGGGAATCTTCCGCTCCGCCACGGCATAGAGCGCATCCGCGTCGAGCACCGTTGGCCGGGTGATGTTCGGCAGAAATTCCTCCACAAAATCCAGCGTCTCCTTATCCCTGCCGAAGCCGCACCCCATGGCGAGGGCCGTGAAATTCGGCTCCAGCTCCTCCGCCATATCCAGGACCTCATCGCTGAACCACAGCCCATCCCCCAGGGATCGGATCATCACCTCCGGCACCTTCGCAGGAAGGGCCTGGGCCACCCCCTCCACGGTGAGGATTTCAATTTTTCCTGCGCCGCCGCAGAGCGCCCCCTGCGCTGCGAGGAGCGGCGCTCCTTCCATGCCGTAAGCGCCGGCGTAAATGCCGATATATCCATTCATGCCCTTGTGCGCGATGGGCGGGCGCGACGGCAGGAGGAGCGCCGCCTCCCGGGCCGTCATGAGCATGATCGGCCCGTTCTCCCGCTCCTGCTCGGGGATGCCGATGCCGGAGACCTTCACCTTGCCGCAAAACTCCGTCCCTGGATAGAGCACGTGGCAACGCTTCATAGATCCCAGCGCCACGGTGATGTCCGCATGGATCGCGATGCCTTCCTCCTCTCCCGTATCACTGTTAATCCCGCTCGGCACATCGATGGAGACCACCTTGGTTTTCATGCCATTGACCAGCTGAATGAGCATAGCCTTTTCGCCCTTCACCTCGCTGGTCAGCCCGGTCCCGATGAGGGCATCCACCACCACGTCCGCCACGAGCAGCATGTCAACGGCCTCATCCGCCCGGCGGACAGATTCCACGGTAATGCCCATCTTCTCCACAATCTTCCGGTACATGCTCGCCGTTTTACCCATGCGCGTGGTCGTCCCCATGAAGACCACCATCACATAGGCCCCGGCCTCCTCCAGGTACCGCGCCGCCACGAAGCCGTCGCCCCCATTGTTGCCGTCGCCGCAGAGGATCACCACGGTCTTTCCTCTCCAGTCGATGTCCTCACCGGCGAGGCGCACCACTGCGGCGCCGGCATTTTCCATGAGCACCGCCTCTGACAGGCCGTACACGGTCATGACCTGCGTATCAAGGGCCTTCGCTTCCGCTGCTGTTCTGATTACCATCCTTACCTCCCTGCATGACTACCACCGCCGCGGCCACCCCCGCCTCGTGGGAGATGGACACAGACATATCCGTTATCCCCAGCTGCTCTGCCCGGCGGGCAAAGGTGCCCTCCAGGTGAAGGATCGGCGCGCCCCACTTCGTCCAGGTGACGTGCGCATCCCGCCAGGCAGAACCGAAAATGCCGATGCCGAGAGCCTTTCCCGCGGCCTCGCGCACCGCCCACAGGGCGGCGAAGGACTCCCATTTATGGGCCTTCTTCGCCTCGCAGTGGGCGATTTCCGCTTCCGTGAAAATGGCCTCGGCCCGCTTTGGAAATTTTGTGAGGAGCCGTTCCCACCGCTCCGTCTTTACCAGGTCAATACCTACGTACATGGTTCCTCCCATCGATTCCTTATCTTTACCATCTTATCCGGCCTGCGGAGAAAAGGCAAGGCGCCCTGTCGCGCTGAAAAATTTCTTCTTCCCTTTCTTGCCATACCGGAAAAATCATGATAGAATGGCAAGGTATGAAACAGCAACAGACGGGAGGTGAAACCATTGCCGCAAATCAAATCCAACCTTAAAACCATGAAGAAAGATGCCGCGAGACATGCCGCCAACGCCGCTGTGAAATCTCAGATTCGCACCGCCATGAAAAAGGCCGTTGCCTCCGCAAACTCCGAAAACCACGAAGAAGCATTTCGGGCTGCCATCAGCGTCATCGACAGTGCCGCCTCCAAGGGCGTGCTCCACAAAAATAACGCTGCCCGGAAAAAGTCCCGTCTTCATGCCCGTGTCAATGCCGCCGTTGCCGCGCAGCAGGCAGAAATAGCCAAGGAAGCTGCCGAGGCGGAAAGAGAAGCGGAAAAGGAAGCTTACAAGGAAAAGATGGAGGAATAAAGAGAATACTCTCCCTCCGTGATGACAGAGTCCTTCGGGGCTCTGTTTTTGCTTGCAGAAAATCCCTGCAGAACCGCACTACGCCTTTTCCTCCTCAAGAGTGAACCGCCAGGCGCAGTGGCAGGTCTCGTCATGAATCTCCGGGTAGCAGGACAAGCATTCGCAGCGGATGCGCGGATCAATTTCTCTGGCAAAGCCGCTGTATTCCACAATGCCCACCGCGCGGCAGGGATGAAGGGGCATGCCCTTCCGCAGGCGGGCATACTGCACCCGGCAGGAAAGTGTCCGATAAATGAGCGCTCCCTCCTCCCAGCGGATCTCATCCTGATTGATGTTCCCGTAGAGGCGGAATCGGAGCGCCTCTGCCAGCCCCTCCAGCCCCGGCCGGTCCGGCAGGCCGAGGAAGGCCTTCACCTTCTGCGCCTCTATGACCGTGAAGCGCTCCCATATTTCCAAATCGTGCCGCATGGCCGTATCCATGCCGTAGGCCTTCTCCACCGATTGGAACCACACCCCGTCCATGGCAAGCCAGTTCTTGGCATACATGCTGATGAGCTCGATGAGCCGCTCCCTGGGAAGCGCCATGAGCCGTTCCTTCTGTGTCATATCCGCCCTCCTATCTATATTCCCGCTCCGCCTCCGTCCAGTCCAAAGACCTGCTGCGGCATGCGGGGATCTGTCTCCATTGGCGGCGTGTCGATGACCTCGCAGGGATCATCGAAGCGCATCATCCGCCGCGCCTCGCCAAAAGGCGGCCATTCCGGCAGCCCCTCTGCCGCGGGAATTCCCTTTTTTATAAAGGAAAGGAGCGCCCCCCGCATCTTCTCCGCCAGCGCCTCATGAGCAGCAGAGCGATCCACGTCGGGAATGACCAGACCGAAGCCCATGAAAAACTGCGTCTCCGATCCGTGGCAGGCCCGGAGGGACTGGCGGTCCCAATCCAGGCGGTAGAGGTACACCCGCTGCCCCGCCGCCGATGCCGCCTCCGCCAGGCGGACCACGCCGGCACGGAAGAGGTACTCCGTGAGAAAATGAATCGTTTTCTCGTGGACATCGCCGCCCCGAATCATCCTCTCATAGTGCGCCATCACGAGGGATGCCCGGCTGCCGAAGAGCGTCTCCGCCAGTGGCCGGTTCAGTTCCCGGCACTGCCAGCTTCGCCAGAACCATTCCATTTCATCGCGGTTCGTCCCCATAAGGATGTCCGCTCCCGCACCGCCCCGGCGGGCCAATGTTAATGCATCCTCTTCCGGGAATGTCACCCCGTCAAGGACGGGCCCCAGCCAGGCCAGTTTCTCTGCGGTAAAGAAGGCCTCCTGCTGTTTCACAATCTCCGCCCAGGGCATCCTGAGGAGAGCCTCCGGCGTATCCATGAGCCCTGCTGCATGAAGAAAGCCCTCGCTCACGCATCGTGCCGTGATCTGGTCCCGGAGGGAGTCCGCCGCGCCGCTGGCCAGCACGGCCCGATGAAACAGCCCCTTTGCCCCGTCCATGAGAGTGAGCGCCGCACAGATCCTGGCCCCCGCGCTCTGCCCCATGATGGTCACCTGCCCGGGATCTCCCCCAAAGGCGGCAATATTGTCCTGTATCCACCGGAGGGCCTGCCGCACATCCAAAAGGCCGTTGTTTCCCGACTGGCGGTACGCCTCACCCAGCCAGGAGGAGACGTCCAGAAAGCCCAGCACCCCCAGGCGGTACTGGCAGCTCACCGCCACAATGCCCGCCCGGGCAAACACCTCCGGTCGGAAGCCCAGAGACCCCCAGCCATATTGGAATGCGCCGCCGTGCACCCAGAGAAGAACCGGCGCACACCCATGTACATCGGGGGTGGTCACAGAGAGGGTGAGACAGTCCTCATCCATCCCTCCGGTTGGCAAGCCTCTTTTTCTGGCCTGCGGCGCCGCGGGGCCAGGGACAGCAGAGGGGCGCACCCCTTCCCAGCGGGGGCGCGGCTTCGGCGGAAGAAACCGCTTTGATCCCACGTTTGGCGCTGCATAGGGGATGGAGAAAAACTGCGCCAACCCTCCCCGCATCCGCCCTTCCAATCGGCCGCAGGGCGCATCAACAATCACTTCCATGTTCCTTTCCTTTATTTATTCCTTTGTATTTTATTATAATTTAAAATGCCCTGCCGTGCATTCTATGGCACAAAAAAAAGCTCTCGTGCAGATTTCCCTGCTCCGGGAGCTTTTCCTATGTTCTTATTTCTGACCGCTCAGCTTGTCCAGCGCGATGTCCAGGGTATGCCACCCCAGGACGGCGCACTTCACCCGAACGGGGAGCTGGGAAATATCCTTCAGCGCCACCGCCGCCTCCAGCTCCTCGAGAACCTCCTCGTCGGTGACCTTCCCGCGGATCATATCGAGAAAGAGCTGCACGAGGCGCCTGGCTTCCTCCACCGTTTTCCCCCGGAGGAGCTCAGCCATCATGGCCACGGAGGCCTGGCTGATGGCGCAGCCGCTTCCCGTATAGGCCAGATCGGCGATGACGCCCTTTTCCACCTTGACCTCCAGCTGGATGTCATCGCCGCAGCTCGGGTTGTGCCCATGCTCCGCGATGGTGGGGCTCTCCATTTTCCGCCGGTTCGTGGTGTCCTTGTTGTATTCCAGAATCAAATCCGTGTATATCTGCTTCAGCTCCATCATTCACCATCCCATGAGAGAGCGGACATCCCTCAGCTTCTCCAGGAAATAGTCCACTTCCTCTTCCGTGTTGTAGTAATAAAAGCTCGCCCTGCAGCTCGCGTTGATCCCCAGGTACCGGTGGAGCGGTTCGGCGCAGTGGTGCCCCGTGCGGATGCAGATGCCCTGGGCGGATAAAATCTGCGCCACGTCATGGGGATGGACATCATCCACCGTGAAGGACACGAGGCCCTCCTTTTCAGCAGAATCCGTCGGCCCGATGACACGGATGTGAGGCATCTCCGCCAGCCCGTCAAGCAGCCTTGTCACAAGGGCCTTCTCCTGCGCCTGAATGGTATCAAAGCCGATGGCCTCCACGTAGCGAATGGCCGCCTCGAGAGACACCGCCCCCTCCACGTACTGGGTGCCCGCCTCGAATTTGGCAGGGAGCTCCGCAAAGGTGGTGTGCTGCTCCTCCACCATTTCAATCATATCTCCCCCGAGAAGGAAGGGTTCCATCTCTTCGAGAAGGGCTTCCTTCCCGTAGAGCACGCCGATGCCCCCCGCACTGCCCAGCTTGTGCCCCGAAAAGGCAAAGAAGTCGCAGCCCAGGGCCTGTACGTCCACCGCCTGGTGGGGCGCGCTCTGCGCGCCGTCCACGACGACCACCGCGCCGTGGGCGTGGGCCCGGTCGATGAGGGGCTTCACATCCCAGCGGATGCCCAGCACGTTGGATACCTGCGCAAAGGCGAGAAGCTTCACCGCCGGGTCATCGGCCTTTGCCAGCTCCTCCGGGGGGAACTGCCCCGTCTCCCTGTCCACATACATGTACTCCAACGCTGCGCCGGTTTTCTCCGCCGCCCGCTGCCAGGGCACGAGATTGGAGTGGTGCTCCGAAATGGGGATGAGAATTTTATCCCCTGCCTTCAGGTGCGTTTCCCCCCACGAGCGGGCCACCAGATTGAGGCTTTCCGTGGTGTTGCGGGTGTAGATGATTTCCCTCGTGCTTGCCGCGCCAAGGAAGCGGCGCACCGTTTCCTTCGACCCGTCATAGGCAGCGGATGCAGCGATGGAAAAGTGGTGCGCTCCCCGGTGAGGATTGCCGTTGCTGCTCAAACTGTAGTCCATCACCGCCTGCAGCACCGGAAGGGGCCGCTGCGCCGTGGCAGCGCTGTCAAAATACACCACCGGGCGGCCGCCGCAGACCGTCTTCAGGATGGGAAAATCCCGGCGCAAGGCCTCCTCATTCATTGCAAGCCTCCCCAGCGCCCAGCTTCTGATGAACGTTCACCAGCACATCCTCCCGGAGGCTCTCGTCCAGGCGGTCAATGAGCGGGCGGATGAGCGATTCCACCACGATGCGCCGGGCCTCCTCCTTCGTCATGCCCCGGGTCATGAGATAGTACACCGTTTCCGGGCTAATCTGCCCCGCGCTGGAGGCATGGTTGCCGCTCACATTTTCCTCCGTGCAGAGCAGGAGCGGCAGGGAAATATTCTTTGTGGTGGGATCCAGCTGGATGGCGTAATCCCCCTCGCTCCCCACCGCGCCGGCGCAGCCCCGCTTGAAATCAATGGTGCTGCGGAAGGATTTCTTCGCGTGGTCGAGGAGGGCACCCTTTGCCTCGATGTCGCTTTCCGACTCCTCGCCGTAGTGTTCAATGTGGTAAAACAGATCCAGATTCTGCTGTCCTCCCGCCGCATAGAGGCTGTACTCCCGGATAGCCGATTTGGCCCCCCACAGGTACCCCCGGCTGTTCACAATCACCGTGCGGCCGCCAATATCGGCGGACACGAATTCAGCCTGCGCCTCATCGGCGGTTTCCACGAGGCGCTGCACGCAGAAGAGCTTGTCTGAAAGGCCCTCCTCCGCGGCGGATACGTGGAGCTCAGCCCCTTCCTCGAGGGTATACGCCATGGCGGCGGCGCAAACGCCTTCTTCACCGCCGCCTGTCCATTTCCAGATCATGCGAAGGCTCGCTCCCTTTTCCAGGTGGAACACACAGACTCCCGCGTAGTCCGGCGAGGCCGCGTCCATAACGATATCCGCATGAAGCTCTGCCTTCACCCCTGCGGGAATGCGAATCGTAAAGGCCTCCCCCCCGGCAGCGGCGGCCTTCCACGCCGAAGACGCCCCTTCGAAGCGCTCCGGAAGGACCGCTCCCTCCGTGACATAGGACATATCCGACCAGGCCGCTTTGGCGGGGCGCTCCGCCCGACGGAACGGCAGCGGGCTGTCGTTCGTTTTCAGATAGCGCCAGGTCAGCATGGGCAGCCGGTTTACTCTTTCCAATTCCATGACTGCCTCCTTATCCGATGGAACCTTCAAATTCCAAATCAATGAGACGGTTCATTTCCACGGCGTATTCCAGAGGAAGCGCTTTGGAAATGGGCTCTGCAAAGCCCCGCACGAGCATGGCCTTCGCATCCCCTTCGGACAGGCCCCTGCTCATGAGGTAGTAAATGTCTTCCTCGGGAATGCGGCCGATTTTTGCTTCATGCCCCAGATCAATGTTGTCATTTTCAATGATGATGTCCGGAATGGTGTCCGAACGGGATTCATTATCGAGCATGAGAGACTCGCAGCTGATGGCGCCCCTGGCGCCCACCGCCTTCGGCCCGATGTGGACGAGACCGCGGTAAAGCGATGTGCCGCCGCCCTTGGAAATGGACTTGGCATGAATGGAAAGGTTCGTATTCCTTCCCAGGCACTCCACCTTGGATCCCGTATCAAGGAACTGGCCCTTTCCGGCGAAGGTGATGCTCGTAAACTCGCAGCTCGACCGGTCTCCCTTGAGAACCGTGTCCGGATAGAGACAGGACGTGTGGGATCCGAAGGACCCGCTCACCCAGATCATGCGGCCGTCTTCCTCCACCAGAGCCCGCTTGGTGTTCAGGTTGTACATATTCCTGGACCAGCTTTCAATGGTGGAATAGCGGAGGGTGGCGCCCTTTTTCACGAAGAGCTCCACCGCCCCGGAATGGAGGTTGGCCACATTGTACCGCGGAGCGGAGCAGCCTTCGATAAAGTGGCAGTTCGCTCCCTCCTCCACGATGATAAGGGTGTGCTCAAACTGGCCCGCACCGGGGGCATTCAGACGAAAATAGCTCTGGAGGGGCATCTTCACGTCCACCCCCTTCGGCACGTACACGAAGGAGCCGCCGGACCACACCGCGTAATGGAGAGCAATGAATTTATGGTAATTCGGCGGGATGAGCTTGCCGAAATAGGGCCGGAGCAGGTCCGGGTACTCCCGCACCGCCGTCTCGAAATCCACGTAGATTACGCCCTGCTTCTCGAGCTCCTCCTGCACATTGTGGTACACCACTTCCGAGTCGTACTGGGCGCCCACGCCGGCGAGAGACTTCTTCTCCGCCTCGGGAATACCCAGGCGATCAAAAGTGGCCCGGATATTTTCCGGCAGGTCCTCCCAGCGCATCTTCATGTCCGTTTTCGGCCGGATATACGTGTAGATGAGGTTCATATCCAGCCCGGAAATATCCGGCACCCACGGGGGCACATCCATTTTCTGATAGAGTGCGAGCGCCTCGAGGCGAGTCTTCAGCATCCATTCCGGCTCATTCTTCTGCTCGGAAATCTCTCTGACGATCTTTTCAGTGAGGCCGCTTTCCGCCATGAAGGAATACTCCACCTCATCCTTGATGTCATAGACGCTGCGGGCCACGTCGTCGATTTTGCTTTTCTTCCGTTCCTCTGCCATGGCTCACGCCTCCCCGGTCAGGCCCCGGTACGCATCGAAACCGTTTGTCTCCACCTCATTCACCAGCTCCGGACCGCCTTCCTTTACCATCCGGCCGTCAATGAGAATGTGCACATGGTCGGGCTGAATAAATTTCAGAATCTGGTTCAGATGGGTAATGAGAATGACCGCGTTGTTTTCATTGTGGAAATCAGAAATATTTTTCGACACGGTGCGCACCGCATCCACGTCCAGCCCGGAATCGGTTTCGTCGAGCATGGCCAGCTTCGGATCCAGCACGCGCATCTGCAGAATCTCGCTCTTCTTTCTTTCCCCGCCGGAAAAGCCGTCATTCAGATACCGTTCCCCATAAGCGGGGTCCATATCCAGATCCTGGAACCGGGCCTTCAGCAGGCGCTTGAAGGGAAAGAGGCGCTGCTGTTCTCCCGAAATGGCCGTCTTGGCCGTGCGCAGGAAATTTTCCATGGAAATCCCTGCCACAGAAATCGGCGCCTGAAACGACAGAAAAATGCCCAGACGGGCCCGTTTGTCCACGGACAGCTCCGTAATGTCCTCCCCCTGGAAGTAAATATGCCCCTCTGTGACCTCGTAGGCAGGATTGCCCATCACCGTGTGGAGCAGCGTGGATTTGCCCGCCCCGTTCACGCCCATAATGACGTGCACCTCCCCGGTGTTCACGGTGAGATTGACACCGTGAAGAAGCTCTCTGTCGCCAACGGATACATGGAGGTTTTCTATGCGAAGCAACTCACTCATTGTACCACCTCTATATTGAAACTCTTGAATAAATCGAATTCTTTCTATATTATATCGCATGGATTTTTAGATGTAAATAAAAGCCCACACTTTTAATTAAGTGCCGCAAAATTAAGATTTCGCCTGCCCTGTACCTGCCGCAAAAAAGCACCGGTTTCCCGATGCCTTTCCTTACTTCCCGGGGGTGAACCACTTGTTGTAGTAATAGTCCCACGAGCCGTCTTCTCTCAGCGCCCGGATCGCTCCATTCACCCGGCTGCGGAGCTCCTCATCTCCCTTTCGCATAACGAGGACGAAGCCCCGCGCTTCCCGGGGCGCGCCGACCACCTTCATGTACTTCGTATCGATTTCACTTACGTAAAAGCCCTGCCAGGACGGGGCATCGATGACCACCGCGTCCACCGTTTTTTCCTCCAGTGCCTTGAAGGCGTCCCCATTGGTACGGAAAAGAGTTACCTCCGCGCCAGCCCGGGCGGCCATGTAGGCCTGCGCGGTTCCGGCCCGGGCGCCTACCCTGTGGCCGCCAATGTTCTCCCAGCCGTGAATCTCATTGTTCTCCACCATGACTACCACGATTTTGTTGTTCTTCGGAAAATAGACGTCGCTGAACGCCACCAGGTTCTCCCGCTCGGGCGTCACTTCCATGGCGGACATGGCAATATCGATCTGTCCGTTCTGAATGGCCGGAATGAGCGCCTCCAACTCCATGCTCTTGAACACGAGGCGGTCACCGAGCTGCTTTACGATGGCTTCCGCCATATCCATATCAAAGCCCACGTGGCGCTCGCCCCACGAGTAGGCAAAGGGCGGCACGGACGTATCCGCCCCGATGCGGATCACCTGCGGCCGCCGCAGCTCCTGCGGCGCGGGCTTTTCCTTTTCCTCTCCCCCGCAGCCGGACAGCGCCGCCAGCAGACAGAGGCACGCCAAGCCCTTCCATATCCTTCCTTTCATAGAATCTCCCCCATATACGTTCTTAATTTTCGCCTATATATTAACAGCCGAAGCGGAGAAGCGTCAAATCAGCGGCGCTCATCCGAAACCCGCGCTTCAGGAATTCCTTCCTCTCCATTGACCCCTATGGCAAGTAATGATATATTACTATATGTATATAAATTACCGCCATTCAATAAGGATAATTTATGGAACTGATTACCGATTTTCTCTCCGAGTGGGGCTACATGGCGCTGTTTATCACCATGGTGCTGGAAAACATGAATGTGCCCATCCCCAGTGAAATCGTGCTGGGCTTCGCGGGATTTCTTGTGTCGCAGGAGCTGTTTACCTTCTGGCCCACCATTTTCGTGGGCACGGCAGCGGGCATCGTGGGATCTCTCATTTCCTACTGGATCGGGGCCAAGGGCGGGCGTGCGGTGCTCCTCAAGTACGGAAAGCACATGCACCTGTCCCACAAAAAGCTTGTCGCCGCTGATTCGTGGTTCCAACGCTACGGGGGCATTGCGGTCTTCACGGGGCGTCTCCTGCCGGGAATACGCACGTTTATCTCCCTCCCTGCGGGCATCGCCCAGTATCCGCTGCCCCACTTTATCCTTCTTACCATTGCGGGCACCATTCCCTGGACCATTCTTCTCGTCTATGTGGGATCTGTCCTCGGCGACAACTGGCAGACCATCCTGGACTACCACTATGAAATAGCCGTGGGCTCCCTTCTCATCGCGATAGTCATTCTGGCCGCCTACCTGTTCCTGCGCCGCCAAAAGGATGACCACGAGTGAATGCGGCCTGGACACCTTCCAAAATCCAAGTATTTGCCTGTTGTCTTGTTTTGTTTCTGCCCGCCTCCCGTCGCCGCCTGCAACCTTGCCTTCTCTCGAATTCAATGTCCCCGCCCGGGCCGCGGTGGCGGACATGACACTCACGGCGGCGCTTATAGCGGCGCTCTTTTCATTTTTACGCAAACGGTATATGATGGCATATATCGCCTGCGGCATTGCGTTCTTCGCCAAGGACCCCATCGGGTTCGGCCAGCATCACCCTGTGGGAACCCCCACCGCCGGCTTTTTCCTCAAATTCTGAATTCTATGTATTTTTAACATTCAGGTGCCAACCATGACTGAAACCCGCCGTTACCGCATCATTATGTTTCTTCTCTTTTTCTTTTCCTTTGTGTGCTATCTCTGGGGGACGCAGCAGATGGCCATCACCGACCCGGTGGAATCCAGCTATGCCCTCACCGCCAAAGAAATGGTTCTCTCCGGCGACTGGATCTCCCCGCAGATCTATGGAGAGTACTGGTATGACAAGCCCGCCCTGGTATACTGGCTTCTCTCCGCGTCTTACACCGTGTTCGGCTTCTCCAACTTTGCCTCCCGCCTCCCCGCGGTACTCGCCGGGGCGCTGGCGGTGATGCTCCTTTGCTGGTACGGCGGACGCATCCTGAAGGACCGCATACTCGGTATGTGGGCCGCGGCCTTCCTCGGCACGGCTCTCGAGGTGTGGATCATTTCCCACGCGGTCATCACAGACAGCCTGCTTCTTCTCTTTACCATTCCCACGCTCTGCTCCGCCTACATCGGCATTACGGAAAAGAAATGGATGCACATCACCATCGCCTGGACGGCGGCGGGCCTGGCCTGCCTGACCAAGGGGCCTGTGGGCCTCGTCCTCCCCGGGATGATTCTCTTCCTTTGGTGCCTCTCCCGGAAATCTATAGGCGATGTGGCCCGCCTCTTCTTCCCCACGGGCATCGTGGCGTTCCTCCTGATCGCCGGGCCGTGGTACATGGCCATGTACGATATCCACGGGCAGCTCTTCATCGACCGCTTCATCGGCCTCCACAACGTCACCCGGGCCCTCTCCGCTGAGCACCCCCAGGACAATTACTTCTTCTACTACCTCCTGGTTTTCCCCCTTTCCATTCTTCCCTGGACGGGTCTTTCCTTCTATTCCATGGCAAAGCAATGGAAAACGCAGAGCTCTCTCTATCATTTCCTCATGCTCTGGTGCTGGGGAACCATCCTCTTCTACACCGTGGTAGCCACGAAGTACATCACCTACACGTACATTGCTGTGGTACCGGCGGTGCTGCTGGCGGCGATGGCCATCGGCGACTTCAAGAAGGAGGAGTGCCGCCGGGCGCAGTTCGCTCTCGTCGTGCCGTTCCTGCTCCTTCTCATCGCTCTCTTTGCAGGAACCTTCTTCATCCCCGGCGATTACCTTTCCTTCTATGTCATTGCCGGATACAGCGGATTCCTCCTCCTGGTGCAGTGGAAAAAGAAGCAGCTCGGAAACATGCTTCTCCTCGCCACAGTGTCCACCGCAGTGAGCCTCACCTGCCTCGTCTTCAGCGGCCTCACAGGATACCTCACCACCCGGTCCTCCCTCCCCATGGCGGACTACTTCCACAGCCTCCCCGGGGAACACTACTTCTTCAAGAGCTATCCCCCGTCCTACACATACTACACCGATGAAATCGCCACCCGCTTGTACGATCCGGGCATGATCGAACGGGACGAGGAATGGGACGAGAAGTATGTCGTTCCCACCATCACCACAGAGGAACTCCTTTCCCAGGACAGGAAAGAACCGGTCTATCTCTTCGTGAGTCACAGCAATGAGGACAACTTCGCCCGCTGGTCCGGCCGCAGCCACTTCTCTGAAAACAAGCCGATGCCCAACGGCACGGTGTATGAAATGACACAGCCATGAAAGAAGAACATCTACGCATCAAAGGCTTCATCGCCTCTCTCGCCCGGTGGCACGGCGAGGACGCATTCAATCCCTGGGCCGATTTCGACCCGGACTACGACGTGGCCCACGCCCGCTCCATCCGGAAGGCCCAGCTCGAACGCTACCTGGCGCGGCGCCTGTCCTCCGCCCGCATTCTCATCGTGGCGGAAGCCTGCGGCTACCAGGGGGGGCGCTTTACAGGCATCGCCATGACCTGCGAACGCATGATGCTCTCCCTCCATGCCCGAGTCAACGCCCAGATGGTCATTGGCGTGCCGGGCCGGCGCACCAGCCGCAGGGACAGCCCCTTCCTCCCCAAAGACATCCAGCGGAAGAATGGCTTCAACGAACCCACCGACACGGTGGTGTGGGACGCCTGCCTCTCGGCAGGCCTGTCGCCGGAGGAATTCCTCCTCTGGAACATTTTCCCCTTTCATCCCCACCAGCGGGGACGCATGCTCACCAACCGCACCCCCACCGATGAGGAGCTCGCCATCGGACTGGAGTACACAAAAGCGCTCCTGGCCCTGACGGGGCCCCTCCCCCTCTTTGCGGTGGGAAAGAAGAGCGAGACCACCCTCACCGCGGCAGGCTATGCCGCCACGGGCCTGCGCCACCCCGCCAACGGAGGCGCCAATCTCTTCCGCGAAGGCTTATTCGATGCTCTCAAGCAGCGCGGTCTCTATTCCTCCTAATAATCCAAAAGCCTCTCCAAACGGAGAGGCTTTTTTACTTAGTCCGTCAGGGCGTTAACAAGAAGGCCCGTGGCGGCAGAAAAAACGATAATGAATGCGATGTAGAGGAGGAAGCGGCGCATGCCGAGGCAGATTTTGAGCGCTCCCAGATTGGTGATTTTCGTGGCCGGCCCGGTGATCATGAAGGCCGCCGCACTCCCCATGCTCATGCCGCTAATGAGCCAGGACTGGAGCAGCGGGATGGTACCTCCCCCGCATACGTAGAGTGGTACGCCGATGGTCGCTGCCAGGAGTACACCGAAGCCTTCATTTTCCTTGCCGAAGAGCTCTGCAAAGGCCTCCGTCGGCACATAGCGCTGAAAGAGGGCGGAGAGTGCGATGCCCGCGAGGAAGTATAGCCCCGTGGCGCGCACGTTGCGGCCGAAATTTTTCAGAAAGCGCATGGCCATGCGGGGATCCGTGTCATGGTCCTCCGGTTCGGCGAACCCGTCGAAATGGAAGAAGGTACGCCCCCGGCGGGTGTAAAACACATGTACCAGAAGGCCCGCAGCCATCCCGCAGGCAAAGCACGACAGAACCCGCACGGTCAGCGCCGTTTCCCCCAGGGCTGCGCTGTAAATGATAAGCTGCGGATTCAGAAGCACCGAGGCGGTCATAAAGGAGGCCAGCCAGTCCTCCCGCATGCCCCGGGCCGCAAAGGATGCTGCGATGGGGATGGTGCCGTACATGCAGAGGGGCGACGCAATGCCGATGAGGCAAGCCGGAACCAGCCCGAGGAGGCCGAAGCGTTCCCCCTGCATGCGCCCGAAGAGGCTGTGAATCCGCCCTTTCCCGAAGACGGAGACCGCTGACCCGATGGCCATCCCAAGAAGCCAGAAATCAAAGATCTGCTCCAGCTGAATGGAAAAGTACCACGCCAGGTAGAGAAGCTCCCGCTGCAGCGCCTCCATCAGATCATGACCAGCTCATAGGTGCGGCTGCCAATGCCAAGCGTCTCCGCATAGTCCAGCGTATGGAGACCGTTCCTGCTTTCGATGCGCGCCACGAGAGAGGCGCCATCCGGCGCGCCGTACACCAGGTCAATGCAGGCCTGGTCGAGCGCCAGCGGGTCAGTGGAGGCAAGAATGCCGATATCGTGCATATCCGGCTCTGCCGCATACCCATTGCAGTCACAGTCGACAGACAGCTTATTCATGACGTTCACATAGGCCATGTGCTCCGGTCCCATGTAGTCGATGACGGCCTTCGACGCTTCGCCCATAGATTCAAGGAACGCGTCCTGAGGACCGGAGAATCCGGATTTGCTGCGGCCCGCGGTGTGAATCCAGCGCTTTCCTTCACTGGACGCAAATCCGATGGAGATGTTCTTGAGCGCTCCGCCGAATCCCGCCATGGCGTGCCCCTTGAAATGCGACAGCACGAGGTAAGAGTCATAATCGGCAAAATGGGTGCCCACGTAGTTTTCCGAGAGGTGCCGGCCCCCCTCCACGGGAAGCGCCATGGAACCCTCCGCGTCCTGAATATCCACATCAGCAATGGCGGTGAACCCATGATCCGCCGCCACCTGGCGGTGCATGGCCGTATCCATGCGGGAGCCACCGTAGGCGGTGTTGCATTCCACGATGGTGCCGTTCACCTCATGGACCAGGTCCTTAATCAGATTGGGATCCAGGTAATGGCTTGCCGGCGGTTCCCCCGTGCTGAGCTTCACCCCCACCTTCCCCGTGGGCGTCCAGTTCATGGCCTTGTATACCGCCATGAGCCCCTCCGGGGAAATGTCCTTTGTCATGTACACCACGGGCCCCTTCCCATCTGTGGGTACAGGGGCCGGTGCGGGGGCTTCCGCCGCTACTACCTTCGGCGCGGCCTCCTCCTGCGCCGAGGCGCCGCAGCCCACCACGGCCATGGCCAGGCCGGATACAGCAAGAGCCAGTAATTTCCAGGATGTTTTCATCGTCTCCTCCTTTCACTCCGGACAGCAAGCCGCCGGAAAAGCATCACAAATAAATTCAGAAAGCCCGCCGGAGGCGCCAGCGACGCCCTCCCCGGCAGGCTTTTCCCGTCAGAAGGTATTGGTGAGATGGACCGTAACAAATTCACTGTGTCCCTCCGTACGGATGGGATACCCCCAGCCGACCAGTCCGGAACTCACAAGGACGTCCATTCCTTCCCTGATGGCGTGACCATAGACCATGGTTCCCTTATCCACCGCATCCAGAACGAGGCCCATGGGCCAAATCTGTCCGCCGTGGGTGTGGCCGGACAGCATGAGATCATAGCCTGCCTGCGCGTTTTCCTCAAAATACCGGGGCTGGTGGTCGAGCATGATGTGGAACGCGGCCGGGTCAAGCCCCGCCATGAGTGATGCCGACTCCGCCCTGGGAATGCCCGTGCGCTGCGGATCCGACAGGTCCTGCCGACCCGTCAGGGTAAGCCCCGAGGGAAGCGTCACGGCCCGGTCCTCCAGAATGGTGATGCCCGCCGATTCGATGGCCCGATTCAGCTCCTCCACCGTATAGGGCGGATGGGCGGTGTAGAGCGCCTTGTCATGATTGCCATACACGAAGTACGTGCCGTCCCGGGACGGGATACTCCCCAGGATGGCAAAGGCCTCCCGCATGGCATCGCCCCCGGTGCGCTCATCCACGATGTCGCCCCCGAGAAGGACAATATCCGGATTCGTTTCCGCGATACGCGCCACATCCGCCCGGAGCTCTTCCGTGGTGATGGCGTTTCCGTAATGGAGATCCGTCACGAGCGCGATGGTGTAGCCCCCCGGCGGAAGAGGCTTGTCCGTGCCAATCGTGTAAGCCGTGTGAACCGGCCGGCGGATATTGATCGCCCCGTACCCGCCCAGCACAAGCACGCCTGCCAGCGGGATGATGCTTGACAGGTAGAGCACCCGCCACCATTTCACCCGCACACCCGCAAGGCGCGTCAGCCCATAGAGCAGCTCCATGAGAAGCCCTATAATGACCACATGAAGCACCAGCAGAATGGGCGTCCCGAAAACATGCATGGATGGCACAAGCACCGCTGTGGCCAGGCAGAGCGCCGCTGCCTCCTGCGTCTTTTCGCTCCGCTTTGCCAGCACCGTGCGGAAAAAGCGCCGCACGAGGATAAAGAAATATACTGAGACCGGCACGAGCAGCGCCGTCAGAACCGCCAGCAGCCGAACCGGCGTGGCCGTGCCAAAATAGGGCTGCATTTCAAGCCCGTATGCCACGGCAAGAATCAGCACCATGAGGGTGCGTCCCGCCAGCGTAAAGCTCGGCAGCGGCGCGGCCATGGTGCGAACATGGGCTTTCATGACAATTCCCTCCTGTTTCAGCAATACATGTTTACAATTTTATTATATGGGACGTTCTTTTATATTAAAAATGCTTGTTATTCATGCGGAATTATTCGTTTCGTGTATGCCCTACCCGGTAGCGAAGCCAGAGAGCGCCCCCATCCATGACCTTCGCCTCCAGGAGGAAAAATTCCACCGGCGCCGTGTCGGACAGGCCCGGCTTCACATCAAACACGGACTGGGTGTCCCTGTCGCCGTCCGCTGCCGCCGCCACCACGAGGCTCACCTCATCGCAAAGCCCCTGCTGGATGAACGACCAGTTCACGATGCCCCCGCCGCCGAGCATGACCGTATCCATGTGGAAATCCTCTGCCAGCTTTTCCATGGCAAGCGCTGCGTCGAGGCGGTCCTTCCCTGCGATGATGTAGGAAATGCCTAACTTCCTGAGGAAGGCGCGGTACGCCGGGGAGGCCTTCTCCGTGAGCACCTCCAGCACGGAGGCGTGCAGGCCCCCGTAATCGATGTAGTTTTCCTTCCATCCCAGAACGCCTGAGGGATCTATGGAAATGTACCAGGGCGCCCCCGCCCCCTGGGCGTAAAAATCCCCCTCCGGGACAGCGGTTACCGTTTCGTCCAGGTCGGGCTTCTCATAGAGAGTGAAATTGTCGTCTGTGGTCACCCGGCCGGAAATCCACCCCTGGTGATGGTAGTACGGGTTCTCCCCAAAGGCGATGCGGTCAAACACTTCGCCCGCGGCTTCCCCTGCGGGGGTCTCCATGTAGGGCCCCATAATTTTCCCGTTGAGGGAAACAAGCATGTGACAGAATATAAATGGTCGTTTCATAGTTATACCTCCTTTATTATTATTGTAGGGATTCAACCGCCCTTTAAGTCAAGATTTCCCCTCTTCAGGATGCTATAATATAGGAGTAATAAATAAAAAGGATTCCCACACAAAGGAGGAACTGCTATGAAAAAATCTCTTGGCGTCAAGGGTGCACTCTACCCCATGCCCGTTCTTGTGATCGGCACATACAACGATGACGGCACCCCCGACGCGATGACCATGGCCTGGGGCGGCATGTGCGATTACGACAAGGTGGCTCTCAACCTGGACGAGGCCCATCTCACGGCGTCAAACGTGGCCAAGCGGATGGCTTTTACCCTCGCCGTGGCGGACTGCGCGCACATTGCCGAGGCGGACTACGTGGGCACCGTTTCCGGCAATGATGTGCCGGACAAGGTGGCCCAGTGCGGTCTCCACGCCGTGAAGAGCGAGCACGTGGACGCCCCCGTCTTTGAAGAATTCCCGGTCACCCTGGAATGCAAGGTGCTGGAAATCCAAAGCGGCATCGCCGGCTTCCGCGTCATCGGGGAAATCGTCAATACCCTCGCCGATGAAAGCTGCATCGCTGACGATGGGGAAATCGACCTCGTCAAGGCAGACGGCGCCATTTTTGAAACCTCCCACCGGGCCTACTACCGCACGGGAGAAAAGTTAGGCGGCGCCTGGGAATTGGGGCAGCGCTTCAGCAAGTAAGGGGGGCACAAAAAAAGGATATCCTCACGGATATCCTTTTTTTGTGCCTACTTGAGGATCTTCAAATCCTCCAGCAGGTGAATGTCGATGGGTGAATAGGTCTCCGGATGCTTCCGAAGATAATGCTGCTCTTCATCGGGGGCGGGCCGGAACGTTCCGAGGAGGCCCATCTTTGTACGGATGGGCGGCCTGCGGAAGGTGCGCCCCACAAACTCATTCATAATGAGACAGGACTCAGATACGGGCCGCAATATGCCGCGGTTTTCTATGAAAGTCAAATAGTAGTGGATTTGTGGAATATCCTCCCGGCTCGTGTAGTAGATACCGGTGCGATACTGCATGCCCGCGCATTTTCCCTGCACACCCATCGTGTAGGGATTGACTACGGTGAAGAACACATCGAGAAGCATGCTGATGTCTATTTTCTTGGGGTCATACAAGACCTTCACGCATTCCACCTCTCCGGCCTCTTCAGCCAGACTGCCTTCCCGCGCGCTGTCAGAGGCGGGGGCCGCATACCCGGCCACCGTGTCTGTCACGCCATGGAGACGGGAAAACACTTCCTGTATCCCGTAAAAAGGTCCGCCTGCCAAATAAATTTCTTTCATATCTTACTCCCTGTCCATATTTTACGATTATTCCTGCTGACGGGCGGTACGCTCGCGCTCAAAGGAACGAATCAATTCAGCCACCGCCTGGCTGGGCGAGGCTGCGCCGGCCAGTACGGCCGCCCTGACCACGGGAAGGCGCGACTTGATGGATGGATCCTCATAGAAGAGGGTATGGAGGTGCTCATCGATCATGCTGTTCATCCAGTCAAGGACCTGTCTCTGCCTCCGGTTCTGGAAGACGCCGGAATTCTTCGTGGTCTTTTCAAAGATGCGCATCACCGCCCACAGCTCCAGGAGCCCCGTTTTCTCCAGGGCGGAGCATTTGTAGGCATGGGTGGCCCATCCCTCCGTGGCGGGGCGGATGAATTCCACCATCCGCTCGTACTCGCCCTGGGTCACCGTGGCGCGGGCCAGGTTCTCCCCGTCCGCCTTGTTTACCACGATGGCATCGGCCAGCTCCAGAATGCCCCGCTTGATGCCCTGCAGGTCATCGCCGGCGCCGGTGAGGACGACGAGCATGAAGAAATCCACCATGGACCGGACCGTCGTTTCCGACTGGCCCACCCCCACCGTTTCCACGAGGATGACATCGCACCCCGCGGCCTCGCAGAGGAGCATCGTTTCCCGGCTCTTCCGCGTCACGCCGCCCAGGGTGCCCTTCGAGGGTGAGGGGCGGATGAAGCAGTTCGGCTCCCGGGAGAGATTCTGCATGCGCGTCTTGTCCCCCAGGACCGAGCCGCCGGTGATGGAGCTTGTCGGGTCCACCGCCAGCACCGCCACATGGTAGCCCTGCTGACAGAGCATCTGGCCGAAGGCTTCTATGAATGTACTCTTCCCCGCGCCGGGCACGCCGGTGATGCCGATGCGGAGGGATTTCCCCGTGAGGGGGAGCACCCCCTGGATCACCTTCTGCGCCTTGTCGAAATCGCGGGGGGCGTTGCTTTCAATGAGCGTAATGGCTTTGGAGAGTATCATCCGGTCGCCCCGGCGGATGCCGTCTATGTACTCCTCCACGGAGAGCTTCCTGCGAAGGGGCACCTTCCGCACCGGCGCGTCGGGATACTCCTTCGCTCCGGTCACGCTGTTCACCGCCGAGTCAATGCCCCGCAGGACGGTGCACGCAAAGGCAGGATTGTTCTCATCCGTGGCCCAGTACGCTTTGAGATCATCATTGTTATCAGGCATGGTGTTACCCTATCCTTCCCGGGCCTCTTCTTCAGCCATGTCCGCCAGGAGCCGGCTCAGCGCCAGGCATCCGCGGTAAATCTCTTCCCTGGAAAAGGCCTGGCAGGCGCCGTGGGCGAGGTACCACGCCCCATCGCCATCCGCCATATTTCCAAACACGAAGAGAAGGATATCCTCCCGGCCCCGGCGCATGCACGCGTCCCAAAGGGCGCTCCACACGGCCCGGCCGGTTTCCGGCTGCACAAAAAGCCCAATCATGTGAACGTCGTTATCCGATGCATCCTGCACCGCCCCGTCGGCGTCACAGTTCTCCGGCCCCATGTCGACGTCCCATCCGAGGTCGGAAAAAATCGTTGCCGCCGCCATTTTTGTATGGCGCTCATCGTCCGGCACAAGCCCGGCTAAGTATACCCGGGGCCGGCGCCCTTCCCAGGCCTCAAAGAGTGCGGCCTGGCGGCGAGCCTCCTCCAAAACGGCATCCGAACTGTCTGTCATGCTATCTTCCTCCCGAAGGAGGCAGCGGGCAGGGCCTCCCTGCCCCTGCTGCCCTTACTCAGCCTTCCTTTTCCGCGGCCTGCTCCGCCTTGGCCCGTTCCAGCAGCATGTCAAGGAGCTTGACGCAGCACTGCGGGATGTTGGTGCCCGGTCCGAAGATGGCCACCGCGCCGTGGTCATAGAGGTATTCATAGTCCTGCGGGGGAATGACGCCGCCGATGGCGACCATGATGTCATCCCGGCCGAGGGCCTTCAGATTATCAACCAGCGCAGGGAGAAGCGTCTTGTGGCCGGCGGCGAGGGACGAGAAGCCCACCATGTGCACGTCGTTGTCCACCGCTTCCTGCGCGGCTTCCTCCGGCGTCTGGAAGAGGGGGCCTACGTCCACGTCCCAGCCCAGGTCGGCGAAGGAGGTAGCGAGCACCTTCTGGCCTCTGTCGTGCCCGTCCTGACCGAGCTTGGCCAGGAAGATACGGGGCCGGCGCCCTTCGAGGGCTTCGAATTCGGCGGTCATCTTCTTCACCTTGTCCAGGTCGGTCTGGTCGGAGAATTCCGCCGCATACACGCCGGACACGGTGTGGATCACCGCGTTGTACCGGCCGGAGACCTTTTCCACCGCGTCGGAAATTTCCCCGAGGGTGGCCCGGTCATGGGCGGCCTTGACGGAGAGCTCCAGCAGGTTGCCGTATTCGCGGGATTCGGCGGCCTTCGTGATGGCCTCCAGGTCCCGGCGCACCGCTTCGGGATCCCGTTCGGCGCGGCACTTTTCGAGGCGCTTCACCTGGGCGTTGCGCACCGCCGTGTTGTCGATGGAGAGAACGTTCAGGGGATCCTCCTTCAGGAGGCGGTACTTGTTGAGGCCCACGATGGTCTCGTTCCCCGAGTCGATATCGGCCTGGCGGCGGGCGGCGCATTCCTCGATGCGCATCTTCGGAAGGCCCGTGGCGATGGCCTTGGCCATGCCGCCGAGGGATTCCACTTCCTGAATGTGCGCCCAGGCGCGCTTGATGATTTCATTGGTGAGGTATTCCACGTAGTAGGAGCCGCCCCAGGGATCAATGATCTTGCACACCTTGGTTTCGTCCTGGATGTAGAGCTGCGTATTGCGGGCCAGCCGGGCGGAGAAGTCCGTGGGCAGCGCGATGGCTTCGTCGAGGGCGTTGGTGTGGAGCGACTGGGTGTGGCCCAGCGCGGCGGACATGGCTTCCATGCAGGTCCGGGCGATGTTGTTGAAGGGATCCTGCTCCGTGAGGGACCACCCGGAGGTCTGGCTGTGCGTGCGCAGCGCCATGGATTTCGGATTCTTCGCGCCGAACTGCTTGAGAATCTTCGCCCAGAGCACGCGGGCGGCGCGCATCTTGGCGATTTCCATGAAGTAATTCTTCCCCTGGTCCCAGAAGAAGGAGAGGCGCTTCGCGAAAGCGTCCACAGGCAGGCCCGCGTTTTCGCCGCAGCGGATGTACTCCATCCCGTCAGCGAGGGTGTAGCCCAGCTCGAGGTCGCAGGTGGCGCCGCATTCCTGGATGTGGTAGCCCGAAATGGAAATGCTGTTGAACTTGGGCATGTACTTCGTGGTGTATTCAAAGATATCGCCGATGATGCGCATGGACATTTCCGGCGGATAAATATAGGTGTTGCGCACCATGAATTCCTTCAGAATGTCGTTCTGGATCGTCCCTGCCATGATGGCCTTGTCCACGCCCTGCTCCTCGCCGGCGCAGATGAAGAATGCCAGAATGGGAAGAACGGCGCCGTTCATCGTCATGGACACGGACATCTGGTCCAGCGGAATGCCCGCGAAGAGGATGTTCATGTCAAGCATGGAACACACGGACACGCCGGCCTTGCCCACGTCGCCCACCACGCGGGGGTTGTCCGCGTCATAGCCGCGGTGCGTGGGGAGGTCGAAGGCGATGGAGAGCCCCTTCTGCCCCGCCGCCAGGTTTCTTCTGTAGAACGCGTTGGATTCCTCTGCCGTGGAATAGCCCGCGTACTGGCGCACCGTCCAGGGACGGAACACGTACATGGTGGAATAGGGCCCCCGCAGGAAGGGCGGGATGCCGCTCATAAAATCAAGATGGTTGCATTCCGCATAGATGTCCTGCGTGTAGAGGGGGTCCACGGGAATGCGTTCCATGGTCATCTCAGACAGGGCGTCATACTCCTTGCCTGTGGTCGCCTCGAGGCGGCTCTTCCATTCGTCGTACGAGCAGTGCGGATGGTCAGCCAGGGAGATCTGCGTGAAATCAGGATTCATTGTTGCCATTATTCGATCATTCCTTTCTTTTTCTGCAGCATACGGAGCGTTTCATAGCAATTGGATTTGACGCTGATGAAATCGTCAACCCCGGCGGCGCGGTACTCCGCCTCCTTGTCCTTCGGCTGGGCCCCCGCCACGAAGAGGACGCATCCCTCGGGAAGGGCCTTCTTCAGCATGGGCGCCAGCGTGGGCACAATGTCGGGATAGGTCGCGTCCGTGGAGCAGATGACCGCCGCATCATAGGGCAGCTCCGCCGCTGCCTTCGCGCATTTCTCAAAGGCGCTCATCTCCTCATCATCCTGGAAGCCGTCGTTCAGATGGACATTGAACTCGCCCACCTGGAGGAAGCTCGTGGAGAAATCCGCCCGCGCCTTGTGCTGGGGAATGCGGCCCATGTTCGCCAGGAAGACCTCCACATTTTTCCCTGTTTCCTTCACATACTTTTCCGTAGTGAAGCGCAGGTCCTCGAAGCGTTCCGTCCAGCGGTGCGGTGCAATGGGCACCACCTCGATGGACCATTCGCCGGTGCCGAGAATCTCCCGCACCTCGCCCATGGTCGCCCCTGCGGAAAAGGCCTCCACGGCGCCATCCACCATGGCTTCGCCCTCGGCCTTCTTCAGCGCCGCCAGGACCTCCGACCGGTGCGTCAGGTCCTGGTCCGCCCGGTACGCCTTGAGCTGATCACTCAGAGTCTTCCGGATGCCCTCCGTGTCCTCCGGACGGGGTTCGAGAAGAATTTCTGTCATATTGGGATACATGTTGTTGCCCACGGCGGAATCCTTGCGGAAATCAAGATTCCTGAAGCGCTGGTTGAGCACCTTCTGGATTTCCTCCTGGGGATAGCCTGCCTGCAGGGCCTTCGTCATGCCGCCTAAGGATTCCACCTTCTGGAATTCCGCCCAGATCTTTTCGGTGAGCTCCTTGGTGAGCGCTTCCAGCGCCCAGGAGCCGCCTGCCGGGTCAATGGGGCGGAGCATGCCGAATTCCTCCTGCAGCATGATCTGCAGGTTTCTTGCGATACGGCGGGAGAAGGCGTCCCCCTTGCGGACCGTCTCGTCATAGGGGGTATTTTCATAGGTGTCCACGCCGCCCACCACCGCGGAGAACGCCTCTGTGGTGGTGCGGAGCATGTTGACCCCCGGGTCAAAAATGGTCTTCGTAAAGAGCGCCGGCCGGGCGTGAATCTTCATGGCCCGATCCGCTTCCTCCGCGCCGAAGGCTGCCATAATATTGGCCCACACCACGCGGGCCGCGCGGAGCTTGGCAATTTCAATGAAGAAGGTCGCCCCGGTGTTGAAGCCGAAGTAGAGCGCCTGGGAAATTTCGTGAATGTCCAGGCCGCGCTTCTGCATCTCCCGGATGTATTCCACCGCCATGCCGAAGGTGTACGCCACCTCCTGCACCGCCTGCGCGCCGCCCCGGGAGAACACGTCGCTTCTCACCATGACCGTGCGCATCTTCGGAGCGTTCTTCTGCGCCCAGCGGATGCACGCCGCCATTTCGTCATAGCTCTCCTCGAGAGAAATCTGATTCTGCCCCTTCTTCACCAGCTGCGCCAGCGGGTTGGCACCGATGACCCCTTCCATGTCGCTCATGGTTTTTCCCTGGGCCCGGCGAGCCGCAGCCATGAGCGCGAGCAGTCCCAGCGCCGATGTGCCTGCATACATCATGAAGGGAATGTGGTCCAGATCCAGTCCGTCGATGAGGTCGTGCATATCCTCCAGGGAGGTGATGCTCACCCCGATATCGCCGGGCTGCTTGGCCTCGGTAACGTCCACACTGTCTAAGGTCGCGCTGTCCACGCGCACGTGGTACACCGTGGAGCCCCGGTCAATTTCCGTTTTCAACAGCTCATTGTTTTCCTTCGGCAGCGTTTCGTCGCAGGCCTGGGCAATGCCCCAGGGCTGCTCCTTGTAGCCGTTCACTCGCTGCCCTCTCAGGAAATCCCCCATGCCGGGATAATTGTCCGTGGGCAGAATGTCCTGCACCCCGTCCGGACCGGTCCGCAGGGTGTACATGGGCGAAAAGGTCACCCCCTCATAGGTGGGAGTATACATGATTTTTTCGAAGGGCTTTCCTTTCAGCAGGGCGTTGCACGCCTCCACCCACTCCTCATAGGTGGATTTCTCGAACTCGTCAAAGGTGACCGCCGGAAAATCCTTCTTTTTCTCTGACTGTCTCAGGATCTCCTCCAGTTCCTTGTCTGTCAGCTGTCTGAATTCCTGATTCTCGGATGTTCCCTTAGTTGCTTCTTCCATGAAGTATCATCCTCCTTACAAAAATGCACCGGGTGACGCCGGCGGGACCGGCACAGCCCTCATTCCCTGCGGGCAATTCGGCTTCTTCCCATAACTCCTTTCCGTCCATTTTTTCGAAACAAAAACCGGCTATTCACGACAGCCGGAAAAATGGTTCGAAAACCAAATCCCCTCCCTATCGCTCGTAGGTCAGACGGTGATTCTTTGACAGATAGTTCTCCTGGCTCGAGTTCCCCGCAGTGTCAGCCTTCCCGGTTTCCCAGTGACATATTTGACAACCGCTCCCTCATACAGTGGCGGGACCGCTCCGGCATTTCACCGGATTCTCTTTTATGCTTTCGCATCTGTCAGATCTATGAAATTGTCCGCAAGATTACATTATCAGTATACAGGCCGCATAAATGTAAGTCAAATCAAATTTTAATTATTTGATACCGAAGTATAATCTTTAATTCTGCAATATCTAATTCTTCCCAAAGAAAAAGAGAGGCGGCGCGCCGCCCCCCAAAGACCCCAGCCAAAGACCATGCAGCCAAGGCACGCCGGATCCCTGCGGGACCCGCCTCCCCGGCTCGACAGGAGAGGATGATCCGCCGGACAGGAATGAAGGACAGGCTCCGTCCGGCGGAATGCGTATGGAACACTTTGCTAAGATTCAACAAAGACACATGTTGGGAGAGGGGATCTGCCGGACGCATCCGGGCAGAGGCTGCGCCCGGCAGATTGGTTATGGAAAGCTTCTCAGGCAGAGCCCGAAAAGCGGATTGAAAAGAGTAACGATGGCGATCTTTCCCCTTGACCGCCATCGTCGGGGGAAGAAGGTGAACCCGTTTTGGAGGCAACTGAGTTCATTGGCGGAAGCCCTGACTTCCGCGTATTGCAAAGCCCAAAGGACTTGTACAACCACAAAAAGCCACTTTTCACGATGAGAAAAGCGGCTGCCAGGCACGTCAAAAGAGTGCTTCTGTCATCACCTCCCCATCGCTCGCAGGTCAAACGGTGATCAGTACAGGCAGTTCTCCTGACTCGGCGTCATCGCTCCTCCTGCCTTCCCGGTTTCCCAGTGACATCTTCGGATTCGCTCGGCCATACAGTGGCGGGACCGTGCCGGCCTCTCACCGGCTTCCCTATTGAGCCCTTGCGGGCACCTGTGCTGCGATTCAATTGTCAAAGAATCGTTCTCTCCCTGTCGAAGGAGAGGGAATCTGCCGGATACACTCCGGGCAATGAATGCATCCGGCAAATTACTGTATAATACGCCCCGCAGGCAGAGCCCGCAAAGCGGATTTGGAAAAGGAACGATGACAGCCTTTCCCTCTCGCTGTCATCGTTTGGGAAGAAGATGAACCCGGTCTGGAGGCACCTGAGTTCAGCAGCAGGAGCCCTGATTCTCCCGCATATATTGCAAAGCCAAAAGGCTTGTACAACCAGAAAAAGCCACTTTTCACGATGAGAAAAGCGGCTACCTATGCACGTCAAAACATGCGCCAGACATCACCTCCCCATCGCTCGCAGGTCAAACGGTGACTTCAAGCAGGCAGTTCTCCTGACTCAGCGTCATCGCTCCTCCTGCCTTCCCGGTTTCCCAGTGACATCTTCGGATTCGCTCGGCCATACAGTGGCGGGACCGTGCCGGCCTCTCACCGGCTTCCCTATTGAGCCCTTGCGGGCACCTGCTCTCTATTCCTTTGTTGATTTCAATGTACCATGCTTTCCCGCCCCTGTCAATCGATTATTAGTAAAAAATTTGAAAAAAGTAAAAATTTTTATCATTTTCCCTTTAGCCATCGTTACAGGCACAAAAAAAGGACACCCCCGGAGGAGGCAGCCTTTCCTTTAACAATCAATCCTCATCGATAGAAATGAGCTCGTATGCGTCATTCCCCATTTTCAGCGCCCGCATGGCGGTGAGCTGGTGCAGGCCGTGGCGCGTTTCCATGCGCTCCACCAGGTCGTGGTTGCTCTCGTGATTGTACACCATGTCCACGCAGGCCTGGTCCACGGCGAGAATATCCGTGGAGGCAGCGATGCCGATGTCCGGAATGGTGGGCTCCGCAGCGGTGATGCCCGCGCAGTCGCAGTCCACGGACATGCGGCGCATCACATTGATGAAGACGATGTGCTTACCGAAGAAATCAATGGTGGCCTTTGCCGATTCCGCCATGGTTTCCATGAGCGCTTCCTTTCCCGGCCAGGCGTTCCAGTCCTCCGGCTGGTGATCCACATCCACCATGTGCACCTGCGCCTTCCCTTCCCGGCCGTCGGCGCAGCCGATGGCAATGTTTTTCATGGAGCCGCCGTAGCCGCCCATGGCATGGCCCTTGAAATGAGTGAGTACAATCATGGAATCGTAATTCACCAGGTGGCCGCCCATGGACACTTCCTTGAAATGCCTGCCCCCCCGGACGGGAAGCTTCACCGTGCCCTCCTCATCGAGAATGTCAACGGGGCAGAAGGTCCAGCCATTCACCGCCAGCGTTTCCCGGTGCTGCGCCGTGGTATACCGGTCGCCCTGGTAGAGGGTGTTCGTTTCCACAATGGCGCTGTTCGGCACCTGCGCCTGGAAGGCCTGCACCATGTCCCGGGGCAGAATGTTCGGACCGTGTTTCTCTCCCGTGTGGAGCTTGATGGCAACATTGCCGTAAATGCTTTCATTGATGCGCTCATAGAGCTTAATAAGGTGCTCCGCATCAATGTGCTTCGTAAAATAAACCTTTGCGTGGGTCCCTTCCTTGTAGTCCGGGCCTACCCGGCGGCAGCCCACCACAGGAGCCTGCAGAAATGTTTCCATATCTATTCCTCCCTCACTAAAATATTCCGTACACCTAAATTCTACACCCTAAAGTACACCTTAACACAAGACAGCGCCCATGTAAAAAAGGCGCCTCATCAGCGCCCTTCCAGGTGAAGCAGGTAGTCTATTTTTCCCAATTGGATCTGCCGTTCGTGAATTTCCTTCACAACCTGCCAGCGCCGCTCCACGAGCACCGCCCGCCGTTCTTCCCGGCTCTGATCATGGAAGTAGGCATAAATTTCTTCCATGGTAAATCCGATCTGACGCATCGCCGCTGCCAGGCCCATAATCTCCTGGTACTGCACATCCCTCTCATTCGTGCCTCCCGCTTCCTCCAGCACACGGACGGCTTCCTCCGAAAGGCCGCAGCAATCCATCAAATCCTTGCGCGTAACTACGGAAATCGCACTCACCCCTTCCCGCACTGCAGATCGTATTTCTGCCTATAGTATACGGAATGGAGCGTCATTCATCCAATGCCTGTGCATTATCCGCTGTTATGCGCGGCGTGTATGAATTTCACATAATTCAAGTACTCTCTGGCCGGACCAAAGATGGGATTGAGCTTCCTCCAGGCCATGACCGTGGTCGTTTCCAGCTTCGGCGAGAGCGGCACAAAACGGAATTGCCGGTTATCAAGGAATGCTGCCGGCGCCTCAATCGATACCAGCCCATCGAGCCCCTTTTCCAATACCGGAAGCAGATTGTCCACCAGGTTGCCCGTCACCGCTGGCGCCGGCAGCTCATCGCCCAGCCAGCTGCGCAGCTCGCTCTGCACAGCGGCGCGGCTCGATACCATATACCGCATGCGAAAGAGATCCTCCCGCGTGACGGCCTTCCGCTTCGCCCAGTCCGAATCGGCCCGGCAGAGCACACCCCACCGGTCGCGCGTGTGAAGCCGGATATAGTCATAGCTTCCAATATCAATGGGCTCCTGCATAATGGCAAAATCAAGCATGCCGTGATCCAGCCGTTCGCGCAGCACATCAGCAGACGCCGTATAAATATCAAAATGTACCCGCGGATACTTATCCATAAAGGCCCGCAAAGTGCCGATCACCTCATTGCTCCCTGCGTAAACGCCGCTGCCGATACGGATGATGCCTGACATATCCTGCCGGGATTGAAAATCCAGCTTGATGGCTTGCATGAGAAAGGACACTTCTTCTGCCTTGTGCCGGAGCATCATCCCCGCCTCCGTGAGCTTCGTCCGCTTTCCGCGAATAAAAAGGGGCGCTCCCAGCTCCTCCTCCAGCTGCGCGATCTGCCGCGACAGCGTGGGCTGCGTCACGTGGAGCACCTCCGCCGCGCGGGAAATGCTCTCCTCCTGCGCTATGGTAAGAAAATACTGAAGAACGCGAAATTCCATGCCATGCTCCTCCTTTTACCATGCATATATTTCAGCATAGCATCATAAAGTTTGCTTTTGTCAATACCGCCCAAATAAAAAGACGGCGCATGCCGTCAGTTCCCTCCGCGCAGCACAAGCCGCTTGGTGATGTAATTCCACACCGTCACCACCGCTGCCGCGCCAATTTTCGCCGCCATGTACCACAGGCCTCCCAGCTCCACAAAACCGTACATGCACGCCTGATTGATGGCCAGCCCCGCCAGCGACGTGGCCGCAAAGAGCGCCGTCTGCCCCACGCTTTGATGACCCGTGTGAAACACCACCGTCACACAGAGGAGATAATTCACCACAAGCGACACCGTAAACGAAATGGCCGACGACGTGAGGTACGGAACCCCCGCGTATTCCGTCAATACAAAAAGCATGCCGTAATCGAGAAGAAAGCACCCGCCCCCCACGAGAAGGAACCGC
>CAZPLS010000008.1:0-34950 GCA_964587685.1 uncultured Dialister sp.
TACATAAAGCATTTTATTTGAAGGGGGGAAGATTATGGAGCCAAGGGAAGGCGTGGAGAGACTGGAGCATCTTGGGAGCGGACAGACGAAGTATCTGTTTACTTATGATCCTTCCGTGCTGGAAACCGTGCCCAATTCTTATGCAGAACGGGATTATTTTGTAAAGTTTAACTGCCCGGAATTTACAAGCCTTTGTCCCAAAACCGGGCAGCCGGATTTTGCATCTATTTATATTTCCTATATTCCTGATAAGCGCATTGTGGAGAGCAAGTCATTAAAACTCTATCTTTTCAGCTACAGAAATCATGGGGCATTTCATGAGGATTGCGTAAACCTGATTATGGAGGACCTTATTAAATTGTTGGATCCTCGGTACATTGAGGTTTGGGGGCGCTTTTTGCCCCGGGGCGGACTTTCTATAGATCCATACTGTAATTACGGACGACCCGGTACAGAATGGAAGGATATGGCAAGATATCGCCTGTTGAGGCATGATATGAATCCTGACAGAGTAGATAATCGGTAAAGGGACATATATATGACAGAAACACTGGAAACGATTTACAAAGAGGCCATGGAGGAGCTGGCCCCTGTTTTTCATGAGATGGAATCTATTGCGGTATGGAACACAAAAAAAGTATTGGAATCCTTTCGAAAACATACCTTGTCGGCCTTTCATTTTGCTCCGTCTAATGGGTATGGGTATGATGATCCTGGACGGGAAAAACTGGAGGAAATCTGGGCGGATGTGTTTCGGGCCGAGGCGGCATTGGTTCGGCCCCAGTTTGTGTCGGGTACACATGCGTTGGCAACGGTGCTTCTGGCCCTGACGGAGAGAGGAGACACACTCCTTTCTGCCGTGGGGGCGCCGTATGACACGATGCAAAGTGTTATCGGTACTTCCGGCCATGCCCCACACAGCCTGATAAAACGGGGGGTAGAATACAAAGAGGTTCCACTCAAAGACGGGACCTATGATCTGATAGCCCTGCGGGATGCGGTGAATGAAAACACAAAACTTGTCCTCATCCAGCGTTCCCGTGGATACATGAACAGAAAAGCGCTTTTCCCCGCAGATATTCGCGCCATCATCGGTATCATTAAAGAAAAGAATCCCAATACGATTTGTTTTGTGGATAATTGTTATGGAGAATTTACCTGTCGGGAAGAACCGGTGGAATTGGGCGCTGATATTGTGGCGGGGTCGCTGATAAAAAATGTTGGCGGCGGATTGGCACCCACCGGCGGATACATCTGCGGCAGGGAGGACCTTGTGGAGCTATGCGCGCAGGAAATGACGGCACCGGGATTGGGTGCGGAAATGGGATCCTATGCAGCCAGCTACAGGCCGTTTTTCCAGGGGCTGTTCATGGCACCGCATATTACGAGGCAGGCAGTTATGAGTGCCGAATTGGCTTCTTACGTTTTCAGCCGTCTTGGTTTTCGTGTGTCTCCGGCTCCGGGGCACCTGCGCAGTGATCTTATTACTGCTATTGATTTGGGCTCAGAAAAGAACATGTGCCTGTTTGCGGAGGCGCTGCAGAGCTGGTCGCCGGTGGATTCCAATGCAAAGCCTGTTCCTGGCCCTATGCCTGGTTATGCAGATCCTATACTCATGGCGGCAGGGACCTTTGTACAGGGCTCGACCATTGAAATTTCTGCAGATGGCCCTGTTCGGCCGCCGTATACCATGTATCTGCAGGGTAGCCTCACGTTTGAGCATGCCGTTCTTTCCATTATGGGTGCGGCGGAAAAGATACTCAGAGAGAAGGGCGTTTGATTTATCTCGGCAAATTTGGCGGCGGCTACTTTACAGCTTGCCTGGGTCATGGTATAATTACCAACGTTAAATGACATGGGGACGTAGCTCAGCTGGGAGAGCGCCTGCTTCGCATGCAGGAGGTCAAGAGTTCGATCCTCTCCGTCTCCACCAAGCAAAAAGGCCCGATTGATATCGGGCCTTTTTGCTTGGTGGAGACGTTCGGAAATTGGAATTGGCATTCTTTTGACCGTACCTTTTTCCACAGGTCAATGATTTTTGCTATAATAAAGAAAGAATTTTCAGCAGAAGTAAGTGCGCGGTCCTTTATTGGATAAGGGTGCATTTTTAGACATAGTGAAGGAAAATCATTGATGGATCAAGTAACAATGAAGCAGGCAGGCGAGAGGTTTCTGAGACAAGAGATTCAAACGGTTCGTGTGGCTGTCATTGGAGATATTATGCTGGATCAATATATTTTTGGCAGCGTGAATCGAATTTCTCCTGAAGCGCCTGTTCCTGTCAATTTGGTTGAATCAGAGCGGACCGTACTGGGGGGCGCTGCCAATACGGCGGCAAACCTTTCTGCTCTTGGGTGCCGCGTATATGTATCAGGATGGTGCGGGGATGACGAAAACGGTCATGTTCTGCATACACTTTTTGGCAACAGTGGCATTGATGACAAGGGTGTTCTGATTCGAAAAGGATACCGGACCATCACCAAAATACGCATTCTTGGTGCCAGGCAGCAAATGATGCGCCTTGATTTTGAGAGGAAAGAACCTCTTGATGAGGATGGCGCGGCCGTCGTGTTGAAATGGCTGGAAGAACGACAGGCTGATGGCCTGGACTGCATCGTTATTTCTGATTACGGAAAAGGATTCATAACGCCGTCTTTTTCACAGGAGATTATACGGCGCAGCCATATCTGGAAAATTCCTGTTCTAGTGGATCCCAAGGGGAGCAATTGGAAGAAATATACTGGTGCTTACGGAATTACACCGAATTTAAAGGAATTGTCTGAATGCTGTGGAATAGCTATTGAAAACGAGGACAAGGCCATTGAACAAGCCGGCATTATGGTTCGTGAGCAATTCCATTTAAAGTACCTCTTTGTGACCCGTTCAGAAAAGGGAATCACCAGCATTGGTGGAAAGGAAATCATCCATTGTCCGGCCATGGCGCAGGACGTGTTTGATGTATCCGGCGCTGGCGATACGGTTATGGCGGTGCTTGCTGCAGCGCTTGCGGCAGGAAAAGATACGGAGACAGCGCTGAAGCTGGCCAATACGGCGGCAGGCATAGCGGTTTCCAGGGTGGGAACCTATCCGGTAAAGCGTGCCGAATTATTGGATGCCTGGGAATGCGAAGGCCGCGATTTGCGGAAAAATTATAAACCTCTTACTTGTGCGGAAGCAGAGCAGAAAGTGTCCCGGTGGCGGGAAAAAAGGGAGACCATTGTGTTTACCAATGGTTGCTTTGATATACTTCATCGAGGCCATGTGACATATCTTCAGCAGGCTGCCGCATTAGGAGACCATCTCATTGTGGGGCTCAATTCAGACGATTCCGTGCGGCGTCTGAAAGGGGCGGAGCGGCCCATCAACGGAGAGTTGGATCGGGCCTTTATGCTGGCGTCTCTCCGATTTGTTGATGACGTGGTGCTTTTTTCGGAAGACACGCCGCGGAATCTTATCGCCTGCCTTCGTCCGGATATTCTGGTTAAGGGAGGAGATTATCGTATTGACGAAGTCGTTGGGCGGGAATACGTTGGACAGGTGGAAATTTTACCTTTTGTAGAGGGATATTCTACTACAGGCATGATTAGACAAATTCAGAAAAGTAGGGGTGAGAAATGAATCAGACAATTGACCTGAAGGGAAAGCGTATTGTCGTTATTTATATGCTTTACTTTGGCGATATGGTCTCCTTGACACCGTTTCTTGAAGTGTTGCGAAGAGAAGCGGTGGGGGCACATATTTCACTGGTTATCGACGCCCGGTTCCATGACTCGGTGCGGTACAATCCGAATGTGGACACTATCATTCCTGTAGACCGGGTGCATATGGGCATGGTGGATACCTGGCGGAAAGGGCGGGACATCGGCCGGCTCGAGAAGCCGGATGTATTGCTGGTTCTCCGCGGAACGGCAAGAACTTCCATTATGTCACTGGCGATGAGTCCCAAATGCTGGATAGGAGATGCGGGGACCCGGATGGATTCTCTTTTTATGGATCGGGTGTTGCTCGTAGAAAGACGTGATTGCCATGCAGTGGAAAAATATCTTCACGTCTTGTCTGATATTGGCATAAAAAATTTGCAGAACCGGGGAATGCAGATTTATACATCTCCTGAATGGGATGCGGCGGCGGTAGCATTTTATGAGCAGCATGGTATTCATAAAGGGGATCCGCTGATCGGTATTTCCGTGGGAAGCTCAATGAAAGAAAAGAATTGGCCGGCGGAGCGATTTGGGAAAGTGGCGGATTATTTTGTAAAGAAAGGGTATATTCCTGTATTTTTTGGTGTAAAAAGTGAATTGCCGCTCATTGAAAAGGCCATGGGCAGCATGAAAGCGCAAGAGAAGGCCATTGTTGCGGCGGGAATTCTTTCCATGGGGGAATTTATGGCAGCTGCCTCCTGGTGTGATGTCGGATTTACCAATGACAGCGGGCCCATGTATATTTTTGACAGCCGCGGAGTGCCTACGATTGCTCTTTTTGGACCGAGCAATGTCAAATTGCATCATCCCATGGGACCCCGTTCCTGCGGGCTGTCTACCAGTGATTTGCCCATGGAGCAAGACCATTTGCCTCACACGGTTCGGGATGGGACTTATACTCCTATTGAATCCATTTCCGTGGAGGAAGTTATTCGCGCAGGGGAGTGGGCATTGGGGCTTCGAAAAGAAGAAAAGTATGAAGGGCACTATTTTATAGTGACAAAGGAATCTTGATTTTCTCGCTGGTTCTGCAGAGGCGGGATTGATAGGAATTTTCCTATAATAGGAAGGTAAAAGGAAAAACTTCACGCCGGAGCTGAATGTGAATTCTATAAAGGCTTGCGATGGACAAGCCGGCAAAAGTTTGACGGCGATGAGCCAAATTTTCCTTGACAAAAGAGTAAATTTCCAATATACTACATCACGTATTAATTGCAAGAAGAAGTCATCCGCTTCTCACCTTACAAGGCTAATGCTACTAAGGTCAAGTATGGATTTCGGGCGGACGGCTTTGGCTGTCCGTTTTTCCTTGCAATGAAAACTTTTTCGGAGGTGAAAAGAATAAGTAAGGAACTCAGTATCAATGAACAAATCCGTGCTCGTGAGGTTCGGGTTGTCAGCGATACAAACGAACAGTTAGGGATCATGGCTCTGCGCGAAGCGATTCGGCTGGCTGAGGAAAAGGAACTTGATCTCGTGGAGGTAGCTCCAAACGGAAAGCCTCCAGTATGCCGTATTATGAATTACGGCAAATACAGATACGAACAGCAGAAGCGTGACAAAGAGGCCAAGAAGAAACAAAAAATCTTCCAGATCAAGGAAGTCAAGCTTCGCCCGAATATTGAGGATCACGACTTCTTTGTGAAACTGAAACACGCACAGCGTTTTCTTGCCGACGGAAACAAGGTCAAGGTCACGATTATGTTCCGCGGCAGAGAAATGACGCATCCCGAGCTGGGCAGGGAGGTTCTGGACCGTGTTGTCAAAGAGCTTGGGAACACGATTGTTCGAGAAAAGCCGCCGAAAATAGAAGGCCGCAATATGACGATGGTCATTGCACCGAAAGTTTGACAAAGGAGAGATTATTATGCCGAAAATGAAGACACGCCGCGCTGCAGCAAAGCGCTTTACGGAAACCGGCTCAGGTCAGTTCAAAAGAAACAAGGCCTATCATAGCCACATTCTTGAGAAAAAATCCCCCAAAAGGAAGAGAAACTTTAGAAAAGCAGCAATGATTTCTAAATCTGATTATAAGCGTGTAGTGAGAATGTTGCCGAACGGCTGATAAAAGGAGGATTTAAAGAATGGCAAGAGTAAAGAGTGGGCTTACGAACCACGCAAGACATAAAAAGATTTTAAAACTGGCCAAAGGCTACAGAGGTGCTCGTCATGCCCAGTTCCGCAAAGCAAATGAGCTGGTCATGAAGGCACTGTATTATGCAAGAAGAGACCGCAGAGCAAAGAAGAGAGAGTTCCGCAAGCTCTGGATTGTTCGTATCAATGCAGCGGCACGGCAGAATGGATTGACTTACAGCAAGCTGATTGCCGGGCTGAATAAGGCGGGGATTGAAGTGAATCGTAAGATGCTGTCGGAACTCGCAATTAGTGATCCTGCTGCATTTACAAAGATTGCTGAAGCGGCCAAAAATGCTTGAAATAATAAAAAAGAGAAAAGGATAGATTTGACGCATCCATCCTTTTCTCTTTTTTATTTCTTCTTTAATATAGAATAGACAGAAGGTTCATGTGCCAATGGCAGTAAAATTGGGGATTACCAGCGGTTTTGGCTGCACATTGAATGGTCCAATCCTTTAGCAGATAGTGTTTTTCTGGTAGCCATTGGCCCAAGATTCGAGGTTATCAAAAACAATGCGAGCACGTTTTTCCATTGCTTCTGCGCTGAAGAATCCAATATGCGGAGTAAGAATGCAATTCGGCATGTCCATAAGGGGATGAGTTTCGGGGAGCGGCGGCTCCTGTTCGAACACGTCAATGCCGGCACCGCCAATACGATGTTCCTTTAAGGCGGCGGATAGGGCCTCATAATCAATGATAGGTCCTCTGGCTGTATTGATGAGGAGTGACGTGGGCTTCATCAAAGCCAATTCATCAGCGCCAATAAGATGTCTGGTTTCCTCTGTTAGCGGCAGGTGTATGGAAAGAATATCGCTGGTTTGCAAGAGCGTTTCCAGATTGGTGTAATGAATAGAAGAATCATTTTGCGTCCGGCTCCAGCCCCACATAGTGCAGCCAAAGGCTTGCGCCAGAGAAGCCACGCGTTGGCCTATCCGGCCGGTGCCTATAAGCCAAATTGTTTGCCCGCAATTTCTGTGCCTAGCAATGGGGGCGCACTTTTTTTACTACAAATTTCCGGAGTGGATAAAAAAATCTTTCGCGATAAAGATAAGACCAAAGCAAATACAAGCTCGGCAACTGCTTCTGTGGAATAGCCAGCGCAATTGGAAACGGCTATGTGATGGCTGCGGCAGTAGGCGATGTCTGCATGATCAACGCCGGTAAAGGCGATGCATAAATATTTCAGATGCGCGGCTTGAGAAAGGGCGTTTCTGGTGCAGGGGAAATTGGCAATTACGGCCGCGTCGGCAGATGAAAGGCGATGGCCCAGCTCTGATTGATCAGCCGGACGGGTTGTGTGAATTTCTATGTCCCATCCGTTACGATGAAGAGGGGCGGTAAGCGAAGCAAGGAATCCCTCAGACACGGACAATGGCTCAGCGATAACTAATTTCATGGTAAAATCCTTTCTGGAATGTAGCGTATCAGCGTTGGCGAGTGTTAGGTCGCGCGGTGCAGACGGAAAATTTCAGGACTGGAAATTTGGGACCAAAAGACGCCCACAATCATACATAGGACGCCGATCAATTCGCGGGCCGTCATGGTCTCACCCAAAAAGATAAATCCGCCCAATCCGCCAAAGACCATTTCCAGACTGAGGATCATGGAGCTTTCTGTAGGCGGCAGGTGTTTTTGTCCGACGATTTGAAGGGTGTAGGCAATGCCTGTAGAAAAAATGCCCGTGTATAGAATGGGCCACCAGGCGGCAAGCAAAGCACTGATATAAACGGTTTCAAAGAGAAGGGTTCCCGCTAAGCTAATTATGCCGCACACAAAAAATTGACCGGCCGCAATTTGTATGGGCGAGTACCTTTGTGAGGCATAGTTTAAATATAAAATATGGCCGGTAAAAAAGAGTGAGCCCAGGAAAACAAGTATATCACCCTGATTTATATCAAAGGATTCCGTAACGGACAGGAAATATACACCGCTCATGGCGAGAATGGCGCCGATTGCATGATTTCGGCACAGCGCATTTCCCAGGAACAGACCGAAAAGCGGCACCATAAGGATGTAGGTTGCGGTGATAAAGCTTGCCTTCGAGGCCGTGGTATAGAGCAGGCTAAATTGCTGAAAGAGGGTGCCTCCGCTTAGGAAAATGCCTGCTATGACAATCGCGGTCCAGCGTGGGAAGTCAGGTTGCTTCAAGGGCGGGGACGAGGGCGTTAAAAGCAATATGGGGACAAGAGAAAAGGTCCCGATAAAGGAGCGGCAGGCGCTGAATGTAAATGGGCCGATGTCATCCATCGCGACAATCTGTGCGACAAACGCGAAGCCCCATATGGCGGCGGTGATAATTAGGAGAAAGCGATATTTCATGATTGGCAAGATTGAAACGTGTTTACTCACAATTAACAGTTATTATATAAGAGAGCTTATAATATAAGTAACGACATAAATGGGTTAAAGGAAGAAAGCAGGGAGTACATTGCACCTTCAATTGGTAGCTATTGATTTGGATGGGACACTGTTGCATGAGGATATGTCCATTTCAGAATACTCAAAGTGGGTGATCCGAGAGGCTACAGCTAGAATACGCATTGTTATTGCAACGGGCAGAATGTTTGATTCTGCCCGGGCGAAGGTGCAACTTCTTGGACTGGGGGATGTGCCAGTGATTTGCTACACCGGTGCTTTGATTGGGTTGGCCGAATCAGGAATTGTTTTGCATCATGAGGGGCTCCCTATGGATACGGCAAAGAAGATTTTGGAGGACAGCCGAAAATACAAATGGACGATGCAGTCGTACATTGATGATGCCATATACTTGCCTGCGCCGGCAGAGGCAGAAATTGAAGAAAAAAGCCGGCGGTATCGGTCTAAAGAGGTTATCTATGCGGGAGAACGTTTTTACCATCCAGAAAAAGAGCCCACTCGGTTTGTTTTGATAGAGGAAAGTGAGCAAAAACGCAAAGAGATCCGATCGTACCTGCAAAAGCAGTATGGCCACATGGTGGAAATGGTGCATCCCGGTGATGTATTCCTGAACATTCAAAAAAGAGGTGTGTCCAAAGGCTCTGCACTGGGCATGCTGGGAAAGGAATGGGGGATTCCCTGCAAGGCCATGGCATCTTTTGGAAATACGGAAAATGACGTATCCATGCTGGCCGTGACAGGGTGGTCTTATGCCGTGGCAAATGCGGAGGCAGAGGCCAAGGCGGCGGCAAAGGTGATTCTTAAACGAACCAACGAAGAAGACGGTCCGGCTCACCAATTGGCAGAACTCCTGGATTTAAAATATAAATAAATGCGAGGTTATGTCATGCAGCCCGGTCCCGTAGACAATCAATCCATATGGAACCGATAGCCCGCGCCCCACACCGTTTCAATGCGTTCATAGGGGCGTCCTGCGATGGCTTTCAATTTGTCGCGAAGGCGATTGATATGAACGGTGACAGTGGCAGGTTCGCCAATGGGGTCAAGGCTCCAGATTTTTTCAAAAAGCTGTTCTTTTGAGAAGACTTCATTTGGATGCTCCACGAGGAAACAGAGCAAATCAAATTCCTTGCCAGTGAGAGAGACATCTTTCCCGTCAAGAATGACCTGACGTGCCTTGGGGCGGATGGTGAGATTGTCAATGGTGATGCCTTCTTCTATGGCTGGTACATTGGATTCGATTCTCATCAGTCGTTGGTGCGTGGAAATGTGTGCGCGCAAGCGAGCTACAAGCTCCGTTGGGCTGAAAGGCTTAACAATATAATCATCAGCACCAAGGCCCAAGCCTCGAATTTTATCCACCTCTTCTTTTCGGGCTGTAACAAAGAGAATGGGGGCATCCGTTTTTTCCCTCATTTTTCTGCACAGGGAAAATCCGTCCTCTCCGGGCAGCATGACATCAAGCAGAATGGCGTCGATTTTCACTTTTTCCATGATCTTCAATGCGTCTTCGCCATTTTCTGCAATGCGGACAAAGTAATTATTGGGTTCAAGAAAATCCCGTTCCAGTTCCGCAATGAGAGAATCGTCTTCTACAATAAGTACGTTTAGCATGATGAACCTCCTGAAATTGGAAATGTAAGGATAATAATCAGCCCATTTTCATTTTGTGCTTTGGCCGTTCCATGGTAATTGGCGGCTATCTGGGCAACGCTATGCAAACCGAGGCCGGAACCGGGAATGTCCGTCTTATGGTTTTCTCGGAATCTCGGAGAAAACAGGTTGTGCAGCGACGCTGGTGCTACGCCAGGGCCGTCGTCATGATATGTAAAGACGGCTTCCTTATTTTTTTGAAGAAAAGAAATGGATACCGCCGATGATGGCCTGGTCCTGTATTTTATTGTGTTTGAAAACAAATTTAGCAGTATTCGGTGCAGTGTTTGGTGATCAATAGGGAGCAAAAGAGACTCGTCAATAGTAACTTGGATGGTAATTTGATGGCACTGCAATTGGTATTGGTTCACCTGAATCCACGTATGAATGATTTCATAGGGGGAATATAGTATTTGACTCATCGATGCAGGAGAAAGGTCTCGGTTCACTGCCGACAATGAATCGATAAGGGCGGATAAATCCCTGGCCTGCATTTCAATGGCAGACAGGTAGGATTCCCGCTTTTTCGGTGTGGTATCCATGTGTTTTTGCAGGGCTTCGGTGTAGCCAAGGATGATGGTAAGCGGGAGGCGGAGGTCATGGACTATATCTGCAATGGCTGTTTGCCGCTGGCACTCTTTCAATTCCTGCTTGGCTTTATTTTCTGCGATTCCTGTTCGCAGTGCAGAAAAGGCAGACAAAAGAAGAGACAGATCCGAATTGTCTGTTTCCGGCAGAGGAACGTCGCAGTTTCCCCGGGCCGCATCATACATGGCATCTGCAAACTGCTGAATCGCCGAAGAAACCGTGTGGGAAGAATGGCTGCTGCACATAGGTAACGCCCCCTTTAAAACGATTTATTTTTGAAGCGGCATGTCCTGCCAATTAGTAAAATGGGGTTGTTTATTCCCAAATAAGCTCAACCGGGCAATGGTCACTGCCTTCAATCTCCGGATGGATGGAAGCGGTTTGTATCCGGCGGTTCAGGGACGCAGAGGTAATGAAGTAATCAATGCGCCAGCCTATATTTCTTTCTCTGGATTTTGCAAAGTAGCTCCACCAGGTATAGGCATTGGCCGTATCCGGATGGAGCAAGCGAAATGTATCGGTAAAACCGGCAGCAAGCAATTCCGTCATTTTCTCCCGTTCTTCATCGGTAAAACCGGCATTTTTATGGTTTTGCGCGGGATTAGCAATGTCAATTTCCTGATGGGCCACATTCAGGTCTCCGCAGAGCACAACCGGTTTTTTCTGCAAAAGCGCTAAAAGATACTTACGGAAATCATTTTCCCACTCCATGCGGTAGCTAAGGCGGGCGAGGCCGCGTTGGCTGTTAGGCGTATAACAGGTGACGAGGAAGTGATCTGAAAATTCAGCAGTGATGAGCCGCCCCTCCTGATCATGCTCTTCCATGGCCATGCCATATGCTATCGAGAGTGGCTCCGTTTTTGTGAAAAGAGCCGTCCCGCTGTACCCTTTTTTTACTGCACTGTTCCAGTATTGGTAGTATCCAGGGATGTCCAGTTGAATCTGATCTGGTTGTAATTTTGTTTCCTGGATACAAAAACAATCGGCATTAAGCCTGTGGAAGGTATCCATAAATCCCTTTTTTATACAAGCTCGCAAACCGTTTACATTCCATGAAACATATTTCAGCAATGGTATAGCACACTCCTTCTTTGAGAAAGATAGAAAATTTTTATTTCTTTTTATTATACACTTTCTTTTTCGGGAATCATACTTTTTTGAAGCGGAAAGATATATTTCAGAAGATTTTTTGAAATATACGGCAGAAAAAGATTCTGAAAAGTTTTATGCGTTCATAGTTGAATCCATATTTTTATTGTGTAGGGAGGTGTCAGGAAAATTAAATAGACCTCGCTTTCCTGCAAAGGGGCTTTTGGGGGCAGCAGCACAGCATTGGGGAGAGACGCTTGAGGGAATTGAAATGAACGGTTAACGGCGTATCCGGTGAAATGAACAGAATACCTTGGTTTTTCTGTTGAAGACAGAAGGAAAAAATATCTTGGAACTGCATATGCATGTTACAATTGTTTGTGAGCACCTCGGCTTGGCGTTGAACCGAAGGCAGGGAGGTATAAATGAAGAGAATTGTAGTAACTGTAGTAGGCGTCGATAAAATCGGTATCATTGCAGGTGTGTCCAGTGAGCTGGCAAAGCACCAAATTAATATTCGCAGTGTATCGCAGACTATTGTTGACGGTATTTTTAACATGGTGCTTATTTGTGACATGGAATTGTCGCCGGATGCGCTGGAGGATATTCAGAAGGCATTGGGTGAGGCAGGACGTTCACTCGGCGTGGAGGTACGCGCCCAGTTGGCGGATGTATTTTACGCGATGCACCGCATTTGAGGAGCAATGGCTATGCTGGACATTGAAGATATTCTTTCTACGGAACGTATGTTTGATCAAAATAAATTGGATGTACGAACCATCACCATGGGCATTTCTCTTTTGGGCTGTGCAGCGGAAGATGAAAAGGTATTGTGCAGTAAAATTTACGACATGATTTGCCAAAAGGCAGAGCACCTCACCAAGGTGAGTCAGGATATTTCGTTGGAGTACGGCGTTCCCATTGTAAACAGACGCGTTTCTGTGACGCCAATTGCTTTAGTTGCGGGCAGTTGCGGGGCGAAGGATTATGTGAGCATTGCAGAAACCATGCAACGCGCGGCGGATACGCTGGGCATTGATATTATGGGGGGATTTTCTGCATTGGTGGAAAGGGGAATCACTCCGTCTGATAAAAAACTGATTGACTCCATTCCGGAAGCATTGGCCACTACGAAAAGCATTTGCGGCTCTGTTGCCGTGGGCTCCACAAAAGCAGGTATCAATATGGATGCGGTGCGTCGAATTGGAGAAATCGTGAAGGATTTGGCGGAGCGGACCCAAGATCAGGATGCCTATGGCTGTACAAAATTTGTGGCCTTTTGCAACGCAGTGGAAGACAATCCTTTTATGGCAGGCGCCTTTCATGGTGTGACCAATGGAGACTGCGCCATTCATGTAGGCGTTTCCGGTCCGGGGGTGGTGAAGCATGCACTGGAGAGCGTCAAGGGAGCACCTTTTGAAGTGGTGGCCAAAACTATAAAGAACACCGCGTTTATGATTACCCGATTAGGACAACTGGTAGCGCAGGCTGCGACAGAACGGCTCCATGTGCCGTTTGGCATTATTGACCTATCGCTGGCGCCCACTGCAGCCGTGGGAGACAGTGTGGCGGCGGTATTGGAGGAAATGGGCCTTGAAAGCTGCGGCGCCCCCGGGACCACGGCGGCGTTGGCGCTTCTTAATGACGCAGTTAAAAAGGGCGGACTGATGGCCTCTTCCAGCGTGGGCGGCTTGTCCGGCGCCTTTATTCCAGTAAGTGAGGACCTTGGAATGATTCAGGCGGTGCAGAGGGGCAGTCTGACACTGGAGAAACTGGAGGCAATGACTTGTGTTTGTTCCGTGGGCCTCGATATGATTGCGGTTCCGGGAGATACAAGTGCAGCAGTTATTTCTGCCATTATTGCCGATGAGGCAGCCATTGGAATGATCAACAACAAAACAACAGCGGTCCGGCTTATTCCTGTGCCGGGGAAAAAGCCGGGAGACATGGTTACCTTTGGCGGGCTCATGGGATATGCACCGGTCATTTCCGTAAATAAATTCAAACCAGATGGATTCATTGCACGGGGGGGCCGTATCCCGGCACCGCTCCGGTCGCTTACGAATTAATCCATACTGACTGCAGAAAGGCGGGGGAGATTCCTCTGCCTTTTCCATTTGTAAAGATAGAAGCGGTGTATTCTGTGTTATAATGCAGTAAAGAAAAGGAGATGGACATGGAACTGATTCAGCATCCGGTTATTGAAGGGATATTGGTTGCCGTCATATTTATGGCTATATTGGTTGAAATCAAGACGGCCGGATTCTCCGGAGGGGGATTGATTGCCGTTTGTTTAGGGGGGCTTCTTCTTTGGAGCCATTGGTATGATTCGACTTGGGCTATGACGGAGGCACTGCTCTTTTTTGGCGGATTGATGCTCATTTTTGTGGACTTGCTGTTCCTCGCAACCGGCGTTATAGCGTCTGCTGGGCTTGTTTCCATGATTGCTGCGCTATATTTTCTACTGGGAGGAAATATAGTAGCCATGTATGTTCTGGCAGGCGGGCTGATTGCTGCTGTCATTGGCATTTGTACCATCGTCGGTCGGCTGTCGGAAAACCGCTTGTGGAAAAAGGTTACTCTGGCGCTTAATTTAGCATCGCAAAAGGGATATGTATCCTCTTCTGAGGATTTTTCCTCCTGGGGAGGACGGCAGGGAATTGCGCGATCCGTGCTTCGTCCGGCTGGAAAGGTGGAAATCGAAGGGGTGGTGCTGGATGCAGTAACGGAGGGGGATTTTGTAGAAGCCGGCAAGCCCGTGATTGTTGTGAAATCAGAAAGCAATCGCGTTGTGGTACGTGAAGTAAGATAATTGGCAGTTATATTTTGGAGGAGGATTTCATGGTACTTGTATTTCCAATCATTATATTTCTTCTTTTAATGTTTGTTATTTCCGTGCTTTTTTATCTTGTTCCGATCGGACTGTGGATTTCTGCTCTGGCAGCGGACGTAAGGATTTCTCTGTTTAACCTTGTAGGGATGCGTATTCGGCGTGTTTCTCCACAAATGATTGTTTTGCCCCTGATAAAAGGAACGAAGGCCGGTCTTTTGCTGAATGCCAATCAACTGGAAGCCCATTACCTGGCAGGCGGCAATGTGGATAACGTGGTTGATGCGCTTATCGCCGCCCATCGCGCCCAAATTTCTCTGAGCTTTGAGCAGGCGGCAGCCATAGATCTGGCGGGCCGCGATGTGCTGGAAGCGGTACAGATGAGCGTTAACCCCAAGGTGATTGAGACGCCGACGATTTCAGCGGTGGCTAAAAACGGCATTGAACTGAAAGTCCGCGCCCGCGTGACGGTGCGTGCTAACATAGATCGGCTGGTCGGCGGCGCGGGAGAAGCGACCATCATTGCCCGCGTGGGGGAAGGGATTGTTACCACTGTGGGATCCTCTGAGCTTCATACAGACGTGTTGGAAAATCCGGATCATATTTCCAGAACGGTTCTAGGCAAAGGACTGGATTCTGGCACTGCATTCGAAATTCTTTCCATTGATATTGCCGATGTGGATGTAGGCCGCAACATTGGGGCCCAGCTTCAGACGGATCAGGCGGAAGCTGACAAAAAAATAGCTCAGGCGCGGGCGGAAGAACGCCGTGCCATGGCTGTGGCAAAGGAACAGGAAATGAAGGCGTATACGCAGGAAATGCAGGCAAAGGTCGTTGAGGCAGAGGCAGAGGTTCCGCATGCCATGGCAGAAGCCTTAAAAGAGGGCCATATGGGTGTGATGGATTATTATAATTTGCAGAATCTTCTGGCAGATACAGGAATGAGACAAAATATTGCAGGGAAAAATAGTCCGTCGCCTAATAATCAGCAGTGATGCCGTGTGGAGGGAATAAACAATGGACTGGATAAATGTAGTTTTCATTGTAGCCCTGATTTATTTGTTTTCTTCTATACAAAAACGAAAAAATAGCCGGCAGTCGCCGGGAGAACGGCCCCGGATACCTTTAGAGCAAAAGCAGAAGCAATCCCTTCCACCCGTGCAGCAGCGGCCCGGAAGCAGTCAAGCTCCAGGTGGCTATGATTACGAAGTCTTCAGAAAGAAGCTAAGGCAGGCATGGAATTTACCTGAGGCAAAAAAGGCTTCTGCAGATTCCGGTGATGTGGAAGCTAATATAGAAAGCCCTGTCGCCGAGCCTTCTGGTTTGCGGCAGAGGCCGCTTTCGCCGGTACCTTCTGTATCGACGGAGGAGACGGAGGAAAAGAAAAGACAAAAATGGCTGCAGGAGTATGCTGCTCGTTTGGAAAACGTCCCAAGGATACAAAGCGAGGAGCCGGTGCCAATGAAGGCGACCACCGCCATGCCTTCGGCAGCCTCCGTGTCGCTGACAGAACAAAGCATTGAGCAATGGGTTGTTTTTGATGCGGTATTTGGCAAACCGCGCAGCCTGCAGACATGGCAGCCGCATCATAGACCGCAGCGGGGTTAGTATGTTTGACCAATTCCGCGAGGAGGTTTATGGAAGACCGGAATGGTGCGGATATCGATCCATCCCATGGATTTTGTTTGTATCGCTCTTGTATGCGGGCGGCTCTGCATGGGTGGTTTTTCTTGCTGTTTCAGATTTGCGGCAATTTTTCCTTCCCGCGGTAAGCATGGTTCTTTTTTCCCTATGGTGTATTTACCGTCTGCATGTACCTTTGGTATTGGTATGCAGAGAACATCTTCTTTTGCTTATTCCGGGAAGGTATTGGGACGGAGGGAAGTGGAAACGCTGGTGGGTGAAGCCAGAATATTTTGTCACAGACTATCCCCGCATTTTCGGATTTTCAAATCGATGGGATGAGCTGTACCTTGGCATGGATGCGGCCAGTCTGACAAGGGTGCCCGTGGCATTGGGCTTTCTATCGGAGAAGGACAGAAACCGATTGTGGCAATGGATTGAAGAAAAGCAGCAGCATACATGTTTACAGAAGCAGGAATGAAAGGCTTTGTATGGAAGAGTTACATTTTGTGAAAGCGGATCCATCGGGGAATACGACGATTTTCGTATTAGATCCGATCCCGAAGGAAGAACAAAGCGTACTGGCACAGGAATTAATGAAGAAAGAAAGTATCTGTGCGGAACAAGTGGCTTTTATCGATGAAGAACCTCCGAGATGTTGTGATATGGCCATTCGGATGATGGGTGGTGAATTTTGTGGAAATGCTGTTCGCGCTGCGGCAGCGTGGAAGGTGTTCGATAGGGAGAGATGGCAGCCGTCTCAGCAATATGTGAGGGAGAAGAGTTTTCAAATTTCCTGTTCAGGAATCAATCACAATGTGTGCTGTAAAGTGAATCAGACGGGCCCTACCTCTTTTGATGTGAAGGCAGAAATGCCCCGGCCAGTATCGATCTTGGCGATGGAGGATGACAGTTACAGGATTTGGGAGGTCTGTTTGCCTAGAATCACCCATTACTGCATTCATTTGGTTGAGCCCCTTTTGCCGGAAGAAAAAGAGCAGCTTGTTGCTGTACTGCTCAAAGCACATTCGGTAAAAAGCGGAGAGGCAGCGGGTATTTTGTTTTGGGATGGTCAATTCCTGGAGCCTTTTGTTTATGTTAGAGAAACAGATACCTTGATTAATGAGTCGAGCTGCGGTAGCGGTACGGCAGCCATTGCGGCATCTTTGGCGATGCAACGCCGGGAATCGGTGCATGTTGAGGCAAAGCAACCCGGCGGCACCATTTATGGCGAGGCCATGTTTGACCAGGGAGATGTGGTTTCTGTGTGCATAGGCGGCCCGATTCGGATTACAGAAGAAGGGATTGTTTACGTCTGAAAGAAAGGGGAACAATATGGAATTTTTCGAAACACTTCATATGAGGCAGTCAGTACGTATGTATACGGATGAAAAAGTAGCAAAGGATGATATTAACGCCCTTGTTGAAGCGGCGCAATTGGCGCCGGTTGGTATGCATAACAATAAAGGTTATATTATTAGCGTTATTTCCAATGAAGAAATTTTAAATAGCATGAAAGCAGATTTTACAAAGGCAACGGGGAAAGAGAATGACCCTTCCTATGGTGCGCCACTCTTTATTCTCGTTTCAAAAACGCCGGACGTCATTGAGGAGCTTGCCAAGTACGATGCGGCATGCATCATTGAGAATATGCATCTGGCCGCGGCAGATCGCGGTCTGGGCTCTGTGTATATACACGGAATGATTTTTTCTATTCGCGGAGAAAAAGAGTGGCAGGCTAAGCTGGGACTTCCGGATGATGCGATCCCGATTTGCGGATTGGCGGTAGGCCATAGTGCGCAGTCGCTTCATGCAAGACCCACCAAAGAAAATTTCAAAGTAATGTTTGCAGAATAATAAAGAATGCAGGACTGTCGAAAGAGTCCTGCGTTCTTTCATGGCGGACATTATTATTCTCTTTGGGGAGAACAGGAAAGTCTGGATTGGCCTGCAGAAAATGCAGGATGATATCTGGATTGTGAGGAATACTTTTATTGCGTAGGAGCAGTGCCTTTGTTACAATGAAAAACATTGGTTTATTGGGCATTTAGCGAATTTTGATGGGAGAGTATAAATGGAATCGATAACGGCAGTGATATTGGCTGCGGGCATGGGAACACGTATGAAATCCGATTTGCCAAAAGTACTGCATCGGGTAAATGGTATACCTATGGCGGAGCAGGTCATTCATGTCGTAAAAGAGGCAGGCTGCACATCCTTTGTTACGGTGATTGGCTATAAAGGTGATTTGGTACGCCAGGCATTGGGAAACAGAACGGATTATGCAGAGCAAAAAGTGCAGCGTGGAACAGGGCACGCACTAGTGCAGGCAGTGCCATATTTGAAGCGGGAGAAAGGGTATGTGCTGGTGATTTGCGGGGATACCCCCTTGCTGCGCAGTAGTACAGTTCGAATGCTCATTGATGCATGCAGAGAAAAAAAGGCAGCGGCAACTGTATTAACCGCGGTCATGGCAGATCCCTTTGGATATGGAAGAATCATTCGGGATCGAAAGGGACATATGACTCGTATTGTTGAGCAAAAGGATGGAACGCCGGAGCAATTGGCTGTAAATGAGATTAATACGGGCACCTATTGCTTTGAAACAGAGGCGCTTCTGAGCGCATTACCAAAATTGGACTGCAATAATGCCCAGGGTGAGTATTATCTGACCGATGTTTTTGGTATTATGATTGAAGAGGGCCGGATTGTGTTGCCGGTTGTGGCACAGGATTCAGAGGAAACGCTGGGGGTTAATTCCCGCAGCCAGCTGGCCGAGGCCGACAAGGTATTGCGGAAGAGAAAAGCCGTTGAGTTAATGGATGCAGGGGTATCTATTATTGATCCGGATCGTGTGTATATTCAGGAAGGGGTGACGGTTGGCCGGGATACAGTGCTTTGCCCAGGGGTTATTCTTGAAGGAAAAACCTCTGTGGGTTGCGGCTGCCGGATTGGCCCGGATACAGAACTTGAGAATGTCATTTGTGGAGATCATACGAGACTGAATCGTGTTTATGCACATGACTGCGTCATTGGAAGCAATAATGAGATAGGGCCTTTTGTTAACCTCCGTCCGGGAACCGTTTTAAAAGACCACATCAAAATAGGAAATTTTGTGGAAGTAAAAAATTCCAATGTAGGGAATGGGACAAAGTTGCCGCATCTCATTTATTGTGGAGATGCGGATGTAGGAGAAAAAGTGAATTTTGGCTGCGGCACGGTGACAGTCAATTTTGACGGGAAAACAAAGCATAGAACCATCGTGGGTGATCATGCGTTTATCGGCTGCAACACGAATTTGGTGGCACCCGTGGAAATTGGAGAACGTGCCTTTACCGCCGCAGGATCTACTATTACAAAGAATGTACCACGCGAAGCCTTGGCTGTCGCCCGTACGCGTCAGAAAAATATTGAGCATTGGGTAAAGGAAAACACATATAAAGATTGATATTGTAGTTGTAACGTATAATATATAGTGTATTTCATCCATTTTTGAAGAGGGGAGACAGAAAATGAAAATGGAAGATGAATCCAAGCTGAAAATTTTTAGTGGTACGGCCCATCCCGTGTTGGCAAAAGAAATCAGCGACTACATTGGTATTCCTTTGGGGAAAGCGATGTGCGGTCGGTTTAACAATGGGGAAATACAGGTCATGATTAACGAAAGTGTCCGTGGCAAGGATGTTTTTGTTATTCAACCTACCGGAACACCGGTCAATGACAACCTGATGGAAATGCTTATTATGGTAGATGCATTGAAGCGGGCATCTGCCCGGCATATCACTGTCGTAGTCCCGTATTATGGATATGCAAGGCAGGATCGGAAAACCCGCGGCAGAGAGCCGATTACCTCGAAATTGGTGGCGGATCTCATGTCAAAAGCCGGTGTGACACGTGTCGTTACCATGGATTTGCATGCCGGGCAGATTCAGGGATTTTTTGATGTACCTGTGGATCATCTTATGTCAGCGTCTCTCTTGGCCAATTACATTCGCAGTAAGCATCTGGATGATTTAACCATTGTTTCTCCTGATTTAGGTGGCGTTACCCGGGCACGGGAACTGGCTGACCGCGTGGGCGCGCCCATTGCAATCATAGAAAAACGGCGTCCTGAACCGGGCGTTGCTAAAGTTATGAATATTATCGGAAGCGTGGAAGGGCGAAACTGCGTGATTGTGGATGATATGGTTGATACGGCAGGGTCGCTCTGTGAGGGCGCAAAAGCATTGGCAGAGTATGGTGCAAAATCGGTTTATGCCGCGGTGTGTCATCCTGTCCTTACGGATCCCGCCACAGAGCGCATTCGCAGTTCCAATATCAGAGAGTTAATTGTTACCAACTCCCTGCCCATTCCTCCGGAAAAGATGCAGCCCAAATTAACGGTTCTTTCCGTGGCACCGCTCTTAGGGGAGGCTATTATGCGCATTTTTCATGAAGTATCTGTAAGTCAACTCTTTGATGATAAGGAATAAGGGTATTATCCTTTCATGAAACTGATTGTTGGTCTGGGAAATCCAGGAACGGAGTATGCGCATACTCGCCACAATATGGGATTTGATGTGGCGAATGAACTGGCATCCCGGTGGGGCGTGACCGTATGGAAAGACATGATGAAAGCAAAGGTTGCGTCTTGCATCCGGAATGGGGAAAAGGTGCTTTTGATAAAACCGCTTACTTATATGAATAATAGCGGGGAATCGGTGGGAGAGATTGCCCGGTACTACAAAATTATGCCGGAGGATATTTTTGTCATTTGCGATGATTTGGATTTGCCGCCCGGGAAAACGCGGATACGAAAAAAAGGGGCGTCCGGCGGACACAATGGGATTAAATCGCTCATTGCGCATCTTGGAACAGAAGATTTCATCCGATTTCGTATTGGCGTGGGCCATCCCAAGGATGGTCATGATGTAGTACAGCATGTTTTGGGGCGTCCCTATGGGGATGATGTGGGCGTTATTGAAGCAGCGAAAAACCATACCGCTGATTCGATTGAAGCGGCCCTTACGATTGGCATAGATAAAACCATGAATCAGTTTAATTCAAAGAAGGAACATGCCGGAAAAAGATCGTAAACAGAAGGAGGCCAATCGGAGGGCCTCCTTTTTAACGAATAAAGACATAACGCTGGACGCATATTTTAATGAATGGATTGCCAGGAAATCTGACAACATTCGGGAATCAACTATTTTGAGCTATAAAGCGGCATATGCCCGCATTCGCCCAGCATTAGGCGCTCGCAAGGTGCAGGCGCTGGAGCGGCGGGAATTGATGGACGTTCAGCGTAGCATAGGCGCCGAATATTCGCGCGCAACAGTAATCGGGACGATGACTATGTTGCATGGAGTCCTAAAAGATGCCGTTATTGATGGGATTATAAAAGCCAATCCCGCGGAATATATTAAACGCCCGCGCGAAAAAGGCACCGAACAACCAGCACGGGAAACCATTCACAGGGCATTGACTGATGAAGAGTTGAGAATCTTTTTCAAGTATGAATGCAAATCCGAATACAGCGACGTTTTTCGAATGATGCTTTACACGGGCATGCGAATCGGTGAGGTGTGCGCACTCGACTGGAAGGATATAGATTTTTCCGCCGGCGTGATCCATGTCCGAAAAACGCTAACCAACACCAAAAGGGGGCAAACGGTGGGGCCGCCAAAAACAAAGAAGAGCCGCCGCGATATTCCCATCAATGAGGCTGTGTTGGAACTGCTGATTGCACGGCGCGGCCTTGCTACAGTTTTGTTCGGATTGAAAGGCTACAGAGAGAAACCGGTATTTTCGGGAAGCGTGGCACCCGCCCCGTAACTCGCGTTGTTTCACAGCTGATTGCCCCAGCGATAGCCAGAGCAAACGCGGCCGGTGAACCGCTCCGCCCGTTCTCAACTCATGCTTTCCGTGACACGTTTGCAAGCAGCGCGGCGGCCGCTGGAGTGGATATGAACACATTAAAAGAACTGTTGGGGCATTCCAGCCTTGCAATGACCGCCGATCTATATTGCCATGTATACGATGAGCAAAAGAAAGAGGCAATGGGGAAACTGGACGCCGCAAACCTATAGACAGGCGTGGGCAGTGGTAAATCGTTGGTAAAACGTTTGGTAAAATGAATGGCAAGTTGACAATCGGGCGTATATTCGCACACAATACCATGCGGTACCACAAAAGCGAAAAAACATAGATTTTATCGGTGCTGGAGGCATGATGGACCCGCCCACGGGATACCACTCCGCCCCCCGGAACACACTAAAGTAATTGTTAACGAATAAAGGATACAATCATGAATGGAACCTTAATTGTATTTGAGGGCATTGACGGTAGCGGGAAGGCAACACAGTCTGAGCTGTTAGAGAAACAATTAAAAAGCGAAGGGAAAGAAGTATTGCACCTGTCCTTTCCTGAATATGAAAGCGAGTCTTCTATATTTGTACGGATGTATCTTTCTGGGGAATTTGGAAATGACATCTATGATGTAAATCCCTATGCGTCGTCTCTGTTTTTCGCCTTGGATCGCTTTGCTTCCTTTCGCAGAAAATGGAAAACATTTTATGAATCGGGGGGCGTGGTGATTGCAGATCGCTACACTACTAGCAATATGGTCCATCAAATGACAAAGTACAGCACCGAATTGGAGCGGCAGACGTTTCTTGACTGGCTGGAGGATATGGAATACGTAAAATTGGGACTTCCCAGACCGGATGCCGTCCTATTGCTCAATATGCCCGTTGATATTTCGGAAGAGCTGGTGAAGAAGCGCGCGGCAGAAGGGGGCAGCATGGATATTCATGAAAAAAACATAGACTATCTTCACAAATGCTGTGATGCCTACCAGATGCTTTCCGCGCGTTATGGTTGGATACCTGTTTCTTGTGCGAAAGAGGGAAGGCTTCTTTCTCCTCAGTTCATAGCAGAAGAAGTTCGCTTCTGCCTCCAGGGGCTCGGACTAAAATAATTTAGATGGTGATTTGTTGAATTTTCGCCGGAAACTCTGTATAATTATTGTCAATTAATAATATCTCTTCAGGGCAAGGTGAAATTCCTGACCGGTGGTAATGAAGCAAACGCATGCTTTTAGCCCACGAGCCGCAAGGCTGATTCGGTGCGATTCCGAAGCCGACAGTAAGGCAGAGGCAAAACTCTTCCAGAGTCTGGATGAAAGAAGAGGGCAGTGTATTGCCATTAGCCGCGTCCTGAAAAGGAGGTGGCTTTTTGTTTTCCGCTGAAGATCAGAAATATATGCAGCTAGCACTGGAATTGGCGAAAAAAGGTATAGGCCATACACGGCCAAATCCTATGGTGGGAGCGGTTCTCGTTAAAGAGGGACGCATCATAGGACAGGGTTGGCATGAGCATTTTGGCGGTCCCCATGCGGAGGTCAATGCGTTTTCAAATTGCCGGGAAGACCCGACCGGTGCCACGCTGTATGTGACGCTTGAACCGTGCTCACATTATGGGAAAACGCCGCCATGTGCGGATCTTATCATTCAAAAGAAAATAGGTCGGGTAGTCACGTCTATGATAGATCCCAATCCGCTGATTGCAGGGCGGGGGATTGAAAAATTGAAGGAGGCCGGAATCTCTGTTACCGTAGGGGTCATGGAGGAAGAATGCAGGAAGCTAAATGAAGCCTTTGTAAAATTTGTAACAGAGAAGAAGCCCTTTGTACTGTATAAGGCAGCTATGTCGTTTGACGGAAAAACCGCATGTTATACAGGAGATTCACGGTGGATTTCCTCGGAAGTATCACGAGAGGAGGTTCATCGCATGAGAGCCCAGTATAGCGGTATTATGGTAGGGATTGGAACGATTCTTGTCGATAATCCCAAGCTTACGGCCAGTATCCCCGGAATGGAAGATCCCGTACGCATCATAGCAGACAGCCAGCTTTGCATTCCCCTTTCTGCACAGGTGCTGCATGAACCAGGGCATACGATTTTACTCACCACATCTCAGTCGACCGTGGGAAAACGGAAGCAGGTGCAGGCTCTGGGCGCAGACATTATTATTGCGGACGGACTGCACGGGGAAGTGGATCTGTCGCTGGCCATGACATGCCTTGCAATGAGTGGCATCGACAGTATTCTTCTGGAGGGGGGCTCCACGCTGGCTGCGGCGGCCCTGGAAGCGGGAATTATCGACAAAATATGCTTTTATGCTGCTCCGCTACTTATTGGGGGTGGACGGGCACCTACCCCATTGGGGGGATGGGGAGCATCGCATTTGGCAGATGCGGTGCGACTTCGGAATATAACGTATGAATCCTCCGGAGACGATTTAAAAATTGTTGCATATATTGCCAGGGAGGAAGGCCATGTTCACAGGAATCATTGAGGAAATTGGCACCATCCGACGCATAGAAAGGAACAGCCGAAGTGCCGTGCTTGTTATTGGGTGCCGGTCGGTCCTTGAGGGAACGACGGAAGGGGACAGCATAGCAGTGAATGGAGCATGCCTGACAGTGACACGCTTATGCGGTGATGCCTTTTGTGTGGATGTCATGCCAGAAACACTGAAGCGTACGTCTTTCTCCCTGTTTCGTGTGGGTTCACCGGTAAATTTAGAGCGCGCACTGCGCCTGGGAGACCGCCTCGGTGGTCATATGGTTTCCGGACATATTGATGGAACAGGGCGCATTCTTTCCAAACAGCTTGATGGAAATGCAGTGAATATTAAGATATCTTTTATAACGGAAAAAATGAAATATATCCTCGAGAAAGGTTCTGTTGCGATAGATGGAATAAGCCTTACTGTGATAGCGCGCAACCTGGAGGGGTTTTCCGTGGCGGTCATCCCCCATACGGGGGAGCATTCCATTCTTTTGGGGAAACATGTAGGGGATCCAGTGAATATAGAATGTGATATGCTGGGAAAGTATGTGGAGCAATTGATGACAGCGCCGAGTGAGAAGCAACTTACTATGGATACACTACGTTCATGCCATCTTACAGGAGGTCATTATGGATTATAAATTCGATTCGATTGAGTCTATTGTGGAAGAAATTAAATCGGGTCGCTGTGTTATTATGCAGGATGCAGAATCCCGGGAAAATGAGGGGGATTACATTTGTGCAGCAGAATTTGCGACACCAGAAAATATAAATTTAATGATTTCAGAAGCCAAGGGCGTTCTATGTATGCCAATGGATGGGACTATTGCGGATCGATTGTTTTTGGGGCCAATGATCCGCCGCAATACGGACAATCATCACACCGCATTTTTGGAAGCCATCGATTATAAGGATACGGGTACAGGCGTTTCTGCCTGTGACCGTTCGCTTACAGCCCTGAAGGCCATAGAGGATGGTGTGCGGCCGGAGGATTTTCGTCGCCCCGGCCATCTGTTTCCTCTTCGAGCCAGGAAGTGGGGGGTCCTGGAACGCCCCGGACATACGGAGGCAACCGTAGATCTGGCACGCATGGCGGGTCTTAAGCCAGCTGGACTTTGTTGTGAAATCATCAATCCGGACGGCACGATGGCGCGCAGAAATGATCTGTTTCAGCTCGCCAGAGAAAAAGGAATGAAGATTGGCAATATTCAGGACCTTATTCTTTATAGAAAAAAACATGAACAGCTGGTGGAGCGTGTGGCAGAGGCGCGGATGCCAACGCAGTATGGGGAATTCCGCATTGTGGGATATATAAACAAACTGAATGGGGAGCATCACGTGGCGCTTGTCATGGGTGATGTGTCTGACGGTGAGCCTGTATTGTGCCGCGTTCATTCAGAATGCCTTACTGGAGACTGCTTTGGCTCGCTTCGTTGCGACTGCGGGCAGCAGTTTGATGCGGCAATGAAGCGCATTGCCGAAGAGAGACGTGGCATCATGATTTACCTTCGCCAAGAAGGACGCGGCATTGGCCTCATTAATAAAATCCGGGCGTACGCCCTGCAAGACCAAGGCTATGATACAGTGGAAGCAAACTTGAAGCTTGGATTTGCGGCGGATCTCCGGGAATACATGATGGGTGCACAGATGCTCAGAGATCTGGGGGCCGATACCATTCGTCTGCTTACAAATAATCCGGAAAAAATTGAGGAAGTATCGGATTATGGGATTCGTATTGTGGAACGAGTTCCCATTCAGATGAAGGCGAGTAAGGAAGATGAATTTTACTTAAAGACAAAGCAAATTAAAATGGGTCATTTGTTACAGTTTGACAAGGGGGAAGAATGATGCGCATTATTTCCGGCAATTTTGATGAAAATCAGATTCGTATAGGCATTTTGGCGGCACGCTTTAATGAAGTTATCGTGTCGAAGCTAATTGATGGAGCCGCGGATGCCCTGGCAAGGCACGGGGTTGATTTGGACAAGGTAGACTTGGCCTGGGTGCCTGGAGCATTTGAAATACCTGCCACGGCAAAAAAAATGGCGGAATCTGGCATGTATGATGCGTTAATTTGCCTTGGCGCGGTTATTCGCGGAGAAACAGATCATTATGAGCATGTGGCAACAGAAGTAACAAAGGGCATTGCACAGGTGTCACTGTCTTCAGGAATTCCTGTATTGTATGGCGTCCTGACAACCGATACAGTAGAGCAAGCGCTGAATCGAGCGGGGTTAAAGGCAGGAAACAAAGGTTTTGAATGCGCTATGGATGCGCTGGAAATGGTCAGCCTTTTTAAGAAATTGTCATAAGCCGACGAATCCGGAGAAAGCTGCTTTTTTACGCAGAGAAAACTGAGTAGGCAGTTTGGCTGCTCAGTTTATGGAAGAAGCAGGAACGCAAAGGCTCATATTTTCGTTCACGGATGATTCATTTAAGGGAATTTCTTGACTTTGCTTATTTTACATGTATAATGAAAATATATGGAGGAAATGCCATAACAAGGGGGAATCCCTTGAGTCTAATTGATGATTCTTTCCCTGATTATCAATTTGGCTGCGGTGCGGTCATACTCCTCAATGGCCGTACAGCCAGGAGAGCGGCAGATGCCGCTTTTTTTGTGTCGATTTTTCGATATAGCCCTGTAGTATAATACTTGTGTATACATGGAGCATAACATGGAAGAGAGAACATATCACTGGGCCGATGGAAGAAATTTTTCTATTCGGAAACGAATCCAGATTATGGGGATCCTGAATGTGACGCCCGATTCTTTTTCGGATGGGGGTCAGTACAATAGTTGCCATGCCGCGGCTGTTCGGGCTAGGGAATTGGAAGCGGCAGGGGCAGGCATTATTGATGTGGGAGCAGAGTCAACGCGTCCGGGAAGCATGGCGCTTACTGCGGAGGAAGAAAGCTTTCGGCTTATGCAGTTTCTTCCCGCGGTGCTTGCCGGATTGACTGTTCCCGTATCTGTGGATACCTATCATTATCAGACGGCGGATATAGCACTTCGGGCGGGCGCGCATATATTAAATGACGTATGGGGATTCCAGTATGATTATGGGGAAATGGCTGACGTGGCAGCCAATTATGGAGTTCCCGTGATTTTGATGCATAATGCAAAAGAGCAGACGGCCGGTGGGGATATCATGGCGGAAATAAAAGGCTTCCTTTCCCGTTCCATTGAAATTGCGCTGGCTCATGGAGTTAAAGAAGAAAATATCATTGTGGATCCGGGAATTGGTTTCGGAAAGACAACGGAGCAAAATTTGGAGGTGCTTCGCCGTATTGGCGAATTAGCGGATTTGGGATGCCCAGTTCTTCTGGCGCCGAGCAGGAAGCGCTGTATTGGTGAGGTTCTTAATTTGCCGGTCACCGAGAGGGATGAAGGGACGGGTGCGGTTTGTCTATGGGGGCTTCTACATGGCTGCGCCATAGTACGTGTGCACAATGTGCAAATGGTGATTCGCATGGCTCGAATGATGGAAGCCCTGATGAAATGAAAAGGAAGAGGGAACATGGATAAAATTTTACTGAAGGGAATGGCTTTTTATGGATGGCATGGAGTTCTGCGGGAGGAGCAGGTATTGGGGCAGCGATTCACTATAGATGCAGAATTGTATGCGTCCCTGGCGAAGGCGGCAGAGACAGATGCGATAGAGGATACGGTGAATTATGCTAAGGTCTATGAGGTCATTCGGGACATTATGAATAACCAAAGATTTGCGCTCCTTGAAGCATTGGCCAGGGAAATTGGCAAACAAATTCTTTTGCAGTTTTCTCTGGTGGAGCACGCGGTTATTACGGTACATAAGCCTTCTGCTCCGATACCTGGCGTTTTGGACGAGATTGCTGTTACGATAGAGAGTAGGCGTCATGAGCAGTAACTATTATATTTCTCTTGGATCCAATTTAGGCAGCCGTGCGGATTTTTTGCGCAATGCTGCTCGGGCCATGGAGGCGGCGCATATTCAGATTGTAGCGTATTCTGCTATGTATGAAACTAATCCCTGGGGTCTGAAGGAGCAGCCGTCTTTTCTCAATGCGGTGGTATGTGTCTGCTGGAAGGGAACGCCGGAAGATTTGATGCAGCAGCTTTTAGACATTGAACAAATTCATCAGAGAAAGCGTCAGATTCATTGGGGGCCGCGGACGCTGGATCTGGATTTGATTTATAGTGAAGGCATTGTCCGAAACACGCCATTTTTACGTTTGCCCCATCCTCTTTTTTGGGATCGGGATTTTGTTCTGATTCCTTTGGCTGATATTGCACCTGACTTTGTATACAGGGGGGATTCGATCCAATCTCGCATCGAAATGCTGCATGGATGGGATAACGTGCAAAGGACAAAGGAAGAGTGGGAGAAGTAAAGGTTATGCCGGAAAATGACATTTCTGCCCGGGCATCTTCGGCAGGGGTGCAGCTTGTCGAGGAATTAAAGACAGTCGAAATTATTGAGAATGCGTCAAAAGAACTGCGGAACCAAAAGAGTGTTGTCATTTGCGGGGTGGAGGGGACCCAGAAGGTATGGATTGCAGAGGCTCTTCGTCAGGGAAAATCCGTCGTATGCATTGTTCCAAAACAAAAGGATCTTGAGCATTGGGAAGAAGATCTGCCGTTTTTTTCACTGCAAATTGAAGTGCTACACTTTCCTTTTGCGGAAAAAGCAGATTTTTCAGTGACATTTACCAGTACAGAAGCCCTGCGCGGACAGATGCAGGCGCTGGCTGCTTTGCTTGGGCCCAAACCGGTGCTGGTGTTGGCGACCGCAGTGGAAGCGGCACAAAGAATTCCTGCACCAGAGGATTTGCTGGCGTTAAAAGTAGATATCCATGTGGGAGATACCTGGGATAGAGAGGCGCTGCTGTCTCAGCTGACTGATTACGGTTACGAGCGGGTAGATCAGGTGGAGAGGTGCGGTCATTTTGCTGTACGCGGTGATATTGTTGATATATTTGCTATTCATGAAACCCATCCTTATCGATTGGAATTTTGGGGGGATGAGGTGGATGGAATTCGCCAATTTAATGAAGATGACCAGCGCTCTATTTCAGAGGAAACAAGCTTTACGGTATTTCCCGTATATGTCAAAGGAAAAGAAACCGCAACGCTTGTCAATTATGCAGAGGGAAAATGCCTTATTTATGATGAGCCGCAGCGATGCAGCGATCAATTAAAGGCCTACATAAAGGAAGAAAAGGAAAACCAGGTGCACTGTCTGGATTGGGAACAGATGGTGCGTAGCGGTGGCCCGGCTCTGGTGTTTTCTCTTCTGAATGGGAATCTTCCAGAATTTCATCATAGTACGGTTTTGGTATGGAAGGGCCAGGCGGTTGTAAATTTTCAGCGCCAGCTGGCTGTATTTGCGGAGGAAGTGGTGAGCCGCCTCCATGAAGAGCGCCGTGTAGGCGTGGTATGCTCACGCTCTCTAGAGGTTGATGAGATACGTGCAGCTCTGTGTGAGCAGAATGTTTTGCTGAGTGACGGGCTTCAGCCGGGAAGCGTGGCTTTTATTCAGGGCTTTATTCACAATGGATTTGAACTGCCGGAACAAAACTTGGTCATGTATTCCGCAGCGGATGTGCTCGGAAGACAGAAAGTACGCCGATTTAAAGTCGCAGCAAAGGGGCAGCAAATCCGATTTTTTTCCGAGTTGCATCAAGGCGATTATGTGGTACAGCGCATTCATGGGATTGGCCGGTACATCGGCCTGCAAACGGTGGAAATTGATGGTGTGCATCGGGATTATGTTACCATTCAATATGCAGATGGCGATAAACTGTACTTACCTATGGAGCAAATAACGACGTTGGAAAAATATATTGGTCCGGAAGGGCAGACACCGGTATTGTCCAAAATGGGGGGGATTCAATGGGAAAAAATACGGAGCCGGGCCAAGCAGTCTATTCAGGAGTTGGCGGAAAAGCTTCTCGCTATTTATGCGCAGCGGGAAGTTATACAGGGGATTGGCTTCGATACGGATACGGCAGAACAGAGGGAATTTGAGGAAGATTTTCCGTACATTGAAACAGAGGACCAACTTCGGGCGATTCATGAGATTAAACGAGCCATGGAAAAGCCGGAACCTATGGATATGCTCCTTTGCGGCGACGTAGGATTTGGGAAGACCGAAGTGGCGATGCGGGCCGTTTTTAAGTGCGTAATGAGCGGGTACCAAGCTATCGTCCTTGCGCCGACTACGGTTTTGGCGCAACAGCATTATCAAACTTTTTGTAACCGCATGAACAAATTCGGTGTGCATGTGGAGGTGTTGAATCGGTTTTGTGCGGCCAAAGACAGGAAACATATTTTATCTGGAATGGCAAATGGAGCCGTTGATGTACTTATCGGAACGCATGCGATCCTTTCAAAGCAAGTAGAATGCCATCGCCTTGGCTTGCTCGTGGTGGATGAGGAGCAGCGTTTTGGAGTTTTGCAGAAAGAAAAATGGAAGTCCAGAGATAGTGCCATTGATGTACTGACACTTTCTGCCACGCCGATTCCACGCACACTGCACATGAGCCTTACCGGAGTGCGTGATATGGTGACCATTACGCAGGCGCCGCTGGATCGGCACGCCATCCAAACGTATGTGACAGAATACGATGACCAGATTGTGCGGGAAGCCATTGTTCGAGAAAAGGCCCGTGGTGGACAAGTGTATTTCATTTATAATCGGATCCAATCCATCGAAGCCATGGAATCTCATTTACGAGACATCTTACCGGAATCCATCACGATTGGTATTGCTCACGGAAAAATGAATGGGGACCAGCTTGAGCAGGTCATGATAAATTTTTTTGAGAAAAAATATGATGTTCTTCTTTGCACCACATTGATAGAAAATGGTCTGGATCAGCCAAATGCCAATACCATGATTGTATATGATGCGGATCATATGGGATTATCCCAGCTGTATCAGATGCGCGGCCGGGTGGGCCGGTCGGATCGGATTGCCCGTGCTTACTTCTTTTACCGTCACGGGAAGGTGCTTTCTGAAGTCGCTGAAAAGAGGCTTGAATCCATTCGTGAATTTACTGAATTGGGGGCTGGCTTTAAGATTGCCATGAGGGACCTGGAAATACGAGGGGCGGGGAATCTTTTAGGCGCCGCGCAGCACGGCAATATTGCCGCCGTTGGGTTTACCACTTATTGCACCATGCTGGATACAGCAATTCGCCAGTTAAAGGCGGAAAAATATCACATGCCTTTGCAGAAAAAATTGCCCGATACGGTTATCGAATTTATGCAGGAAGCCTATATTGATGAAACATACATCAATAAGCCGGAGCAAAAAATTGAAATTTACCGCAGGCTTGCATCGCTCAGCTCAGAAGAAGAATTGCAGGACCTCATTGATGAAATGATTGATCGGTTTGGCACACCTACAGAAATGGTGGAAAATTTATTTGCTGTTGCAAGACTACGCGTGGTGGCCCGGTCACTGGGGATTGGCAGTATAGTGACGGAAGGCGACAGTTTCCTTATTACTTGGGCGGATACAGACTTTATTGAAGGGCTGGATATTATGAAGTTACCGTCGGAATGGCTGTCAAGACTGCGCGTTTTGCCAGGATTCCCTGTGCGTGTTAAAATTAAAAAAATTTCTATTCAAGGATCTCGTGTGAAACGGCTTACTGAATTTTTGTATTTGCTGCGTCAGGAAATCGGTTTATCGGCTTCAGGGAGACATACTCGTGCATAAAAATACGTTTGTTCAAGGCGCATTAATTTTAACGGTGGCAGGAATTATTGTTAAATTTATAGGGGCGGTAAGTCGCATTTACCTGTCACGGCTTCTTGGGGGAGAAGGCATTGGGTTATATCAAATGGCCTATCCCATTTATCTTTTGTGTCTTGCTGTTTCCTCTGCCGGACTGCCAGTGGCTATTTCTATCATGGTGGCAGAAAAAAATGCGGTCCATGATTATTTTGGCGGACAGAGGGTTTTTAGAATTTCTCTGATGGCGCTTACGGCGACAGGTCTTTTTTTCAGCGGCCTGTTGTATTTTGGCGCACATTGGCTTATCGAGAGCGGTATTGTTCGAGATCCGCGGGCCTATTGGTCTTTGCTCGCCCTCTCGCCGGCCATCCTTATGGCAACCGTACTGGCAACGCTTCGGGGATACTTTCAGGGCCTTCAGAATATGACGCCCACTGCGGTATCACAGATTGTAGAGCAACTGTTCCGCGTGATCATCATGATTGGCTTGGCGGTAGTGTTGCTTCCTTATGGACTGGAATACGGTGCTGCAGGCGCTACCTTTGGTGCGGCACCGGGCGCTTTTGCAGGAATTCTTGTGCTGATTTATTTTTACTATAAGAATCGGAGTTGGCGAAAGGAAAGCAAAGAAAAAAGAGATCGCTCAATTGTTCCTGATTCTACATGGAAAATCATCAAGAGGCTTGTTGTTTTGGCACTCCCCGTATCATTGGCCAACATCATGCTTCCCATTGTATCTAATATCGATTTATTTATTGTGCCGCGCCGGCTTGAACTGGCGGGTTTTTCTATAGAAGAGGCAACCACTCTTTTTGGCTACTTGACGGGAATGGCCACGGCGTTGGTTAACATGCCTACCATTATGACTGCATCGCTTGCAGCCAGTCTTGTACCCGTGATTTCTGAAGCGACAGCACGGCACACCCCGGATATTATCTATAAAAGAACCGGACTTGCTATGAGAATGGCAAACTTAATTACTATACCGTCTTTCGTGGGGCTTTACGTGATTGCAACGCCTATTTCAACCATGCTTTATGCAACACCCGAAGCAGGGCCGTGCATTGCTGTCATGAGCTTTGGCATTTTTCTTCTGGGGATTCAGCAAGTTACCACCGGCGTTTTGCAGGGCATGGGGAAAACGGCTATTCCATTTATTAACATGGCGGTCAGTGCGGCGGTAAAGGTATTGTTGTCTTGGAATCTTACGGCGCTTCCACAACTGGGCGTGCTGGGGGCAGCCTGGGCGACGAATGCAGATTTTGGCGTAGCCGCCCTGTTGAACCTGTATTTTTTACATAAGTTCATCAAATTTAAATTTGAGTTGGGTCATACCATTCGCTGCTTTATTTCCGCTGTATCCATGGGAGTGGCCGTGCTTAGCGTCTATACAATGATTTATCCAATGGTTAACAGCAACACCTTGGCGACCTTGTTGTCTATTTTCAGCGGAATGGCCGTGTACTTGCTCGCTATTATCATGACGCGTACCGTCAAGGCTGAGGACGTAGTGAATATACCTAAAATAGGGAAAAGATTAGCTTTTATCATCCAAAAACTGGACATTTTTGGAAAAAAGGGGATTTGAAATGGATGTGGGCTTTTTAAAAGAGGCAGGGATAGATACAAAGGATGGGTTTGCCGTGTGTCCGGCTCGCGTGTTTTGTGCGTATCCGGAGACAGCCAGTGTTCCTGTTGTCATAACGAATATTACCGATGAGAAGACGCTGAGCCATTTGCAGAATGAATTGCTGCGCCGCTTCAGTAAGGACAGTAAGATCACACTGTGGAATTCTGATTTGAAAGCGTGTTGCGAGGAGACCATTGGCACATTGTCCTTTGGTGGCAGTCAATCCGTTATAATTTTGGAGCCCCGGCGCTGTATGCGGACAGAATACAGTGCTTTTTCATTAAGGGGGCTCCTTGATGTAATGAATGCTCTCCGGGCTCCGGGAGGTTGTCCGTGGGACCAGGCACAGACACATGAAACGCTTCGAACTTATCTTATCCAAGAAGCCTATGAGGTGGCAGATGCGATTGATCATAGGGATATGGAGAATTTAAAGGAAGAACTGGGAGATGTGTTATACCAGGTTGTGTTTCATGCGCGCATAGCAGAAGAACAGGGTGATTTTACTATGCAGGATGTGGTGGACAGCATCTGCAAAAAAATGATTGACCGACACCCCTTCGTATTTAGTACGATGACTGCGACAGAAACGGCTGAGCTTTTGGGGGCTTGGGAAATGAGAAAGGTAAAAGCGAAGCATCGCAGACACCTGCTGGCCGGGCTCTCCCACAGCTTGCCAAGTCTTTTCTTTACGTGTATAATGCAAAAGAAAGTGAGTTCTATATGTAAGAATGAGTCTGAGAAAACAGAAGAGGTGGAACATAAGTTTTTAGCCTTCTGGAGAGAGGCTGTAAAAGCAGCAGAAACAGGCGGAGATCTGGAGGAAACAGAACGTCGCTTTGGTAAGGCCCTCTTCGCCATGGTCTCTCTGATGCGTGTGTTGGGAATAGAGCCGGAGCTGGCTTTGTATCGGACAAACTGCCTTTTCTTGGAACAATTCAGCCTATGGGAAAATACTCTTTTAAAAGAGGGCCGCTCTATAATAGATGCAACAACTGAAGACATCCAACAGCTGAAAACGCATTTGGAGAAATATGAGGTTTGCTGAATTTTATAAATATAGAACACCGTCAGGGGAACCTGAAAATTGTGAAGGAGGATGTTTTAGAATGAACAAAACGGAATTAATAGCTGCTGTAGCGCAGGAAGCGGAATTTACCAAAAAGGATGCCGAGAAAGCGATAAAAGCGGTCATTGATGTTATCAGCGCTGCTCTCGAAAAGGGAGAGAAAGTGCAGATTATTGGCTTTGGCACATTCGAAGT
>CAZPLS010000009.1:0-30033 GCA_964587685.1 uncultured Dialister sp.
TTTCCTTCTCCGCCCGGAGCAAGCTTTCCGCGCGGCGGATGTCTTCTCCGATCTGGCGGGCCAGCGCTTCCGTGGAGGAAAAGCGGATTTCTCCCCGGAGGCGCTCCACGAATTCGATGCGGAAAGGCTTCCCGTAGAGGTCGCCGGAGAAATCCAGGAGGAAGGTTTCTACCGTGCGGTGTTCGTTGCCAAAGGTGGGATTGGTTCCCACATTGGTCACGGCGAAATGGCGTGTGCCGCACACCTCCGCAAAGGAGGCGTACACCCCGTCGGCGGGAAGGATGCGTTCCTTCCCGATGGACAGGTTGGCCGTGGGGTAGCCCGTTTCGTTCGTTCCCCGCTTAAAGCCCTCGGCCACGCCGCCGGAGAGGCTGTAGTATCGGCCAAGGCACTCCGCCGCGCCCCGCATGTCTCCTGACTGCACGAGGCGGCGAATGGCGGTGCTGCTGATCACACGGCCGTCCATGGAAAGGAGCGGCACGATGGTCACGGCGGTGCCCGTGGCGGCAAAGTGCCTCGCCATGTCCTCCGGCCGGCCCGCCGCACCTGCACCGTAGGTAAAGTTTTCCCCGCATACGAGCCCCCGCAGGTTCGGACACCTCCCAAGGGAATGGAGGAAGTCCTCCGGCCCCTCTGCCAGGAAGGCGGCGGTGGGCCGTATGATAAGCGCTATGTCCATGCCCATGGCCGCCATCATGGCTTCCTTTTCCTCCTCCGTCTGAAGGAGCTCCACCGTGCGTTGAGGGAAAAGGAGCGCTGCCGGATGAGGAAAGAAGGTGAGCACCCCCGCCAGAGCGCCCGCCTCATCCGCCTGTCGCCGCACCTCGGCGAGCACCGCCTGGTGGCCCCGGTGAAAGCCGTCAAAAAATCCCATCCCGAGCACAAGAGGTCCGGCACCGGGCAGGTCTTCCATATGACGCAGAATCCTCATGATTCCCTCCCTCTCAGGAAAATACCTTTTTCGGGTGCACCACGCCGCCCCGGACGGCGGCGATTCCCAGGAACCCCTGCGGCCCGTAAACCGCGGCGGTCTCCGTATCTTTGCAGGGTGCGGCTATGCGCTTCCCCTGCAGGAACGCGCGGGCCTCTCTTTCATCCAGCTCTGCCGCGGGAAGGTGCGCCAGCAGCGGCCTTATGTCCTGCATGAGTGCGCCCTCCGGATCCGCTTCTATTTCCTCCAGCGTCTTCGCCTCCCCGATGACGAAGGGCCCCATGGCGGTGCGGAGGAGGAAGGACATGGTGAGGGGGCACCCGGCTGCCCGGCCCAGGTCCCGGCCGAGGGCCCGCACATAGGTGCCGGATGAGCACGTCACAGACAGGCGGAGCCAGGGCGGATTGACCTCCCGGATGCGGAGTTCATAGATGTCCACAGCCTTCGCCGGTATGGCCACTTCCCCGCCGGCGCGGGCAATGTCATAGGCCCGGCGTCCGCCGATCTGCTTCGCCGAAAAGGCGGACGGAACCTGCTGGATTCTCCCTCTGAACGGCGCCGCTGCCCGCTCCCACGCCGACCAGTCCGCCAGGGGCGCGCCCTCTCCGATGACATGGCCGGTAGCATCCTCCGTATCGGTGGCGATGCCCATGAGAAACTCTGCTTCATAGGTTTTCCTGTGCAGGGGAGCGTATTCGATGAGCCGCGCCGCCCGGCCAAGAAACACAGGGAGGACACCCGCCGCGATGGGGTCCAGCGTCCCTCCGTGCCCGATTTTTTTCTGCCCGTAAACGCGCCGCAGGCAGGCGATCACATCAAAGGACGTCATGCCTGCCGGCTTGAGTACATTCAGAACGCCGTCCATCAAATGCAGGTCTCCGCTTCCGCCAGAAACGCCGCCTCCGCCTCCGCCAGGGGCAGATGGATGGTGCACCCCGAGGCGCGAATGTGTCCGCCCCCGCCAAAGCGGGAGGCGAGCTCCGACACGTTCACGTATTCCCGGGAGCGGAGGGAGAGGCGCGTCGTTTCAGGGCCGTCCGCCTTGAAAAGAACGCCCAGCTCCACCCCCTCCACCAGGCGGGGAATGTTCACATAGGTATCGGAATTGATTCCATCCAGAGCCATGGACTCTGCATCCATGACGGCCAGGGCGATTTTTCCTCCGCAGGCGAAATGCAGCGTGTCCAGCACGCGGCGGGACACCTCCATAAATACCTTTGTCACCACGTCGAGATGGTTGGAGATAAAGGCAGGCTCCGCGCCGCCCTCCACGAGGCGGCTCGCCATGAGGAGGGTGTGCGCCGAGGTGCAGCTGAATTTGAAGAAGCCGCTGTCCGTGCCGATGCCCATGTACAGGGCATTTCTCGCCTCCCGGTCGAGAGGGAAATCCCCATCGAGGAAGAGCTCCGTCAGCATTTCCGCCGCCGCGGCGTAATCCGATTGGAGGTAGAGGTAATCGGCGTACTCCGTATTGGATACGTGATGGTCTATGCAGAGGCTGGGTACCTTTGGGAAATCGAAGCCGCCGCCGCGCTCGATGTTCGACAGATCGGTGAACACGATGGCATCATACTGGCGCCCCTCCGGAATGGAGGAATGAATCTCTTTGGCTGACGGCAGGAAGGCAAACCGGTCCGGGATGGCGTCGCCGATGACCATATCCGCAGATTTTCCCATGTTGGTGAGCACGCGCCACATGGCGATGATGGAACCGATGTCATCGCCGTCCGGATGGATGTGCCCCACAAGGAGAAAGTGTTCGTGGTCCCGGAGAAACTGCGCCGCTTCTTCCTTACTGATTTTCATGGCCGCCCTCGTCCTTTCTGACTTTTTTGAGCAGTCCTTCAATGTGCATGCCGTAATCCAGGGAGGTGTCCTCCGCGAAGGTAATGGACGGAGTGTGGTACACATTGAGGCGCTGACCGATTTCCCGGCGGATGAAGCCCTTCGCCTGGTTCAGTGCCTCCAGGGAGGCCTTCTTCTCCTCGTCCTTGCCGAAAAGGCTCACGTAGATGACCGCGTCCCGAAGATCGCCGGTGAGCTTCACCCCTGTGACGGTAATGAAGCCGAGGCGCGGGTCTTTCAGGTCCCGAAAGAGCATCTGCCCCACTTCCTGCTTGATAAATTCCTGCATTTTTCTGACTCGAAGCTCAGACATACTATCCCTTCTCTCTCATCGAACCGGGGAAACCCCGCCCATGCCGCACAGCATGGATGCTTCCATTTCTGCCCCTTGAGGCAATGTATCCTTACAGAAAAGCTGCGCCGCCCGAAAAGGCAGTGCAGCTTTGACAAAATGCCTGTTGCTCAAAACAGACGGTTATTCCAGCTCGGCTGCTTCTTCCTGCAGTTTGAACGCTTCCAGCTGGTCTCCTTCCTTCACATCGCGGTAGTTGTCAATGGCAATGCCGCATTCATAGCCCTCGGACACTTCCTTCACATCGTCCTTGAACCGGCGGAGGGAAGCGATGCGTCCCTCGTGAATCACGATGCCGTCGCGCACAAGGCGAATCTGGCAGTTGCTGGTGATTTTTCCGTCCTGCACGTAGGAGCCCGCCACGATGACCTTCGGCGTATGGATGACCTGACGGACCTCCGCATGACCGAGGAGCACTTCCCTCACGGTGGGTGCGAGGAGCCCCGCCATGGCAGCCTTCACATCGTTGATGATGTCGTAAATGACGCGGTAGAGACGGACGTCCACCTTTTCCTGCTCAGCGAGCTTCCGCGCATTGGCATCCGGACGAACGCTGAAGCCGATGATGAGGGCGTTTGATGCGGATGCAAGCATGACGTCCGATTCGCTGATAGCGCCCACGGCGGCATGAACTACGGAAATGCGCACCTTTTCGCTCTTAATATTGAGGAGCGACTGCTGCAGTGCTTCCACGGAGCCCTGTACATCCGCCTTGATAATGACGTTGAGCTCCTTCATTTCCCCTTCCTTGATCTTGTCAAAGATGTTGTCCAGGGTGATCTTCTGCACCTGTCCCCGTTCGGCTTCCTTCGCCCGGACCGCTCTCATTTCTGCGATTTCCCGGGCTTTTCTTTCGTCCATAACGTAGAAACGGTCGCCTGCTTCAGGCACGCCGCTCATGCCGAGCACTTCCGCCGGCGCGGAGGGCTCGGCGGTTTTCATCTTCCGCCCGTTTTCATTGGCCATGGCGCGGACGCGGCCCCAGCACTTGCCGGCGAGGATGCCGTCGCCCACGTGGAGCGTGCCGTTCTGCACGAGCACGTTCATGACCGGGCCGCGGCCCTTATCCAGCTGCGCCTCCACGACAACGCCATAGGCTTCGCGGCGCGGATTGGCTCCCAGCTCTTCCATTTCCGCCAGGAGGAGGATGTTGTCCAGCAGGTCATCCAGACCGATGCGCTTCTTTGCGGAGATGGGCACCATGATGATATCGCCGCCCCAGTCCTCCGCAATGAGGCCCTGGCGGGAAAGCTCTTCCTTGATGTGGTCCGGGTTGGAGCCGGGCTTGTCGATTTTATTGATGGCCACGAGAATGGGAACACCCGCATTCTTGGCGTGGTTGATTGCTTCCACGGTCTGCGGCATGACGCCATCGTCAGCCGCCACGATGATGACCGCAATGTCCGTGAGCTGCGCCCCCCGGTTTCGCATGGCCGTGAACGCTTCATGGCCCGGCGTGTCGAGGAAGGTAATTTTCTGGTTCTTGTAGCGCACCTGGTACGCGCCGATGCTCTGGGTAATGCCCCCTGCCTCGTGGGCTGCCACATTGGTTTCCCGAAGTGCGTCCAGAAGGGTGGTCTTGCCGTGGTCAACGTGGCCCATGATGGTGACTACCGGCGGACGGGGCTTGATGAACCGGGGATCATCCGGTGCGGGCGTATAGGCCGTGGGATCCGCGGACACCTCCGGCTCCAGGAGCGTAATGCCGAATTCATCAGCAAGCAGCGCCGCCGCGTCGGGATCCACGTTCTGGTTGATGGTGGCCATAACGCCCAACTTCATGAGGCGCATGATGACCTCGCTCACCTCCCGGCCGAAGAGCTCTGCCAGCTCCTTGACGGTGGCGCTCGGCGGAAGCATTACCTCTGTCGGATAGGCTGCGGTCTTCTTATCCGAGGTGTGCTTCTTCTTTTTGTTCTGCTTCATGGACTGCGCCATGAGAGAGGTGCCTTCCTTTTCTCTCCGGCTGCGTTCATAGTCCTTCTTCGTCTTTTTCGCCGGCTTTGCGTCTCGCCGCGTTTCCGGAACCGGAGCGGGAGCCGGAGCTGCTGCGGCGGGCTTCGGCCGACTCACCGGCGCGGCCGATTTCGGGCGGTCCATGCCCGGGCGCTGCGGCCGGTCGCTTCCCGGACGCTGCGGGCGGTCACCGGGACGCTGGGACCGCTCATTTCTCATGGGACGGTTGTCCTGGCGCGGTCCCTGCGAACGGGGCCGGTCATTCCAGTCGGTTCTTGCCGGGCGGTTGTCCTGGCGCTGGGTTTCCCCATGGGAGCGGTCCGGCCGGTCCGTTCTCACCGGGCGTCCTTCCTGGCGCGGACCCTGGGAATGCTGCATCTGAGGCCGGTCGTCCGTCCGAACAGGCGGCTTCACCTCCGCCGGAGCGGGCTTCTTCATGGCTGCCTGCGCCTTGGCCGCATTGGCTTCCTGCTCAGCCCGGTCCGTGGAATAGGACGAGGAAAACCCTCCCTGCGGGCGTTTTCCATCCTGCGGGCGGCCCTTGCTGTCAAAACGAACGGTGCGGAAGGCGGGTTTTCTGGCCGGTTTCTTTGCGTCCTTACCGCCGAACTCACTGGCCAGAATGTCCTTCGCTTTTTCATCGACGCTGTTGGCCGGCTTGCTGACCTCATACTGATGCTTTTTCAAAACGCCGATGACCTCCTCGTTCGTTTTTCCATACAATTTTGCCAATTCATAAATTCGATATTTGCTCATACGCAGCCTCCTAACGACCGGCGTCCAGCTTTTCACAGACCGCCTTTCCAAACCCGCTGTCCGTGACCAGCACGGCAGTTCTCACTCCCTTGCCCAGAGCCTGTCCCAATTTTTCCTTCTCCCCGAAAATCCGCCAGGCGATGCGGTTTCGTTCCGCCATCGTCCGCAGCTCTTCGGCTGTCCGTTCCGACGCATCCTCCGCAATGAGGAGCAGCGTTCCCTTCTTATGCTTCAGCCCGTCCCTGACCTGCTCGCTGCCCGACAGGAGGCACCCCGCCTTTCGGGCCAGTCCCAGGAACTGGTACATAGATTTTTCATTCATGCTGACTCAGCGATTCCTCAAGCGCCGTGTACACCTCCCGGGACACGGGCCGCTTCAGCGATCGTTCCAGCCCGTGCGAATCAAAGGCCTTCCGGAAGCACTCCGGCTTGTCGCAGATGTACACGCCGCGGCCGGATTTTTTTCCTGTCCGATCCACCTCAATGGTGCCCGCCGGCAGTGCCACGATGCGAAGCAGCTCCTTCTTCGGATGGAGCTCGCCGCACCCCACGCACTTGCGCATAGGTATCTTTCTTACCTTCATTATACATGAGCCTCCGTGTGTTCCGCACTTTCCGCTTCAATATCTCCGAGAATGTCGTCATCATCCTCCTCGACGCCAAAGCCTTCCGCCGCTGCCTGGCTCTCGCTCTTGATATCGATCTTCCAGCCCGTCAGCTTGGCCGCCAGCCGCGCGTTCTGCCCCGCCTTGCCGATGGACAGAGAGAGCTGGTAATCCTCCACCACTACGTAGGAAGCCTTTTCCTCCTCCGCCACCGATACGGACACCACCTTGGCCGGCGACAGGGCATTGGCGATGTAGATGGCGGGATCCTCATCCCAGCGGACTATGTCTATCTTCTCGCCATGAAGCTCATTGACAATGTTCTGCACACGCTGTCCCTTCGGTCCGACGCAGGCCCCCACCGGGTCCACCGTGGGATCCATGGCGTACACCGCAATCTTGGAGCGGGACCCTGCCTCACGGACGATGGATTTGATTTCCACGGTGCCGCTGTAAATTTCCGGCACCTCCAGCTCAAAGAGGCGCTTCAGGAGCCCCGGGTCCGAACGGGACAGAATGATTTCCGGTCCCTTCGTAGTCTTGCGGACCTCCTTCACATAGCAGCGGATCTTGTCATCAGGATGAAACGTTTCCCCCTCGGTCTGTTCCATGAAGGGCAGCACCCCTTCTACCCGGCCCAGGTCCACATACACGGTGCGGGATTCGCTCCATTTCACAGTGCCGGTGATGATGTCGCCCTCCCGGCCGGAAAATTCGTCATAAATGACGCCCCGTTCCGCCTCGCGAAGCTTCTGAATCATCACCTGCTTGGCAGTCTGCGCCGCCAGGCGGCCGAAATTCTTGGGCGTTACTTCAATCTGGAGGATATCTCCTGCCTCGTACATGGGATTGATTTTCTTCGCGTCCGCCACGGAAATCTGACTCGGCGCGTTTTCCGATTCCGGATCCACCTCGGCCACCACATTCTTCACCGCATAAATATGGTACTCCCCGGTGGTGCGGTCAATGCTGACAGAGGTATTGGCATTGCTCCCTGTCTCTCTCTTGTACGCCGTCAGCAGCACCGATTCGAGTGCGCTGAACACCACGCTTTCCGGTACCTTCTTTGCTTTGACCAGCACTTCCACTGCCTGTAATAACTGTTCGTTCACGATTCCTTCGGCCTCCTGAAATTAAAATGTAAAATGCAGTCTGATCTGCGATATTTTATCCCGGGGAATGATGCATTCCTCGCCGTTTTCCAGTTTGAGCGCCACGCCCGTTTCCACAAGTCCCACGAGCTCCGCTGTGAAGGCCTTGCTGGACTTATCCTTTTCCTGCAGGGGCGCGAAGAGCTTCACGTCCACCGCGGAGCCGGCAAAGCGGACAAAGTCCCGGTCCTTTTTGATCACCCGATCCACGCCGGGAGAGGATACCTCGAGCAGGTAATTGCCCGGGATGAGGTCTTTCTCGTCGAGGAGCCGGCCCGCTTCCTCGCTCACCTTCTGGCAGTCATTGAGGTCCACCCCGCCGTCCTTGTCTATGTACAGTCGGAGCACCCAGTTCCTTTCCCGTACGTATTCCACATCGACGACTTCGATGCCCTCTGCCTCCAAAAAGGGGGCAAGCAGCGCCTCCGCCGCCGCCTCGATGTCCCTGTGCGCCATAAGTTCCGGTCCCTCCCCCAGTGAGTCGCCACTATAATAAAAAGTGAGCCGCAGCTCACTCCATGGATATCTATGAAAAATCAAAACCTACAGCGTCATTATACCACAGGCACAGGCGCTCTGCAAGGAAATGAGCCTGTTTATCGTTTCTTTCCCCGCTTTTTTCCGCCCTTCTCCCGGAGCACCCACACGCAGGCGTCCCTTTTTCCTTCGCTCTCCTTCTGATGCACGCCGTGAATATCCGGCGCGAAGGCAGGAAAGGCCGCGCCGAAATCTATAAGGCAGGCACACCAATCCAGCACGGGGCGGTTCCACACCTCCCCGGCGGCGGGCATGGAGATGCCCGGCGGGTACATCGCCGCCGCTTCAAGGGCGATGCGTCCTTCCGCCTCGCGGAGCCGCACCAGCTCGCCCTCGCCCCGGACGAAGGCCTCTGCCGCGTCCCGGCCGGTCATAGCTGTTTCCGGAAAAGCCGCCCGGTCAAAGAGGCGCTGCTCCAGCATCGGCGCCCGCCGGTCGATTAAGAATTGCCGCTGGGCCTGACAGAGGGCGCGGAAGGATCCATCGGGATCCACCAGCCCCGCTGCCGTCAGCGCCGGGAAGACCTCCCGCAGAAGTTCGCCATTCTGCCAGGCCGCCTCCATGCTTCGAAGGGCCTCGCAGAGCCGCTCCGCCTTCTCCGGCCCGTCTCCCGGCTCCGCCAGAAGCAGCACGGTTTGAAGGCCTGCTTTCTCCGGGACAATCCCCCTCTCCTCCAGGTACTGCGCCGCCGCCGGGCCGGGAATGGGCCCGGTAAGAAGGAGCACCTTGCAGGGATCCAGGATGCACTGGTTCTTCCCCAGGCCGTGAAAGCCGTGCCAGGACTCTTCCGGCCGAATGTCCCAGAACCGCCGCTCTGACGCGATGGTCTCCGTGTCATAATCCATCCAGGGGCGGCCGTCCACCGTGTCGGGCTGAAAGGGCCGGATGAGATGACAGGTCTCCAGAATCCGCCGGCGCAAATCCACGGAAAACCGCACCGCTGACGCCCACAGCTCCGGCCCCTTCTCCCGATGAATGGCCGCGTTCATTTCCAGCCCCGCAAAGAGCGGCAGGGACGGCGAAGTGGACACGTGCCGGAGAAAGGCGCTCTGGAATACAGCGTCAGCGAGACGGCGCTTTTCCGGCAGGTGCGCGTCCTTCCGATGGATTTGCGAGGTCTGGGTAAAGCCCGCCAGCTGCTTGTGCACCGACTGGGTTACCAAAATCCCCGGGCTCTTCTTCGAAAGCGGCGCGGTGAGGGGGCATTCCTTCTCCATGAAGGGAATGAAGGATTCATACCCCGCCCAGGCGCTGTCAAAGAGAATGTAATCGCAGAGAGGCCCCACTCCGCAAATGACCCGCCGGGCGTTCAGGAAGATACCGTCATAGGTGCAGAGCTGGAAGCAGGCCAGTCGGAAGGGCCGCTTCTTTTCTGCCTTTTCCGGCGAAACCTGCCGCGCCAGCTCCCGCAGATGATGCGGGCGGAAGGAATCAGCGGACACGCCGCCAATGACGCCCGCCTCATTGCGCAGCCCCTCCAGGTACACCGGCACCGCGCCGGTGAGCTCAAACGCCCCCTGATAGAGGGACTTGTGATTGTTCCGGTCAAAGAGCACCAAATCCCCTGGCGCGAGGAGAGCGGCGCAGCAGATGCGGTTGGCCGCAGACGTGCCGTTCAGCACAAAGTACGTCCTGTCTGCCTGGTACACCTCTGCCGCGAGCGCCTCCGCCTCCCCGCCGGGCCCCTCGTGAGCGGTCACGTCTCCCACGGCGCTGTCCGAATCAGACAAGTCCATGCGGAACATCCCCTCTCCCAGGAAGGAGCAAAAAAGGCGTCCCCCGGCGGTCTGGCGGTAGAAGCGGCCCCCGTGATGGCCTGGCGTGGCAAAGTACAGCGGATCCGTGTCCGCATGAAAGGCGAGGCGGGCGGTAAAAGGCGGCAGGAGGCGGCGCTCATAGGCAGAGGCGGCCTCATTTACCGTCTCTGCCAAATCGAGCAAATGGTCCTCGCAGAGAATGAGCGGCGCCCCGCCCAGGCGCCCTTCCCATTGCTTTTTCTCCCCGGCGCACATCACAAAGGCCGCCGCGTCTCTGTCTCCCAAAAGCGGCACAAGCTCCCACCCGGGGAGCTCCTGCAAATATGCACGCGCTCGGTGCGATACGGCCACAGGCAGTCTGTGCATAGGGTCCCTCCTCCCTTTACTGCATATAGATAGTTTTATTATAAAATAAATGCGCTGCCCCGCCCATTCCTTTTCTTAAAACTGATATAATACAGACAGAATCCGCCCACGGTCGGGCATACCGTTCCCTTTCTATTCTCACGAAGGAGGATTTTATGGCACTTATACTGAATGGATGGAAGCATATTCTGGCAGAAAATCAGGACGGAATCGTGACGGTGACGATCAATCGCCCCAAAGCGATGAACGCCATTAACATGGAGCTCATGAAGGAGCTGGAAGCGTTCTTCACCGGCCTCAAGGACGCCCCGGAAGCAGACGTGGTCATTCTCACTGGCTCGGGAGACAAAGCCTTCGTGGCCGGCGCGGACATCAAGGAAATGTCCGTCATGGATTCCCGCCTTGGCCGGGAATGGGCCCTCCTGGGCGAGCTCGTCACCTCGCTCATCGAAAAAGCACCCCAGCCGGTCATCGCCGCCATTAACGGCTACGCCCTCGGCGGCGGCTGCGAGCTGGCCCTGGCCTGCGATTTCCGCTATGCCTCGGCCAACGCCAAACTCGGCCAGCCGGAAGCCAAGTGGGGCATCAACGCCTGCTTCGGCGGCACCCAGCGCCTGGCCCGCGCTGTGGGCGCCGCCATGGCGAAGGAGCTTCTCTACACCGCCCGCTTCATCGACGCGGAGGAAGCGCTCCGTATCGGCCTGGTAAACCGCGTGCTCCCTGACAAGGCGTCCCTTATGGAAGCCGCTCTGGCGACGGCAAAGGAAATCCAGAGCGCGGGCAAGTGCGCCGTGCGCTACACCAAGCTCGTTATCAATGACGGCCGGGATCTCCCCATCGATGCGGCCATCGCCGCGGAGGCCCAGTACTTCGGCCTCTGCTTCGATGACCCGGAGCAGAAGGAGCGCATGACCGCCTTCGCAAACAAATCAAAAAAATAACACGCAGCAAGCCATGGCCACCCATGGCTTTTTGCGTGCCTTTCTTACAGGCCGGCAGAAAAGGCGCCGGCTGTTTTCAATTCCACATCCCCGTAACGCAGGATAAACGCGTCGAGGTACCGCGCCGCATCGAGAAGGGCGCTCCGCCTGAGGGGTATGGGAAATTCCCCCTGCCAGGGCCAGCGGCGGAAAACCTTCACGAGGGCCTGCCCCTCCGCGGACAAATCCAGGCTTTCCATGGGTTCCTCCTCTGCCGGGTCGCTCCCCGCCGCCGCAAGGAGCTGCACCGCCAAAATACAGGGAAGAACCGTGGGATTCCGCCGCGCCCCCTCCTCCGCCGCCGCGGCGAGAAGGGCGAAGGCCTGCCCGTCTGCCTGCCCCTCAGGGAAAAAGGCTTCTGCCAGCTCCACCGTGCAGTACCACCGGGCCAGATCCTCGTAGGCCAGCCGGGACAGGTCAAAGGAAAGTGTGCCCTCGTACTGGGTGAGAATGCTCCGCCCTGAGGCAGGCACCGCGCTGTAGCGGATCCGCGCAAAGGTCTGGAGCAGCCCCGGCCCGTACTGGCGGAGCGTTCCCCGGGAGGCAAAGAAGGTGCGCCGCCCCTCCCCGCGCGTGAAAAGGCGGACACTCCGTCCGCCTTCACCGGCCTTTCGCACAGAGAGAACGATGCCCTCTCCGCTTTCCAGCCTATGGCTCTTCATGGTCCTCGTCTCCGGCTTCCCTCTCCTCCGGAGGCAGGTGCACCGCCGCCACGCGGATGACGCGGAATCCGTCCATGCGGAGCACCGTAAATTTCCATTCCCCGATCACCACCGTATCGCCCGCCTTGGGAATGCGTTCGAGCTTGGAGAAGATGTAGCCCCCGATGGTGTTGTTCACTTCTCCTTCCTCTTCAAATTCCACGCCCAGGCGGTCTGCGACTTCATCGAGGATGACCAGCCCGTCAAATTCATAGCTTCCGTCATCCTTCTTTGCAATTTCAACCGGCGCCGTGTCCATTTCCTCCGGCACCTCCCCGATGAGCTCCTCAATGATATCTCCCAGGGTAACCAGACCAGCGGTGCTGCCGTATTCATCCACCACCACGGCGAAGTAGATGCGCCGGCTCCGCATGAACTGGAGCAGCTTCGGCGTGGGCATCACCTCCGGCACGGTGAGAATGTTCCGGATGATGTGCTTCACATCCTCCCCGTTGGAGGCGCGTTCCAGGAAATCCTTCACGTGGATGTATCCCAGAATATGATCCTTGTCATCCATACAGATGGGATAGCACGTGTGGTGCGACTGGGAAATGACCTCCCGCATGTGCTCCATACTGTCCCCGTAGTACAGCACGGTCATCTTACTGCGGGGCACCATAATTTCCTCCGTCATGAGATCAAAGAAGTCAAAGGAGTTTTTAATGAGCAGGTTTTCCAGGGCGGACAGCTTGCCGCCGCGATGACTTTCCTCCACGATGGAACGGATTTCCTCCTCCGAATAGGTAAATTCCGCTTCGCTGGTGACGGACAGGCCCCGCATATGGAGCACCTTCCGGGAGAGGAAAATCCCCGTAACTGTGAGTGGATGGAGCACCCGCCGAATGAGCCGCAGAAGCCACGTGCGGGCGGCGATTTTTTCAATGGGACGAATGAGCGCCTCGTCGCCGGGGATGCGCACCGTGAAAATCCAGTACAGTGCCATGGCAGCCACAAAGAGGACAAAAGAGGCCGCCCACTGCACCAATGACGGCATAACAAATCCTAACTGCTCTCCCTCCTCCAGGAGAATGGTCCAGCATTGACAGAGCGCCAGAATGTACACCGCCGCACAGAGGAGCCCCGCCAGCTGGGAGCCCGCCAGGGCGTAGGCCGGACGGCGGTAGTAGGGTGCCACCTTCTCAATGAGCTGGGGATCCTGGTCACTGTTGTTATCAATATAGCTCTTTCGAATGCGGGCCATCGCTGTGTGAACGCTCACGCAGAAGCAGTTCAGTACCGCCGCCGCCACCGCAGCCAGCAGGTACCCCGCTGCCAGTTCAAGTTGTGTGTTAATAAGTCATTCCTCCCGTTACAGGAAACAGAAAATAACAGAGTGCCTTCCCAGGGCCCTTCAGGATTTATCGGTGCTCCTTGTATCCCAATTCACGGAGGATGTAATCCTTGTTCTTCCAGTCCCGGGACACCTTCACCCACAGATCCAGGTACACCGGTGCGCCGATGAGGCGCTGGATTTCCTCCCGCGCTTCCCGCCCCGCCTCTTTGAGGAGAGTCCCGTCCTTGCCGATAATAATGCGCTTCTGCGAATCCCGCTCCACGTAGATGGTGCAGCGGATATAGACCCGGCCGTTGTCCCGCTCGGTAAATTCCTCTGCAAAGACGCCGATGGCGTGGGGCACCTCGTCCCGGGTGCGATGGAGGAGCTTTTCCCGCACAATTTCCTGCACAATATTCCGCTCCGGCTGGTCTGTCACCATGTCATCAGGGAAGTACCTCGGCCCCTCAGGGAGGTACTTTTCAATCATTTTCGTGAACTCGTCCAGATTGTCCCCCGTCACCGCCGACAGAGGTATGATTTCCTTGAAGGGATAGATGGCGCTGTACTGGACGATTTTTTTCATGAGCTTTTCCCGGCTGATTAGGTCAATTTTGCTCAGCACGAGAAATACGGGCACCTTCCGGCCCTCGATGAGCTTTAAAATATACCGATCCCCCGCGCCGAGGGGATCATCGCAGGCGCAGAGGAAGACGATGAGATCCACCTCGTCGAGGGCATCCACCGCCGCCTGACGGATGACCTCGCCCAGCTTCGACTGGGGCTTGTGCATGCCCGGCGTATCAAGGAAGACCGCCTGGCAGTGATCCCCGTTCCACACGCCGGTGATTTTCGTGCGCGTCGTCTGCGCGTGGGCAGAAACAATGGAAATCTTTTCCCCCAGCACGGCATTCATGAGGGTGGACTTCCCCACGTTCGGCCGGCCCACAAGGGCGATAAATCCGGATTTAAAAGGTACTTCTTTTTCTGACTGATTCATTCTTTCTCCCCGATGGAATCCGCCCCAAATGCATGGGGCAGGAGATCCTCCGTCTTCAGGACGATGTAATCCGCCGCGCTTCTGGAACAGATAATGAGCGGCACGTGAAATTCGAAAATAAACTGGCGGCACATGCCGCAGGGCGTGGTATAGGACGAGCCGCTCCCGCATACCGCCAGGGCGGAAAACTCCGACACCCCCGCCGCAACAGCGCTGCCGATGGCATTTCTCTCCGCGCAGAGCCCCGCCGGGTAGGACGCGTTTTCCACGTTGCATCCGGAAAAGATGCGCCCATCCGCAGAGAGCACCGCCGCACCCACGGAAAAATGCGAATAGGGCGCGTAGGCATGGCCCCGCGCCTCCTCAGCGCTGCGGATGAGCCGCTCTATGTCCTCAGTCCTCATTGACAATCCGCTCCAGCCCGCACGCCGATAAAATGGCCTCCTCAGCAGCACGCATGTCCGCCTTTTCCTCCGGCTCGTAGTGGTCGTAGCCCAAGATGTGAAGGAACCCATGCACAGCCAGGTACGCTACCTCCCGCTCCCGGCTGTGGCCGTATTCATAGGCCTGCTCCTCCGCCCGATCCAGGTTGATGATGATGTCTCCCAATTCCGCCGCTTCCTCCGGCACATCATCCTCCCCCTCGTTCAGCGCGAAAGACAGCACGTCCGTGGGGGCATCCACCCCGCGGTAGGTTTTATTCAGCTCGCAGATGACCGGGCCGTCGCAAATGAGCACACTGATTTCTGCATCGGCAGGAACATTCTGCAGCTCTGCCCCCTTGGTGAGCACCTTCTGAATAAGCGCCTCCAGCTCTCCGCTGTAGAAGCGCATGTTGCTGTAATTAATTGTGATTTCCATACCTTGTCCCTTCTGACTGCTTCCGCTTCTTTCCATCCTCTTCATAGGCGTGGATGATGGCCGCCACCAGGTCGTGGCGCACCACGTCCTCCTCGGTGAACCGCACTTCGCAAATATCGGGAATGCCCCGGAGCACCCGCACCGCGTCGGTGAGACCGCACTTCACCTGCGGCGGCAGGTCTATCTGCGTCACGTCGCCGTTGACCACCATTTTGGACCGATACCCCAGGCGGGTGAGGAACATTTTAATCTGCTCCACCGTGGTGTTCTGCGCCTCATCGAGAATAACGAATGACTTTTCCAGCGTACGCCCCCGCATGTACGCAAGAGGCGCCACCTCAATGACCCCCCTCTGCTGGAGATGGAGGAATTCCTCCGGCCCGAACATGGCGAGGAGCCCGTCGAAGAGAGGCCGCAGATAGGGGTTCACCTTCTCCTGCATGTCCCCGGGGAGGAAGCCCAGCTTCTCTCCTGCCTCCACCGCGGGCCGCACGAGAATGATCCGGTCCACGTCGTGATTTTTCAGATAGAACGCGCCCAGAGCCACCGCCAGGTAGGTCTTTCCCGTCCCGGCAGGACCAATGCCGAAGGTGATGGAATGGTGCCGGATGGCATCCACGTACCGCTTCTGCCCCGGCGTGCGGGGATGGATGGGCTTGCCATTCTTCGTCACATTCACCGTATCCGCCTCGAGGGCGTGAATGACATGGTGGTTTCCCTCATCAAGAAACCGCATGGTCTGGCGCACATGGCGCTCCGTAAGGTGAATCCGCTCCCTGGCCATGCGCCGCAGCTCCTCTATGACTGCCGCCGCCGCCTCCACCGCATCCTGCTCGCCCGCCAGACGGATCACATTGCCCCGTCCCGCGATCTGGCATCCATAATGCTCGCTGATCACCCGCAGGTAATTGCTGTCCCGGGCCAGCACCCGCGAGGCCTCGCGAAAATCCTCCATCACAATTTCCTGTACATATTCGTCAGAAATAAAACTCACTCCTTTTTTTCTTCCCCGCCGCCGGTCCACCGGCGCACCGCTTTGCCGCCCAGGTAATCGCACCGGTCGCCCTGGCGGATATCTCGCAGCACCATTTCTTCCTCAATATGCCGTCTTACTTCCCACCAGGGCCGGCCCCCATTGACCTCCGACGCCAGCGGCCCGGAGGCGCGGCCCACCAGTCTCTGCACCAGAATGTCCTCCCGGAGGTACTCCAGGAAAAGGAGTACCCGCTCGGCATACTCCTCCGCCGGCAGGAGCCGCACCTCTCCTGCTGCGTGCATCTCCGCCAGACGCGTCCCCTTCACGAGGTAGAGGGAGTGAAGCTTCACCTGCGTCACCGGCAGAACCGAGATCAGCTTCGCCGTTTCCACCACATCCACCCGGTCATCCCAGGGCAGGTCCGCGATGACATGGACACAAAGGCCGAAGCCATAGCGGCCGATGCGAAGCGCCGCGTCAATACATTCCGCCGCCGTGTGCTCCCGCCGGAGAATGGCCAGCGTATGGGGATTGGCCGTCTGCAGGCCCAGCTCGATGGTGACGTTCACATCAAACCGATACGCCACATCCCGCAGAATGTCCAGGTACACCTCATGAATGCAATCCGGCCGGGTGGACACGTCCAGCTCGACCACCGCGGGGTGATGCGCTGCCTCCTCCATCCAACGCCGGAACTCATCGGGCGGCGCATAGGTATTGGTAAAATTCTGAAAATAGGCGATGAATTTCCTCGCCTTGTACTTCGGCCCGATGTGAGCCATGCTCCGATCCAGCTGCGCCGTGATGGGAAGGCCCACCGCCGCCGTTTCATAATCCGCGCCGATGGACCCGCAGAAAATGCAGCCCTCCCTGTCCAGGAGCCCGTCCCGGTTCGGACAGGTCACAGGCAGCGCCACAGGCACCTTGTACACCTTTTCCCCGTACTTCGCCCTGAGCGCGTCGGAATAATTTCGGTATCGTCCCAATTTGCACGTAACATGCCAGCCGCTGCCTTTCCCTGGAAGCATCCTGCGGAAAAACAGTGCTTTATGCATCCTCCTACTGACTTATCATAATGGAAATGGGCCGTCTCTGCAATGGCGGGCGGGAAAATCCCCGTTCTCTCCCGCGGTGTGCCGCCAAAATCCGCCGCCCATGCTACAATAAAGGAAAGAAAGGAGCTGCCTATGATTCACATTGTAACTGCTCAGCTCGACGTCCGCCCGGGCGACATCCGGGGCAACTGGAAATCTATCCGCGAAGAAATCCGCCGCGCCAAAGAGGTTCGCGCGGACATTCTCGTTTTGCCCGAGCTCTGCCTTACAGGCTACCTCATCGGAGACCTCTGGGACCAGACCGCCTTCCTCCGGGAATGCGAAGCATACAACGAGCGCATCGCCGCGGCCGCCGCCGGCATCACGATCATTTGGGGAAGCTGCGCCATAGACTGGAACCGCATCCAGGACGACGGGCGCGTGCGGAAGTATAACGCTGCCTTTGCCGCCGCGAACGGCGCCTTCCTTGCGCCCCGGGGCAGCAGCCGTCCCTACGCCATTAAGACGCTTCTCCCCAATTACCGCCAGTTCGACGATCGGCGCTACTTTACGAGCGCCCTCACCGCCGCGGAAGAGGAAGGTCTTGCCATCGGCGATTTCCTCCAGCCCTTCGACCTGCCCACCGGGGAAGCCCCCCTCTCCGCGGGCGTCCTCCTCTGCGAGGACAGCTGGGACGAAAACTACGCCGTCCATCCCATGGAACTCCTGGCGGCGCACCAGCCGGACATATTTTTTAACCTTTCCGCCTCGCCCTTCACACTCGGGAAGAATGAAAAGCGCCACCGCATGCTCTCCGCCGCCCTCTCCCGGCTCCACATTCCCATGCTCTACGTGAACCAGAGGGGCCTGCAGAATAATGGTAAAAACTGCTACACCTTCGACGGCATGACCGCCGCCTATGATACAGAAGGCTGCCTCACGGGAGAAGCAGCGCCCTATGAATGCCCCCGGGCCTCCTTCTTCTTTGACCGCGCCTCCCGACGCCTTGCCCCGAAGTTTCCCATGCCCCCCTGCACGGAGGATCTCCTCCTTCCCGCCCTGCGGTACGGCCTCTCCCATTTCCTCAATGACATCGGCGCAGACCGGGCCGTCATCGGCATATCCGGCGGCATTGACTCCGCCGTAAACGCCGCCCTCTTCCGGTCCGTCCTGCCGGCGGATCACCTCCTCCTGGTCAACACGCCCACGAGGTACAATTCAGAAACGACAAAATCCCTGGCCGCCGATCTCGCCGCCCGCCTTGGCAGCCCCTACGCCGTCCTCCCCATCGGCCGCTTCGTCGATGAAACGGCAGAAGCCATCGCCTCCGTCACCATCCGTACAGAGGAAGGAACACGGCAGCTCACCCCCACCTCCTTCATGAAAGAAAACATCCAGGCCCGCGACCGGAGCGCCCGCGTCCTCGCCGCCCTGGCCGCCGCCTTCGGTGGCATCTTCACGTGCAATGCCAACAAAACAGAATTTACTGTGGGCTACGCCACCCTCTACGGCGACATGGCCGGCGCCATCGCCGCCACGGCGGATCTGTGGAAGCACCAAATCTACCAGCTGGGCCGTGCTCTCAATCGCTGCTACGGCGAAGACGTCATCCCCGAGGGCATCTTCACCCTCCGCCCCAGTGCGGAGCTCTCCGATGCCCAATCCGTAGACAAGGGCCTCGGCGATCCCCTCATCTACGACTACCACGACTACCTCTTCCGCAGCTTCATCGAGCCCTGGCAGCGCGCCGTGCCGGAAGACATCCTCACCTGGTACGCCGAAGGCACGCTGGAAGCGCATATCGGCACCCCCCTCACAGTGAAGGACCTCTTCCCCGACGCGGCCGCCTTCATCGCCGACCTCGAACGGTGGTGGCGTCTCTTCGCCGGCTTCGCCGTGGCCAAACGCATCCAGTCCCCGCCGCTCATAGCCGTCTCCCGCCGTCCCTACGGCTACGATCTCCGCGAGGCCCAGCTTACACCCTACTTCACGGACGCCTATTTGGCGCTAAAGGAAAAACTGCTGAAACCAACTCGTCATGCGTAATGCTGCTGAACGCCGTCTGAGCTTCTATTCTTGATTACAATGTATCCATGGCAAACGAAAAAGGCTCCTCCGAGCCTTTTTCGTTTGCGGGGAGAAATAGTTCTCCCTGCAAAATGCACTTTAAATCAAATGAGAAACCGGGATTTCCCTTACATGTGGCACTCCCATAATTACGCGTTGCGCATTGCGCATTACGAATTATTTTCATTCTTCCCTGAACCAGGGCTTGAAGGTGCTCTGGTGAGCGGGTCTTTTCTTCTGTCTGTTTCCTTCGCCCCTCTGGAGAGCGGCTCTCCGTTCTTCCCGATTCATGGGACGTCCCGGGTCTGCGCCGCGGGCACGTTCTCCATCCCGTCGGTTTTTCCTTTGATGGCGCGGGCGAGAGCCTTTTTCATCGCGGCGCTTCCGGAAGAGGGGCTTTTCTTCGGTGATGCTCACGGGAGTTACGTCAGGCTGCTTTGTGAGGAGCTTTATGGCCGCTGCCACGAGGCTTACGGAATCAAACTCGTTGAGAAGCTCTTCTGCCGTCTCCCGGTACATTTCGAGACCGTTTTCTCCTGCGGCCCCGCGCAAGCTTTCGATGGCGGCGCGCTGGTTTTCTTCTATTACGTCGGAGAGTGTCGGCACGGAGCGGCGGCGGATGCGGCGGCGGATGAGCTTTTCGATGTCGCGGAACTGCCCCATTTCGCGAGAGATAACGAAGGTGGTGGCCATGCCCGCGCGGCCGGCGCGGCCTGTGCGGCCCACGCGATGGACGTAGCTCTCCGGATCCTGGGGCATGTCAAAGTTGTACACGTGGGTAACGCCGCTGATGTCAAGGCCGCGGGCCGCCACGTCTGTCGCCACGAGAATGTCGATGGTGTTCTCCCGGAACTGGCGGATCACCGCATCGCGCTTGGCCTGGGAGAGATCCCCGTGGATGCCCTCAGCGGTGTAGCCCCGCTTCTTGAGCGCTTCCGTCACCTCGTCGGCGCGGCGCTTGGTTCGAACGAAGACGATGGCCAAGTCCGGCTCCTGCATGTCCAGAAGACGGCAGAGGGCGTCGAATTTCTGCCGGTCCGGCAGCTCGATGTATTCCTGCTCAATGAGGTCGATGGTCACCGTGGCTGCCCGGATCTGCACGTGCTCCGGTTCCCGAAGGAAGGTATCCGCCAGCTCCTGGATGGGCGCCGGCATGGTGGCGGAAAAGAGCATGGTCTGCCGCTCCTCCGGCATGGCCGACAGGATGGTGCGGATGTCGTCAATGAAGCCCATGTCCATCATTTCGTCCGCCTCGTCGAGGACCAGAACCTGCACGTGGGAGAGATCGATGGAGCCGCGCTTCATGTGGTCCATGAGGCGCCCCGGCGTGGCCACAATAATCTGAGGATGCTGGCGGAGCGCACGGAACTGGCGGTTGATGTCCTGCCCGCCGTAGATGGGCAGCGCATGTACGGGAAGAAATTCTGCCAGATGATTGATTTCCTCAGCGGACTGCACCGCAAGCTCTCTCGTGGGGGAAAGCACCACCGCCTGCGGCGCGGGGCGGGACAAATCAATGCGCTGGAGAATGGGAATGCCGAAGGCTGCCGTCTTCCCCGTGCCGGTCTGCGCCTGCCCGATGAGATCCCGTCCTTCGAGCGCTGCGGGAATGGCCGCCTTCTGGATGGGCGTGGGCTCCTCGAAGCCCATGTCCTCCACCGCCTTCAATATTTGCGGAACCAGCCCCAATTCTTCAAATGTGTCGTACATACGTACCTCCTTCTTCTTTCCGAAAGAAAAAGCGCGGACCTCCGCGCCTTCTCCCGAAATCACAGCGCTGTCATTATATCACAGCCGAACGAGCGGGGAAAAGCGCCCCGCCGCCCTTGGGTGTCAGTGTCCCTCCGGATAGATCTCTCCCTCGGAAAAGAGGGCCGCCTCACCGGAGAGATAGACCTTGCCTCCCTCGAGGCGTCCGCGGATGGCTCCGCCCCGGGCAGAGGCCTGCCAGCCGGAGATTTCCGCCTTCCCCAAAGCCCTTCCCCAATAAGGGAAAATCTGGCAGTGGGCAGACCCGCACACGGGATCCTCCCAGACAGAGAGCTTCGGCGCGAAGGATCGGGACACGCAGTCGTAGTCCGTCCCCGCGGCGGTAATATTAAGGAGAAGCCCCGGAAGGGCAAGCGTTTTTTCCTTGTCCGGCGCAGCCTGACGCACCGCCTCCTCGTCTGGAAGCACGCAGAGCAGGTCCCGATCCATGTACGCCGCAAGGGGCCGCACGCCAATGGCCGCCTCCATCTCATCCGTCACGGGCACCTCGTTCAGTGCATAGGCGGGAAATTCCATTTCGTAGCGTTCTCCCCGCTTTGTCACTGTAAGGACGCCGCTCAGCGTGTTAAAGGACACCTCCGATGCGTCGGGTTCATAGAAGCGGAGAATCACATAAGCCGTGGCAAGCGTGGCATGACCGCACAGATTGATTTCTCCCCCCGGCGTAAACCACCGCAGGCCGTACCGGCCATTCTGCCGCACCGCAAAGGCTGTTTCCGAGAGCTGGTTCTCTATGGCGATGCTCTGCATCACCCCGTCAGGGAGCCACGCCTCCATGACGCACACCGCCGCGGGATTGCCCCGGAACACTTCCTTTGTAAACGCGTCCACCACATACTGTTTCATTGTCTTCTCCCCTTTTCAAAGTCTTACTGCATTCTACCACAGGCGCATCAGGTTGGGCAAAATTCCCGCCGCCTGCAGCGGCAGGCTCCGTTTTATCTGCCGCAGGCGGCCTCCCGGTGCGCCTTCATGGCCTTGTCCATGCGCTTGAGACCCTCAGCGATGATGGAGCGGGGCATGGCCAGGTTCAGGCGGATGAAGCCCTTTGCATTACCCACGAAGAGATCGTCGCCGCCCTCAAGAAGGACTCCCGCTTCGTTGGCAAAGAATTCGGGGATATTTTCCACATTTTCAAGATAAGGGCGGACGTCCATCCATGCCAGGTACGTGGCGTCGGGAATTTCAAAGGTTATTTCCGGCCAGTGCGTCTCTGCAAACTGTTTGACAAAGCGGAAATTTTCGTCAAGGTAGGCCTTCAGCGCCGCAAGCCATGGCCCGCCCTCTCTGTATGCCGCCATGTGTGCCGCAATGGATAATGGATTCAGGAATCCTACGTTTTTGTCCCGCGCGGCAAAATGCATCCGCAGCGCTTCATCGCGAATAATGATGTTGGACAGCATGAGACCTGCCATGTTGAAGGTTTTGCTGGCGGACATACAGGTGATGAGCTTGGGGTAATCGGGCATGATTTTTGCCAGAGGCGTGTGTGTGTTGCCGCTCCGCAGAAGGTCGCAGTGAATTTCATCGCTGATGACCCACAAATTATACCGTCTGACGATAGCAGCGACGCGCGTGAGCTCTTCCTCCGTCCACATGCGGCCCGTAGGATTGTGCGGATGGCACCAGATAAGGAGCTTCATATGCGGATCCGACGCTTTTCTTTCAAGGTCTTCAAAATCAATGGTAAACCGGCCGTTTTCGCAGACGAGGGGCGAGTAGAGGCAGGTCCGCCCCGCATAGTCGGCGGCATGCTGGAAGAAGCCGTACGCCGGCGTCGTCATGAGAATTTTTTCCGTGTCCTTCACAATGTCCTCTGCCAGCTCATAGAGGGCAGGAATGACGCCCTGCGAGAAGACCAGCTCTTCTTTCGGGAAACTCCACTCGTACATGGTCCGGCACCATTGGACAAACGCTTCGTAATAGGAATCATTGCACATCTTTGTGTATCCGAAAATCCGTCGGTCCACCCGATCTCTGATGGCCTGGCAGATTTCCGGCGCCGTGGCAAATTCCATATCGGCCACCCACATACGCACGAATTCTTCGTCGGCAAAGGGAAATGTCTTTTCCGGGCCGGCGTGAAAAATATATCCGCGGAAGCCGTCCGTATTCAGCGCGTACGTCCCTCTGCGATCGATGATTTCATCAAAATGATAGGGCATGATGCCTTCCTCCTTTATCTCTTGCTTCAGCGGGGCGATCACGCTGCCCCCGCTTCCTGGCCGCTGCCATTGTCTTATTGTATGATAAATCTCTCTTTCTTTCGTACAGGCTGTATATAAAACATCTTATATAAAATATCTATAGAGAGTACACGCACAACATATGGCAGACGCAAAGATACCGCGGAGCACCTTTTTCAGGCTGTCCGCGGTATCCTTGCACATTGCAATTACATAATGGAAAGATGGGCGTTTAGAATGTCTGTAATGAACATATGTCCCGGCGAATGGGTGATCATGAATTCGGGCTTCACCGCCATGGCCACGGCCTGGGGCGTCACGCCGCAGGGCCAGAACACGGGGATTTCTCCCGGCCGGATCTCCGATGGCTCGCCGAAGTCGGGCTTATCAATGTCTTTGATTCCGATCTCTTCGGGATCTCCCAGGTGCACGGGCGCGCCGTGAACATAGGGCATTCTCGTGGTGATCTGCACGGCCCGGATCGCGTCGGCCGCCTTCATGGGACGCATGGAAACGACCATGGGCCCGTGAAAAACGCCGGCGGGAATACACTCGATGTTTGTGATATACATGGGCACGTTATGGTCGTCTGTGATGTGCCGGATTTCCAGCCCCGCTTCAATCATCGGGCTTTCAAAGGAAAAGCTGCACCCCAGAAGGAACGCCACCAGATCATCGCGCCAGTACGGCTCAGCGTCGGTCACCTCGTCCGTTAGTTCTCCGTGCCGGTAAATGCGGTACTTCGGTATGTCGTGGCGCAGATCCGCCGTGGGGGCGGCGAGGCGCGGCACGGGCGATCCCGCTTCCGTTACATCCAGCACGGGGCAGGCCTGTTTGTTGCGCTGGGTAAACAGGAGAAAATCAAAGGCCAGTTCCCTGGGCAGAACGGCCATATTCGCCTGGGCATAGCCGGCGCAAAGGCCGCTCGTTGGCTTATCCCATTCGCCGCTTCGAATGAGCTGCCGCACCGCTTCAGGCGTGGCGGTTGTCAGATTCATTGTTTTCACCTCCGTCAGTGGGTATGGTTAAAATGTCCTGCAAGTGAGCTTCCAGGTCATTGGTATGCATGTTTCCGCTCCGGAAGACCTCGCTCCGGAGAATTTTCCGCTGGAGCGGTATGGTGGTGAGCACCCCTTCAATTTTGAAAGCCTCCAACGCCGCCTCCATTTTTTCTACCGCTTCCTCCCGGGTGGGGGCCCACACGATGAGCTTGGCGATCATGGAGTCATAGAAAGGCGTGATAACGCAGCCCCGGTACATGGCGCTGTCCACACGGATGCCCCGGCCGAAGGGGGGCGTATAGCGCGTGATGGTTCCCGGACAGGGCATGAAATTGTTCAGGGGATCCTCCGCGTTGATGCGGCACTCCATGGCCCAGCCGTTTATGTGGATGTCCTGCTGCCGCCAGGGGAGCGTCTCTCCCCCCGCCACGAGGATTTGCCCCTTCACCAGGTCCGTGCCGGTGACCATTTCCGTCACGGGGTGCTCCACCTGGATGCGCGTATTCATTTCCATGAAATAGAAATGTCCCTCATCGTCGACGATGAATTCCACCGTTCCGGCTCCGCAGTAATTGACCGCTCTTGCGGCGCGCACCGCCGCCTCGCCCATCCGCGCCCGCATGTCCGGAGTCACCGCGGGGGATGGGGCTTCCTCCACCACCTTCTGGTGCCGCCGCTGGGTGGAGCAGTCCCGCTCGCCCAGGTAGACGACACCGCCGAAGCTGTCTGCCATGATCTGGATTTCCACGTGGCGCGACCGGGGAAGATATTTCTCCAGGTACACGCCGGCGTTTCCAAAGGAGCGCTCCGCTTCCTGCGACGCCTGGCGGAGGGCTCGTACCAGCTCGTCCCTGTCCTCCACGACGCGCATGCCCTTGCCTCCGCCGCCGGCAGCCGCCTTGATGAGGACGGGATAGCCGATGCGGTCGGCGGTGGTTCTCGCTTCCTCCTCGTCATGCACCACATCCTCCGTGCCGGGCACGACGGGCACACCGGCTGCCGCCATCGTTCTTCGCGCCGCGGCCTTATCCCCCATGTGACGGATGGCCTCTCCCGAGGGGCCGATAAAGGTGATGCCGTAATTTGCACAGGCATCGGCAAAATCTGCGTTTTCCGAGAGGAATCCATACCCGGGATGGATGGCGTCCGCCCCTGCCGCCCGGGCGGTTTCAATGATGCGGGCAATATCCAGGTAGCTCTTCTTGGCCTGCGCCGGTCCGATGCAGTACGCCTCGTCAGCCATGCGCGCCGGCAGGGAATCCCGGTCTGCTTCGGAGTACACCGCCACCGCAGTGATACCCATTTCATGGCATGCCTTAATGACGCGCACCGCAATTTCGCCGCGATTGGCCACCAATACTTTCTTTACCATGGCTCCCCTTTCCTACACGGCGTGCCCCTTCTTCACCTTGAACAGGGGCTGGCCGAACTCGACAAATTCGCCGTCTTTTACCAGTATGTCCACGATTTCCCCTTCCACGAGGGCTTCCACCTCGGAGAAGAGCTTCATCGCCTCGAGAATGCACACCACCGTATTGGGCATGACCTGAGACCCGATTTTCACAAAGGGCGGCTTCTGCGGATCCGGCGCCCTGTAAAAGGTTCCCACCATGGGGGCGGTAATTTCCACGATCTGCTCACTCTCCGGCGGCTCCGGAACCGCCGCGGCAGGTACCACGGCCGGGGCCGGCACCGCAGCGACTGCCGCCTGGGGCGCCTTTTCCAGCACCACCTTCCCGTCCTCATAGGCCAATTCTATTCTATGGAGCGGCGACGATTCGAGAAGCGCCATGAGCTCCTTGATTTCTTCCAGTGTCAACACAATTATCCCTCCCGGTTACAACATACCTGCCACGGCAATTTTTATGTTTTCCATGCATTGCTCCATCTCTATGAAGAGCCGTTCTCCCTCTTCCTGGCTGATGAGCCGGAAGTAAATCCTGTCGCCGGGCTTGAGCTGGGCCACCCGGGCCACGTCAACCAGCGCAACCTGCCCGATGACAGGGTACCCCGCCGTCGTCTGGTGGTCCGCCATCAGGATGATGGGCATGCCGTCCGGCGGAACCTGCACAGTGCCCAGGCTGGCCACCTCGGAAATCATTTCCAGCGGCGCCTTGAGCTCCAGCTTGGGCCCGGAAAGGCGATACCCCATCCGGTCGGATTTTGTGGTGATGAGAAAATCGGAGCCGAAGAAATCATACTTCGCCTTTTCCGTGAAGGCATCGTACTGCAGCCCCGCCATGACCCGCACAGGCCGACGGAGCCGATCCGGCGAGGTGTGCACTTGGCTAATGCCCCATTTGGCCTGGGCGAAGGAATGGGCCCCCCGGGAGAGCAGGCTGTACATCATTTTGGTACCGTATTCTCCCGGCTCCTTGGTGTGCACCATGTCCCCGGCTACCAGCGCCCGCCCCTCCAGACCGCCGAAGACGGCGCGCAGGCAGGTACTCCGACTGCCCATAACGAGGGGCACATCGTAGCCGCCGGAGACGGCCAGGTAGGCCCGGCAGCCCGTGCGGGCGGAGCCAAAGCGCAGGATGGCCCCCGCCTTGACCGCCACGGGCCGGAGCATGGGCACCGGCTGTCCGTCGATGACAGGCTGGAAGTCACCCCCCGTAATGGCGATGAGCGTGTCTGATGTGAATTCGATAGTCGGCCCGGTGAGCGCCATTTCCAGCGCCGCCTCATGTTCGTCGTTGCCCACAAGGATATTGGCCATGCGCAGGGAATAGATATCCATCGCGCCGGAGGTAATAACACCAATTTTCTGAAAGCCGTACCGTCCCGCATCCTGAATGGTGGTAAGGAGGCCCGGCCGGATGATATTAAGACTCATAGCCGTACTCCCTCCTCAATGCACGGTACTCTTCTTCGGACACGGCCTTGAATTTCACCCTGTCCCCTGCATGGAGCAGGCTGGGTCTCTCCTCATTGGCCATGTCAAACATTTCCACCGGCGTCCGCCCGATAAGCTGCCAGCCTCCGGGCGTTTTCATGGGGTAACCGCCGGTCTGCTCCCCGGCGATGCCGATGCTCCGGGCGGGAATTTCCACGCGGGGCGTCTGGCGGCGCGGCGTAGCGATGCGCTTGTCCATGCCGCCCAGGTAGGGGAAGCCCGGGCAGAACCCGATCATGTACACCAGGTATTCCGCCGCCGTGTGAATGGCCACCACCTCCTCCGGCGTCATGTGGTGGTATTCTGCCACGTAATCAAGATCCGGCCCGTATTCGCCGCCGTAGCACACGGGAATTTCCACAAGAGCAGCCGTGTCGGCCCCGCTGTCCTTTGCCGCGGCGCTGCATTCCTGCTCCACGTAGCTGGAAACAATCTGAAAGGCCGACCGGTTCCCTTCCCTGTCGCTCCGCCGCACCGCCATGGGATCGTAGTACACCGCCAGGCTCGTGTAGGAAATGACCGTTTCCACCATGCCCGGAAAGGGATGGCCGTCTAGGTGGTCCGCCAGGGCCTTCACCCGCCGATGGACCTCGGGACTGATGGTTGTGCCGAACCGGACCAGCAGCCCCGCCTCCCCGAGGGGTACCATCGTATATTCCTGCTTCAAGTGGCGCCTCCTCTTATGCAAACAGCTTGGGCAGCTGGTTCATGATCGTGAGACCGCCCATGTAGGCCGTCATGAGAACGACGATGCCGCCGAAAACGGTCATCCACTTGGGATGCTTGTAGTCACCCACGATGGATTTCTTGTGCGCTGCCAGAATCATAACGAGCAGCGTCACAGGAAGAATGAGGCCATTGAGCGTGCCCACGAGGATGAGCGTCTTCACGGGCTGGCCGATAAAGCTGAATACGAAGGTGGAGAAAACGATGAAGGCAATAACGAACCAGCGGTAATTTCTGTCAATGGCCGCGCTGAAGGTGCGGATAAAGGACACGGAGGTGTAGGCCGCGCCCACCACGGAGGAAATGGCCGCCGCCCACATGACGACGCCGAAGACCTTGTATCCCACATTGCCCACAGCCAGGTTGAACACCGACGCCGGCGGATTGGCGGGATCCAGGGCGAGACCGCTGCTCACCACACCCAGGGTGGCCAGGAAGAGAAGAACGCGCATGACACCGGTGATGCACACCCCCGAGACGGAGCTCCGCGTGATCTGCGGCAGGGATTCCTTGCCCACGACGCCTGCATCCACCAGACGGTGCCCGCCGGAGAAGGTGATGTAGCCGCCCACCGTGCCGCCCACAAGGGTGACGATGGCCATGGGGTCAATGACGTCAGGCATGATGGACTTTTCAATGGCTTCTCCCACAGGCGGCGCCGAGGAGATGGCCACATAGAGCGTGAGAATAATCATGACGAAGCCGGCGGCCTGGGTGAATTTATCCATCATCCGCCCCGCTTCCTTGAATACAAAAATGGAAATGGCAATGACTGCGCTGATTGCCGCGCCCGTCACCGTGTCAATGCCGAAGAGGACATTAAAGCCCATGCCCGCGCCGGCGATATTGCCGATATTAAAGCCAAGGCCGCCCATAACAATGAGGGCCGCTACGAAGTACCCAAGACCGGGACAAACCATGTTGGCGACATCCTGCCCGCGTTTTCCCGTAATGCCGATGACGCGCCATACATTAAGCTGCGCGCCGATGTCCAGAATGATGGACGCCAGAATGACAAAGCCGAAGCTGGCCAGAAGCTGTTCTGTAAATACGGTGGTCTGCGTTAAAAAGCCCGGCCCGATGGACGAGGTGGCCATCAAAAAGGCCGCGCCCATCAATACGCTCCAGTCAAATCCCTTTTTTCCGCTCATATTGCAACCCTCTTTTCCTTTTCAAATACCTATGACTTCTGTTTATGGCACGCCGTCACGTTCTTCCCATAAACGAGACGACCTGGATGTCTTCCGCCGCAAGAGCCTGGCGGATGCGCTGCGCAAAGGCCAGCGCCTTCGAGCTGTCCCCGTGAATGCACACCGTATCGGCGGCAACAGGCACTTCCTTGCCGGTCACGGCGCGGACGACGCCGCGCTTCACCATGCCGAGCACCTGAGCGATGGCCTCATCATCGTCGGTAATCATGGCTCCGGGCTGCGAACGGGGCGTGAGGGATCCATCCTCCTGGTACGTCCTGTCCGCGAAAACCTCGCTGGCCGCCTTCAGCCCCTGCTCCTCTGCCGCCTTTACGAGCCAGCTCCCCGCCAGTCCGTACATGACAAGCGAGGGATCCACGTCATACACCGCGGCAGCAATGGCTCTGGCCATAGCCTCATCCTTCGCCGCCATATTGTACAACGCGCCGTGAGGCTTGACATGCTGCATGACGCCCCCTTCGGCTTTGACAAACGCGGCCAGCGCTCCCACCTGGTACACCACCAGATCATAAATTTCATCGGGCTTCATGACCATATTGCGCCGACCAAAGCCGTTGAGGTCCATGAACCCAGGATGAGCGCCAATCGCGGCGCCCTGTTTGAGGGCCAGGCGAACCGTTTTGTGCATGACGAAAGGATCACCGGCATGCATGCCGCAGGCAATATTGGCTGAACTGACATACTTCAGCACATCTTCATCATTGCCAATCGTATACGCCCCGAAGCTTTCTCCCAGGTCGCTGTTCAAATCGACTTTCACCATGTGTATATCCTCCTTTCCCACAACCCAAGCAAAAAGGCGCCAGATATGAAACCATATCAGCGCCTTTGCCTGGAAACGTGTTATTAATGGCCATTTTAGTATACCGCATTCAATTTTGTCAATATGCAAAAAAACTATCTCTATAATCAGAAATTTCCATCTTCCATGCGATGCATTCCATGTTTTTTCTCATTTTCTTCGATTTTCTCGAAATTTCTTGCATAAACATCAGAAAATGTACAGAAACTTCCCTTCAAAGCGCCCAGCCCAATCCCATCTATTCTTTATTTCTATACAAACCATTCTGACCAATAAGCGCATGTCATCTGATG
>CAZPLS010000009.1:30133-34213 GCA_964587685.1 uncultured Dialister sp.
CAATCAAAAACCCGGAAAGTCCGATGATATCGAGCTTTCCGGGTTTTACTTTCTGGAGCCGGCAATAGGATTTGAACCTACGACCTACGCATTACGAATGCGCCGCTCTGCCAGCTGAGCTATACCGGCATCAACATGAGTGATTTTACTAAATTCCTCCCGCTTTGTCAAGCCTCAGGATTTTTTCTTCTTGCTGATCGTAAAGCCTGTGGCCTGCTGGTTGGCCATGATGACCACGTCGCTGATCTGCACGCGCTTCGGCTGGGAGAGGACGAAGTCAATCACGTTGGCGATGTCATCGGCCGTGAGCGCCTCCACGCCTTCATAGACTGCGTCGGCTCTTGCCTTGTCCCCATGGAAGCGCACTTCGCTGAACCGGGTATGGACGATGCCCGGCTGGATGGTGGTGACTTTGATGTCCGTGTCGATGAGATCGATACGAATCCCGTCGCTGAAGGTCTTCACCGCCGCTTTCGTGGCGCAGTACACTGCGGCGCCCGCGTAGGCATAGAGGCCGGCGGTGGATCCCAGATTGATGATATGGCCGCTGCCGCGGGCGCGCATGGCCGGCAGAAAGGCCCGCGTCACCAGAAACAGCCCCCGAATATTGGTGTCAATCGTCTGCTCGATATCATCCAGGCTGTTTTCATCGTACGGTTCCAGCCCCCGGGCCATGCCCGCATTGTTGACGAGGATGTCTGGAACTCCCACCTCTTTCATGCATTGAGCAGCCGTTTTCTGGATGGCCTCCCTGTCCCGCACGTCCAGAGGATACACCGTAACATCTGCGTTGTACTCCATGCGGAACTCTTCGGCAATGTCTTCCAGTGCTTCTCCGCTCCGCGCGGCAATCGCCAGCCGACAGCCCCTGGCCGCCAGTGCTTCTGCGGTGGCGCGGCCGATGCCGCTGGTTGCGCCGGTAATGAATGCAATCTGACTCATGGTCATGCCTCCTTTGTTTTTCTTTCATTATACTACAGGACATGGCATCTCCTGCATCGGGACAGACCGTCAGATACCTGCCGCATCACAACACCGCTGCTATACGGCTTGACCCACCCGATCACATCCAACAGAAAACAGGAGACCTGTCTCCTGCTTTGTATCTGTATATCATTTACCGATAGAGCCCCATGGCATGAATGGCTGCCTCGTAGGTCTTGTGGGCCTTCGCATGGGCCTTTTCCCGGCCCTCGTCGAGAATCCGGTCCAGCTCGGGGGAATTCATAAGATCCTTGTACCGGGCCAGGACGGGCGCCATTTCATTCACCACCAGGTCCGCCACGTCCTTCTTGAAGACGCCGTAGCCCTGTCCTTCGTACATGGCTTCGATTTCCTCGAAGGTTTTCCCCGAAATGGCAGAATGGATGCTGATCAGGTTGGAAATGCCGGGCTGGTTCTCCTTGTCGTAGTGGACGCGGCCCAGCGAATCGGTCACGGCCCGCTTGATTTTCTTCACGATCACGTTCGGCTCATCGAGCATGTGGATGGTGGCCATGTCATTGTCATCGGACTTGCTCATCTTGCTCGTGGGATCCTGGAGGCTCATCACCCGGGCACCGCCCTTGGGCGCCCACATTTCCGGTATGGTAAATACCTCTCCGTACTTGCGGTTGAACCGCTCCGCCAGGTCGCGGGTGATTTCCATGTGCTGCCGCTGATCCTCGCCCACCGGCACGAGGGTGGCCTGGTAGAGGAGGATGTCCGCCGCCATAAGGGGCGGATAGGTGAGAAGTCCCAGGGGAATGAATCCTTCCTTTGCTTCCTCCTTGCGCGCCTTCGATTTGTACTGGGTCATGCGCTCCATTTCACCCACGTAGGCCGTGCAGATCATGATCCACCCGAGCTGGACGTGCTCCGGCACTTCGGACTGTACAAAAATGGTCGCCTTCTGCGGATCCAGTCCGGCTGCAATGTACAGCGCCGCCAGTTGGCGCGTCCGAGCCCGGAGCTCCTCCGGCGCCTGCGGCACCGTGATGGCATGCTGGTTCACAATGCAGTAATAGCATTCCGCGCTGTCCTGGAAGGGAATGAAATTCTTCAGCGCACCCAGGTAATTGCCGAGCGTCAGGTCTCCGCTTGGCTGAATGCCGGAAAAAATAGTATCCATACAATCCTCCTTATCGAGCACGCTGACTTCAAGCGGAAATCAGCAGCGGCTGTGACATGCCTTATTCGACAGTAACGGACTTGGCCAGGTTGCGCGGCTTGTCCACGTCATTGTTTCTTTTGATCCCCGTGTAATACGCCAGAAGCTGCATGGGAATGACGGAGAGGATCGGGGCGATGAATTCATCCACCTTCGGGATGCGCACTGTCTCGGTGGTATATTTCGCAATTTCCCCGTCGTCATCGTAGCCGATGCCGATGACCTCCGCACCGCGGGCGCGCACCTCTTGGATGTTGCTGTACATCTTGGAAGCGATTTCGCTCTGGGTCACCACAGCGATGACCGGCGTTTTTTCCGTAATCAGGGCAAGGGTACCGTGCTTGAGTTCCCCGCCGGCATAGGCCTCGGCGTGGATGTAGGAAATTTCCTTCAGCTTCAGCGCCCCTTCCATGGCGATGGCGTAGTCGATGGAGCGGCCCAGGTAGAAAATGTCCTCTGCGTTCTTGAGGCTTTCTGCAAATTCAGCCATGCAGTCCGCCGATTTCAGCACCTCTTCGATGGATTCAGGAAGAGTCTTCAGCGCCCGGAGAATGGACGCCACTTCCTCCGCACTCACGGTGCCCTTCACCTGCCCCATGTAGAGAGCCAGCAGGAGGAGCGCCACGAGCTGCGTCGTATAGGCCTTCGTGGAGGCCACGGCAATTTCCGGCCCGGCGAGCGTGTAAATGGTGTAATCCGATTCGCGGGCGATGGAGGAGCCGATGGAATTGGTCACCGCCAGGCTCTGCGCCCCCAGCCGCTTTGCCTCCTTCAGCGCCGCCAGCGTGTCGATGGTCTCTCCGGACTGGCTCACCACGATAATGAGGGTGCCCTCCGTGGTGAGGGGGTGGCTGTACCGGTATTCCGATGCGATTTCCACGGAAACGGGGATGCGGGCGAACCGCTCGAGATAGTGCTTGGCCACAAGGCCTGCATGGTACGCCGTTCCGCAGGCAGTGATCAGAATGTGATCAAAGGTATTCACATCCGCCCGGGTCCAGTTCAGGTTATCGAACACCACTTCATCGTGGGCTCCCGTATGAATCTGCACCGTGTCCCGTACGGCCTTGGGCTGCTCGAAGATTTCCTTGAGCATGAAATGGGGGTAGCCGCCCTTTTCCGCCGCTTCAGCGGTCCAGGTGATTTCCTGCACCTTTTTGGAAATGGGCAGGCCGTCCGCGCTGTACACGGTGACGCTGTCCGGCTTCACCACGGCGATTTCCCCGTCGTCAAGGACATAGATGCGGCGGGTCCGGCTGATGATGGCGGGGATGTCGGAGGCGATGAAGTTCTCTCCGCTTCCCAGCCCGATGATGAGCGGATTGTCCTTTTTCGAGCAGATGATCGTGTCCGGCTCATCCTTGTTCATGAAAAGCAGCGTGTATGTTCCGGTAATGGCACGGAGCACTTTTCTCACCGTGGAGAGAAAATCGCCGTCATCCAGCTCTTCGGCCAGGTGCGCCGCCACCTCTGTATCTGTATCTGACTGGAACACATGCCCTTTCACGATCAGTTCCTGCCGGAGCTGCATGTAATTTTCAATGATGCCATTGTGCACGACCACAAAGTGATTGCGGCAGTCGCCGTGAGGATGGGCATTCCGGTCAGAGGGCGCACCGTGCGTCGCCCAGCGGGTATGACCGATTCCGATATGCCCCTGAAGCGGCTGCTCCGCCAGTGCATGCTCCAGGTTTGCCAGACGGCCTTCTTTTTTCTTTATCTCAATACCCTCGCCCGTATACATAGCAATTCCCGCAGAATCATACCCGCGGTATTCGAGCCGGCGAAGTCCGTCAATGAGAAATTCCGACGCTTCTCCCTTGCCCGTGTAGCCTACAATACCGCACATAAAGAATCCTCCTTGCTTATTCTGACAGGCCCGCAGGCATGTCTCACGTCATTTTCACAGCAAACAATACTTACCTATTATA
>CAZPLS010000010.1:0-32816 GCA_964587685.1 uncultured Dialister sp.
AAAAGCCGCCCGGAGATTTCTCTGGAGCGGCTATTCTATCATCCCCACCATGTCGTAATTGCTTTATTTTGAGTCTGCATTTCTGCAGGTGGGTGTCCTCATGAGAAGGTCGATCAATCCTGAAAAGGCTTAGACGTTGCTTCTCAGCTTAAACTCCCCATGTAAAGGTGTTGGTTCAAAATAATTAAGCTGCACGTGCACAGCAGGGCTTTCATTACGTTTAGTTTAACAAAAAATATACAATTTTACAAGTTTGATCTTTTTACAGCGCCTTTTTCCTGCTTTCTGTAAAGGTCTGTATCAAACGAGCAGATCCTTTTCTTTCTTTATATCGACCTTGATATGCAGTTCCTTCAATTGCTGGTCCGTCACAACATTGGGGGCCTGCGTCATCTGGTCAATGGCACTCTGCGTCTTCGGGAATGCAATGACATCCCGAATGGTCTTACAGCGGAGCATAAGCATGACAAGGCGATCCAGCCCGATGGCAATTCCTGCATGGGGAGGCGCGCCGTATTTAAACGCGTCCAGGAGGAACCCAAATTTCTCCTGTGCTTCTTCTTCCGAAATACCAATGGCCTGGAAAACTTTTTCCTGCAACTCTTCCTGATAAATACGAATGCTGCCGCCTCCTGCTTCCACGCCGTTCAGCACGATATCATAGGCTTTCGCATATACCTTTTCAGGATTTGTCAGTAAGTATTGAATGTCCTCATCCCGAGGTGCCGTAAACGGATGATGTTCCGCCACATACCGCTTATCTTCTTCACTGTATTCAAACATGGGGAAATCGGTTACCCAGCGGAAACAAAACGCATTGGGATCTATGAGGTTCATCCGGCGGCCCATCTCAAGGCGAAGTTCTCCCAACGCCTGCGCCACCACTTTGGGCTTATCTGCAATAATAAGAATGAGGTCTCCCTCTTCTGCCTCGCAGGCTTTTCCAATATTCCGAATGGTTTCCTCTCCCAAGAACTTGGTAATCTGGCATTTCAGACCGCCATCTTTCTGGAATCCAATCCAAGCCATTCCCTTGGCACCATAACGACCGCAATAATCCACCAGCCCATCCAGCTCACGCCGGGGAATATCCGCATCCCCTTTGACGTTAATGGCTTTCACCACACCGCCATTATCGAGGACATTGCGGAACACCCTGAAGCTGCAGTCACGAAGCAGATCAGATATATCATAAAAATGCATATCAAAGCGAAGGTCCGGCTTATCGGATCCATACAGATTCATGGCATCATCCCAGGTGATGCGCGTGAATGGAATGGGCAAATCTATGTTTAATACATCTTTAAACACTTTCTGCATCATGTGCTCCATCAGGTCCAGAATATAGTCCTGATCGACAAATGACATTTCCATATCCAGCTGGGTGAATTCAGGCTGGCGATCCGCGCGGAGATCCTCATCGCGGAAACAACGTGCTACCTGAAAGTATCTTTCAAAGCCTGACACCATAAGCAGCTGCTTGAAAAGCTGCGGAGACTGGGGCAACGCATAAAATTTCCCCGGATTCACACGGCTGGGCACGAGATAATCTCTGGCCCCCTCGGGCGTGCTCTTGGTCAGCATAGGCGTTTCAATTTCAAGGAAATCATGCTCATCCAAAAAAGAACGCATTGCGTGCGTAATTTTGTGACGGAGAATTAAATGCTGCTGCATCTCCGGACGACGCAGATCCATGTAGCGATAGCGAAGACGAACATTTTCATCCACATCGATTCCGTCTTCTATATAAAAAGGCGGAGTTTTTGCTTTATTCAAAATGCGCAGTTCATCCACCACCACTTCCACATGACCCGTAGCCATTTTGGGATTAATGGTGTCCTCGCTCCTGCGCCGAACCGTGCCTCTTACCGCAAGGACAAATTCATTTCTCACTGTCTCCGCCTTGCGAAATGCATCCATGCCATACTGAGGTGAAAGGACAAGCTGCACAATTCCGGAGCGGTCCCGGAGGTCAATAAAAATCAGACCCCCATGATCCCTGCGCCGTTGCACCCATCCTGCCAGCGTCAATACTTTGCCCTGTTCACTTTCTCTAATTGTTCCACATCCACAGGATCTATGCATTCCTGCCATTGTCTCCATACTTCAGCACCTCTCAAAATTCATGTTTTATGCCCCAGTCCTCGTGACACACTTAAGGCATACGCGCCGATGAAAATCCGACGAATTCCACATTTTTTTATTTTACTCCAGATTCTTTATCTGCGATATACTTAGCCACGGATTCAAAGGAAATATTTTCCTGATCCCCCGTCTCCATCCGCTTCACCGCCGCTTTGCCCATTTGGAGTTCATTGTCCCCGATAATAATTGTGTATTCCGCACCGCTTTTGCCGGCCTGCTTCATCTGCCCCTTGAAGCTACGGCCCTGAAGGTCCATATCGGCATGTATGCCTTCTTCCCGGAGTGCCTGCTGAATTTTAAATCCTTCCACCGATGCCTGTTCTCCAAGGGCGGCAATATACACACAGCGCTGTGGCGCAGGCGCTGGAATGAGCCCCTGCATTTCCAGTGCCAGCAAAAGCCGCTCCATTCCGCCTGCAAATCCAACACAGGGCGTGTGCGGCCCTCCGATATCCTCCACCAAGCCGTCATACCGCCCGCCCCCGCAAATGGCGCTCTGCGCACCAAGGGGCGTATACTGAATTTCAAATGCTGTATTGGTATAGTAATCCAAGCCTCTAACAAGACGCGGATCCACTTGGTAAGAAATCCCCACGGAAGACAGATAGGTTTTCAGCTCTTCAAATTTCATCTGACATTCATCGCAAAGGTGGTCTGTAATTTGGGGCGCGTCAACTGATGCCGCTCTGCATCCTTCCTCTTTACAATCCAGTACCCGAAGCGGGTTCTTTTCCAATCGTACCCGGCACTGGTCGCAAAGACTCTCTTCCCGTTCCTTGAAATATTCAATCAGCTTTTCTCTGTATACCGGTCGACAATGAGGACATCCAATGGAATTAATGTGAAGCTCCAAATCTTTAAGGCCCAGCTCCTGAAACAGTGTATATGCCATTAGAATAATTTCTGCATCAGCCATAGGGGAATCCGCGCCCAACACCTCTGCGCCAAACTGGTGAAATTCCCGACACCGTCCTGCCTGCGGGCGATCATATCTGAACATAGACCCAATATAAAACAGCTTGTGTACCTGCTGGTCTCCGTAAATTTTGTGCTCCAGATAGGCTCTCACAACAGATGCGGTATTCTCCGGGCGAAGGGTAACACTTCTTCCTCCCCGATCAGTAAATGTATACATTTCTTTTGTGACTACATCTGTGGTATCACCAATGCCGCGCTGAAACAGCTCAGTCCCCTCAAAGGTGGGCGTACGAATCTCTCCATAGCCATAACGCATGAATAAACGACGAATCGCCATTTCCATGTAATTCCATTTATATACTTCCTCCGGCAGGATGTCCTGTGTTCCCCGCATAGCCTGCATAAGTTGCCACCTTCTTCTTAATTTTTCCCTTCATCAGCATCAGGCATAAAGTCCCATAAATTCTCTCTCTCTTCACATAAGCGCTGAAGCGCTTTGCTATACAGCTCTGCCTGTTTTGGCATATAGAGCTTCTTTAATCGAAACCCTCCGGGCTGAATGGCCTTTGATACCGCACCGGCACCCGCACCGATAATGTGCTGATGTTCACCAATCATTTGGATATTATATACGCTGTCATGCCCGGGCAGAGCATATCCCACATTGGCAAAATCGTCCATCATGTATTTCTGACGATATAAATAGTAGGGATGATACCCTTCCCCAAGAAGCAGGGTGCGTGCCCTTTTTATCATATGCTCAACTTCTGCTTCAGAAGGGATATCCCATTCCTTTTCTTTTCCCCAAAACGGACTGCCCCGCTTAATAGCCAATGTATGGATTGTAACATTTTCCGGACGCAATTGGCAAATTACCTGGAGGTTCTCTTCCATGTCAGCTGCCGTTTGTCCGGGAAGTCCGCAAATGAAATCCATATTCACCGTAGGAAACCCAACGGCTCTCACTTCCTTAAAAACCCGCAGAATATCCGCGCAGGTATGCGTGCGAAAGATGCGCTTCAGAAGCGCATCCTGCATAGTCTGCGGATTGACGGAAATACGGGTCACGCCATAGGCCTTCAACATCTCCAGCACATTGAGATCCACTGTATCCGGACGACCTGCTTCTACGGTCCACTCTCTGAGATTTTCTATAGGTATGGCCTTCCGGACAACGGAAAGGACCCTCTCCATTTGCTTTTTTGTAAGAATGGTTGGCGTGCCGCCTCCAAAATATATGCTTTCAATACATAATCCTTTTCGCCGAATTAATCTTCCAGCCTGCCATATATCCTCACAAAGGGCATCCACAAATAAATCCAACCCATTTCCATCGCTCATCACAGCCACAGGGAAGGAGCAATACGCACAGTGGCTAGGACAAAAGGGAATATGCACGTAAAAGGCAGCTAAGCGGTCTTCCTCCTCCTGTTCCTGCACCAGCAGTTCCCTCTGCCTTCTGGCTGCATCGAGAATCAATGTCCTCGTTTCCTCATCTACCTTTTCATCCCGAAGAAATTGTTCCGCTTCTTCTGTCCAAATTTTCCCATCCCGGAAAAAAGAATACAGTGCCTTAACCGGCCGCATGCCAAGCAGATAGCCCCATCTCCCTAGTTTTCTCCCCGTAACCTGCACCAGTGCATCCATCAGAAAGTGAACGATGTCCCGCCTGACGGCGCAAATCACCGAACACGACTGACGAGCATCCTTGAAAACAAGTTCCGCCTGCCAGCCTTCCCCCAGCTCCCGGAGAGAAAAATGCCAGTCTGCACTTTCCTTCGTTCCATGGCGTACGCCAAAATAAAGGAATACTTGTGCTGTCATAGACGAAAAAGACACAGGTCCTTCATACCAATACGTCATTTCACATTCTTTTCCCGACATTCCCTGCAGTACCCGTACACCTTTAATTGTGAATCTACAATTTCGAAGTCATCATCTTCTTCTATTTTTTCTTTCAGGCCATTGAGGTAGTCCCCGGAAAACTCTATCACTTTGCCACAGCCCAGGCAAATCAAGTGATGATGTGACATCTCCAGGCTGTGATCGCTCAGCTCATATCTGCTGCGGCCGTCACCAAAATCTAATTTTTTCAACAGTTCCAACGATGTAAACAATTCCAATGACCGATAAATCGTTGCCAGGCCGATATCCGGGTCCTCATCCTTCACCATGGCAAATACCTCTTCCGCACTCAGGTGATTGTCCTTGCTGTCAAGAAAGGCCTGAAGCACAATCTGCCTCTGCCTGGTAAATTTATATTTTCTTTCTTTAATACGTTCCCTCAACGTATTCATTATATTTGCATTTCTCATATAGAATGCTCCTTGGAAATTTCTTTATAGCGATCATAAAACCACATGTGCTTAAGAAGAATCTGAAGCACCGCCAAAAGAGGTACCGCAATCATCATTCCCACAATACCATACAAGTGTCCGCCAACAAGAACCCCAAGAACAATCGCTACGGGATGCACATTAATGATGCTCCCCATCAATTTCGGCATGACAAGATGTGAGTCCAGCTGCTGCACGACCACATAAAATACAATCACTTTGATCATAACGCCGGTTCCCTGCGTTAATCCCAACAGTACAGGAGGCACTGCACCAATGATAGGTCCAAGAATGGGCACCATTTCTACCAGGCCAGCCAAAAGTCCGATGACCAATGGATAGGGAATCCCCAGTGCCATCATCCCCACAAAGACGACACAAGTCATTAGTACGCACAATGTAAGCTGACCGCGAATATAAGCGAACAGAACGAAATGCATTTCATGGAAAAGCGTTTTTAGATGACCTTCATACGCCGCGGGAAACAGGGAAATAAAACTCTGACAAAAGGCCGGTCCTTTTTTTATCATATAAAAAGTTACAATCGGAACAATAATGAGCTCAACCATTGTCCCCGCAAAAGAAAAGATGGCAGAAACACTGACTGAGGCCAGTTGCAGTGTATAGCTTCCGATTTTTTCAATGGTATTGGCCAGAAGCTGCTTTATTTCTGGTGGCATGGCGCTGAGCTGATACTGCTCTTCCAATCGGGGGATGACCTGCTGGATGCTTGCCATAATTCTAGGAATGCTGGCGGTGAATTCCTTAAATTCCTTACCAAAAGGTACTAGCACATACGCTGCGATAAAATATAAAATCGTAGAAAAAAACACAAATGATAGCAAAATCCATAAATCATAGGGAAATTGGCGTATGCCTGTATATTCTGACAGCTTTTGAAAAAAATCTGCCAGCGGCTTCAGCAGTATAGCCAGAATCAGTGATAGTCCAAATGGAAACAGAATCTCCGGAACGAGAAACACAGCAATCACAAGAAATCCTGCCGCTGTTATTCGCAGCCAAAACTGCGCCCCCCGCCGCATACTCAAACTCCAATGAGGAACGGATTGCTCCTCTTTTCTATCCCAATCGTAGTGATACTTCCATGTCCGGACAGAACATGAACAGAATCCGGCAACACGAACAATTTCTCTCGAATGCTATTCATTAGAACCATCATACTTCCTCCCGGAAAATCTGTCCTGCCTATTGAGCCTTGAAACAGTGTATCCCCGGTAAACACAACACTTTCTTTCTCCTCATAAAAAGAAATGCTTCCCGGCGTGTGTCCTGGCGTTTCCAGCACCACAAAATCAAGGCTGCCCTCTGTTATATGGTCCCCCGCTTTTGCCAATATGTCCGGTTTGTCACAAAAAACAGGCTCCGACAGCATGTTTGACAAATTTAAAGATGCATTTTTTAGCAGCGGCAGATCCTTTTCATGCATGTACACTTTTGCCTCAGGATACTTTTGGCGCAGAAAATTCAGGCCAGCCATATGATCCACATGGCCATGCGTTAAAAATATTTTGTCCAAACTCAAATTCAGTTTACCAAGAGCCTCCAAAACATGTTCCGGTGAAAAAGAGGGGTCTATAACAATCGCTTGAGAATCACCTTCTTCCCACACAATATATGTATTGGTCATGAACGGACCAAGTACAAGATAACTAATTTTCATCATACCGTTACTCCTTCCCACACCCCGCAATCAAAATTGTTTCTTACTGTCCAATAAAATGGTCACTGGTCCATCATTTTCCAACTCTACCTTCATATGTGTTCGAAAGCGGCCTGTCTCCACATGCTTTACCCCTTTTTGGCAAATCTCAGCCACTTTCAAATACAGCTCGTCAGCACGTTCCGGTCTTTCCGCTTCAAAAAAACTGGGTCTCCTTCCATGACGGCAGTCTCCATACAAAGTGAATTGGGAGATAATCATCAATTCCCCAGACACGTCCTGAACTGACCGATTCATTTTTTCATTTTCATCTTCAAAAATACGCAAGTGCAAAATTTTATCTGCCATATACTGACAATCTGCTTCTGTGTCCTCTTTTTTTACACCGAGGAACACAGCCAGCCCCCGGCCTATTTTTGAAATTTCTTCGTTTTCAGAAAAGACACGACAGTAACTGCACCGCTGCACCACCGCTCTCATTCCGTCGCTCCTCTCTTGGAATGCATACGCCGAACTGAATGAACCCCTTTTATCCGCTGCAGTTTAGTCATAACAAATTCCAGCTGCTGTAAATCTTTGATCTGAATTCCCAGATCCATGACTGCTGTTCCATTGGACTGTACTTTTACATTAGCAGCTGCTACCGACAATTTCATGCCTGCCAATACAGCCAAGATGTCTGCCATCAGTCCAGTACGGTCATAGCTCACAACTTCAATCGTAACCAGAAATACCTCGTTTGAGGTCTGTTCCCATTCCACATCCACCAATCGATCCACATCATTGAAATTCATCGCATTAGGACAGTCGGCCCTGTGTACAGAAACGCCCCTGCCTCTGGTCACATATCCCAGAATACTGTCACCTGGCACAGGATTACAGCATTTCGCCAGATGCACCATCAGTCCAGCCTCCCCTTTGACAAGCACTCCGTTTTGTGCATATTTCTGCACATTGTGCATTTTCAGGCTTTCCAGAGATTTCGCCGTTTTGAGCTGTTCCGCCGGCTTCTGCGGCACATTGTTATCTTTTTTATATAATTCAATGATTTTCAGAAGCACCGCTTTGGCACCAACTCCGCCGTATCCCACCGAAGCGAGCAAATCTTCCCCGTTTCCTATATTGAATGCTCTGGCGGTCTGGTCAAGCCGTCCTTTCGTGATGAGTTTTTTCCATTCATATCCCAGTTTTGCTGCTTCCGGAGTAAGTATTTCTGCGGCCCTGTCAATATTCCCTGTTTTGTTTTCCTTCTTAAACCAATTCCGGATTTTAGCTTTGCTCTCTGTTGCCCCCACCATATTGATCCAGTCGTAACTGGGTTTTCCTGTTTTCGAAGTAATGATGGAAACAATATCTCCATTTTTTAATTTCGTATCCAGTGGAACTATTTTATTATTGACCTTTGCTCCCACACAATGGTTGCCTACTTCAGTATGAATACGATAGGCAAAATCCACTGGTATGGAACCTTTCGGTAAATTGATAACATCTCCTTTAGGCGTAAAAACAAAAACCTCATCTGAAAACACATCCAGCTTCAGCGCATTCATAAATTCTTTTGGATTGGATGTGTCCTGCCATTCTAAAATCCGGCGCAGCCAGCTGATTTTTGCATCAAAATCCTTTGCGTTGGTATTCTTCCCTTCCTTATATCTCCAATGCGCCGCTACGCCATATTCAGAAATATGATGCATTTCCCAAGTACGAATCTGAATCTCAACGGGCTGTCCCTTGGTGCCAATCACTGTCGTATGTAGTGATTGGTACATATTGGGCTTTGGGACGGCAATATAATCCTTGAATCGATTGGGCAATGGCTTCCATAGTGAATGAGCAATTCCCAAGACCGCATAGCATTGAGGAAGCGTATCCACAATTACACGGACTGCATATAAATCATAAATCTGAGACAAATCCTTATTGTCTCGCTTCATTTTTTTGTAAATGCTGTAAAAGTGCTTGGGGCGGCCAGTAATGGTTGCTTTGATGCCGGCGCTTTCGATATGTTCATGAAGCACCTGCATAGTATCGTTGACAATTTCCTCCCGCGCCTGGCGCTTTTGCTTCATTTGTCGCACAAGGTCATAGTATTCTTCCGGATAGAGGTAATGAAAACATAAGTCCTCAAGTTCCCATTTAATGTTATAAATCCCGAGCCTATGAGCCAAAGGCGCATAGATCTCCAGTGTCTCTCTTGCAATGCGCTGCTGTTTTTCTTTCCGGAACACGCCAAGGGTCCGCATGTTGTGAAGACGGTCAGCCAATTTAATTACAACAACCCGAATGTCCTTTGCCATTGCAAGAAACATTTTTCTGAAATTTTCGAACTGCTGATCTTCTTTGTCCTTGTAATGGAACTGCGATAATTTCGTTACCCCATCCACAAGAAAAGCGATGTCATCCCCAAACATCATACGGATATCTTCCAATGTATATCCCGTATCCTCCACTACATCGTGAAGCAGTGCCGCAATAATCCCCTGTGTATCCATTTCCAATTCCGCCAGGATGTACGCAACGGACAGCGGGTGAATGATGTACGGTTCCCCCGTTGCACGAATTTGGTCGAAATGAGCTTTGTTTGCCAGCTCAAAAGCTTCCTGGATGGAATCTAATTTACCTTGTTCATGTATATACCCTTTTACGGTATCAAATAACTCCTTGTACGCCGTTTCAATTTCTTCCAAATAGTCTTTCTGCTCTTTCTGCGCTTCAAGATATTCTTCCTGATGAAGCAGAAATTCCGCCAGGGAAGAAGCCGATGCATCCGTTCGGATGGACTCCTCATTCAGATTTTTTTCGAACAGCTCATGCGCGTTGAGTTTCGGCTCCGGCTCCTGCGCTGAATCCCGCTTTTGCGCCGCCGTTCTTCTATCTTCTTCCATGCGAATTTCCCTCCCTCTTCTGGTACTTGCAGTATGTCGGAGACTCCTGCAAATCCATCTTATCTTTCAGTACATGGTACAGAAAATATTCTTGCCCGTTTCTGCTGTACCTGGATAAAATCTTGATTTCTTCAAAAACCACCAGACTGGCTTTAATTTTGATTTCCGGATATCGCCACCTGCACTGCTCCATCAACCTGTGCTGCACTTCTGATACAGACCGGCTTCCTCCAAGAAGAATCGAGCGAAGCTTCAAAAAAACCTCCACAAGAAACGGCCGATCCAACAGCAATTCCTCCTGCGGTTCCATTTTTCTCACATCCTTGCCGATCAGCTGTACATGCTCTCCATACCAATCATGTATTTCCGGTTCATAGGCCACCGCAATTTCTTCACCAGGTGAACAAGGATTCTCTTCCCCAGGATTCCAAAAAACCGTTTCTGCCGACACGCCATCCCCGGAAAGAAGACATTTAAAGTGGCGATTATCTGCTCCCATGCGCCGGACACTTTCCACAAAAACCCCACGGCTTGCAAAAAGCGGCCGCGGATTGTTACAGCCACAAGGCTCCAATAATTTCAGGGAGCGAATAAAGTCCAGAGTCACATCAGCAATGGACAACATTTGCTCAATTTCCAAAAGGGGAACACAATCGTCCTCCGTAATGATTTGCGCCGCATACCCATTCAAAGCTTTGCGAAATTCTGGAATCTTTTCTTCGCTGATGCTAAATCCTGCCGCCATGGTGTGTCCGCCAAACTGCAATAGCAAATCCCCCTGTGCTTTCAGCGCTTCATACATATTGAATCCGGGAATGCTGCGACAGGACCCCTTTCCGATTCCGTCATGAACCGTAATAACGAGAGACGGTCTGTGAAATTTTTCCACGATACGGGACGCGACAATCCCAATCACGCCAGGATGCCAGTCCTTCCCGTCAACAATTAACACGAGATTCTGCTGCCCCTGCAATTCCTCCAGCCGCCCCAGTGCTTCCTGGTAAATCTCCTTTTCTATGCTTTGTCGCTCCAGATTGATCTGACACATTTCCTCCGCCAGACGCATCGCTTCTTCCGGAATGTTCGTCGTCATCAGGGCTACCCCTTTTTTTGCATGGGCAATACGACCTGACGCATTGAGCCTCGGAGCCAATCCGAAGGACACCTGCTCTACACTGATCGGTTTCTCATTTTCTTCATCAATGATTCCTGCGGCTTTCAAAAGAGCTTCCAATCCTAAAATAGAAGTGGTTTTGAAGCGGCTCATTCCCTCTCTTACAAGAATCCGATTTTCACCGGTGAGCGGAACCATATCGGCAATCGTTCCAACCGCTGCCAATTCTACATCCCCCACATACGGACCGCCTATCAACTTCTCCCACAGAGCCCGACACAGCATGTACGCCACGCCGCATCCGGCCAGATCCTTGTAGGGATATGCGCAGTCCTTCTGGTGCGGATTGATTACTGCAACAGCCTTTGTGGGCAACACATCCGGCGGCACATGATGGTCCGTAATGATGAAATCTATATAATCTGCCCATTTGTTAATCAAGGCGGCCGAACTGATGCCACAGTCAACCGTAATCAGAAGTTCATATCCTTCCTTACAAAGTCGTTCTGCCGCTCCCTCGTTTAAGCCGTAACCTTCCCCTTCCCGGCCGGGAATATAAAACCCGACATTTGCATGAACCTGGGTGAAAAATCGGTACAAAATAGACGTCGCCGTTATTCCGTCTACATCATAATCACCATAAATGACAATTTTTTCTTTATTTTGTATTGCCTGAAGGATGCGTAGCACAGCTTCCTTCATTCCCTTCATCCGGAAGGGATCTGCCAGTGATTCTAACGTATCAAATAAAAAATGATTCAGCCCATCCCTGGTATGAATACCGCGGCGCTGCATAATGCGCGCCACCTCCGCGGGGACACCGGCTTCCGCAAAAAATGACGCTATAGGTTCTTCCTGATCCTTTTCCCGAAACAACCACTTAAATTTTTCAGTCATAATCGCACCTTTATTCTCTATATATTCATTTTGTATTGTATCATGGTCTATTCTCAATTTCTACCTATTATTATCAATTCCAGCACTGTATAGTCTATTGCATATAAAAACTCCCTGCCATACAGCAGGGAGTTTTTATATGAATTATTTTGCGTATTCAATAGCTCTTGTTTCTCTGATTATGACCACTTTGACCTGTCCCGGATACTGCATCCCTTTTTCAATACGTTCCGCAATATCATGTGCCAAAATCACCGCTCTATCTTCGTTCACTTTTTCTGGTTTTACAATAACGCGAAGCTCCCGACCTGCCTGAATGGCAAAACAGCTTGCCACTCCGGGAAAAGATTTTGCAATATCTTCCAGCTTCGTGAGCCGCTTAATATAATTTTCCAGCGTCTCTCTTCTTGCCCCAGGCCGGGCTGCCGAAACGGCATCAGCCGCTGCCACAAGAACGGATTCCACACAAGTTGGCTCTGTGTCGCCATGATGAGATGCAATGGCATTAATCACTTCTGGTGATTCGTGATACTTTGTGGCAATCTCAACCCCCAGCTCGACATGGGTTCCTTCTTGCTCACGGTCAAGGGCCTTGCCAATATCATGCAAAAGCCCAGACCGCTTTGCCAACTCCACATTGGCACCAATTTCATTGGCCAGCACGCCGGCAAAGTAGGATACATCAATGGAATGCTGCAGTACATTCTGTCCATAACTAGTACGATATTTCAGTCTTCCCAAAATTTTTACCAGTTCAGGATGAATGTTGCGGACCCCGCAGGTAAATACAGCCTGCTCGCCCGCTTCCCGTATGGCTTTTTCCACATCCTTTTTAGTTTTGGCAACAATTTCCTCTATGCGCGCCGGGTGTATGCGTCCGTCCTTTACAAGGCTTTCCAGTGCAAGGCGCGCAATTTCTCTTCGCACCGGATTAAAGCTGGATAAAATAACAGCTTCCGGCGTATCATCAATAATCAGATCCACCCCGGTAAGCGTTTCAATGGCCCGAATATTTCTCCCCTCCCGGCCAATGATCCGCCCTTTCATTTCCTCATTGGGCAGAGATACCACGGATACGGTTGTTTCAGATACCGTATCTGCCGCATTCCGCTGAATCGCAGAGGCAAGGATTTCCCGCGCAGTCTGATCAGCATATTCCTTAATCTCGGCTTCTGCTTCACGAATACGAACCGCTTTTTCGTGCTGCAGAGATTCTTCCACCTTGCCAAGAATCATTTGTTTGGCTTCTTCCTGAGACAAGGAGGAAATTTCCTCCAGCTTTTGCGTTTGTGCTTCGTAAATGCTGTCAAGCTTTTCCTGCTGTGTCTTGAGCTTTGATTCCCGACGGCTCAGTTCCGTCTCACGCTGTTCAACAGCATCACTGCGGCGTTCCAAATGCTCTTCCTTCTGAACAAGCCTGAGCTCATATTTCTGAAGCTCATCACGCCGTTCGCGATTTTGCTGCTCCACATCCTCCCGCAGCCGGTGAATCTCCTCTCTCGTCTGCACCATTGCTTCCTTTTTCAGGTTTTCCGAATCCCTCATGGCATTCTCAAGGGTTTTCTTTGCATCATCAAGAATACGATTGGCCTTCTCTTCCGCAGAACCAATTCTTGCTTCCGCAATATGCTTACGCAGAATATATCCTGCCCCACAGCCGATGACAGCTGCTGCAACGGCACTCAGACAAATAAAAAGCATGGCTTCGTCTATATCCAATGAACACCACCTCCTTCTTCAGTAATTTTAGCTTTCATACGCATATTGTAATTCACTGGCAACCTGTCGATTGCTACACTTATATTAGATTTTTTATATTTTCTTGTCAAGATAATGCCCAGCGTAATGTGTAGCAATAACTATCTATAGTGAACGCTGTGAGATTTCTTGAGATCTGGCATTCCTGCCCGCCGCGCTCTATTTTTGTCGCTTCCGCAAATACTTTCTAAAAAATATATACACACTTTCGGAAAATAAACCATTTGTTCAGCGGCTTCTTCCGCCGCCAGCCATAGACCAAATAAATAAAGCACCAAAGGCCACCCACGACATGATATAGGACATAATGCCAAGATCTGTCAAAATATTTATAACAGTAAGTCCCAGCATAAAGAGCATATTGGCCCGGAGATCAGAAAAATAATCCCTGCGGAAGATCAGGTAGGAGACTCCCAAAATTGCCAAATTAATAAGAATAACACCTTCTATATAAAGGTAATAAGGGAGCAATTGAATGCCAATATTCCCCGCCATAAGAACGAGGAAAATGTACAGCCAGGTATATCTCATTTCAGAAATGTCTCTCCTTCCTCTTTCGGAATCCATAACGGTACTTCTTTCCAGCGCCACTGAAAAGCATAAGAAGGACGCCAGCGGGGTCCGAAGGCATGCATGGGGATCAGCACTTTATTTACGGAAACATGCAAAAGGAATTCCATGACGCCCCATTCTCTGGCCACGGCCTGTCTGGCATCCACAGGGAAAAAAGCCACATCCGCCGACAGTCCATGCAAAGCTTTCAATTCATGAAAATAGGCCTCCCGCGCTACCTCATTATCCGCATCGGGCTCTCCTGCCCAATGCCACCAGTTGAGATCTCCCGCATGGAAAAGTGTTTGTTTTCCCTGTTGAACGAAAAAAGAACCTCCCGCATCCGTAGAGCCATACATATGAACGAAGAAATCACCTGCCCAGTAACTATCTCCAGGTTCCATCAGGTGCACCTGCGACATATCCTGATTCGGCACACAAGCTGTATGTACAAAATAACCGGAGATGTTCTCTTTCCAATCATAAATGACAGGATTGAAATGGTCCTCATGAGCATGGCTCACAAAAACATACACTGGTTTGGATCCGCCCAAAAAAGAACGGACTATGTTTTGCGAATCCATGTAGCAATCAAATATCATTATGCACTGATCCAGCTCTGCAAGAAATCCACTATGCCCCAGAAATATAATACGAAATGCCGCCATGAAGCCCTCCTTACCTGCATCATTCCTCTTACATCGCAATCGTATTATAGCATATGCCATCACGACAGCTGAAAAGCGGATCTAAAGATCCGCTTTTCTCAAATCGCCTGTGCTTCGGCAACTATTTTCCCATTGACCAACCGAACAAAGGAGCCTGCTCGCTGTTCCTTTCCCACGTCCTCTGCAATCCGCATAGTCTGCGCATGGCAAGTAAACAGAAAAATTTGCTGTTCCTTCGCCAGATCCATAAGAAACCGAAGTGTTTGCCTTTGCCGCGCCTCATCAAACCGGACAAAAATATCATCCAACACAACGGGCAATGCTTCCAGCTGACGCTCAAATGACAGCACCATGGCCAGCCGAAGCGCTAAATAGACCTGATCCCCCGTCCCGGACGACCAGAATTTAGCATCTTTTTTATTACTCATTTGGTCTATCGTATATATGCTCTTTCCGTCTTCACTAACTGCCAAACTGTACCGCTTAGCTGTCATTGCTTGCAGAAATTCATTCGCCTGGCTCACAATTTGAGGCTGGCGTCCCGATTCGTACTGATGCTGTGCTTCCTGTAAAAAATGCATCGAATACATACAAGTGAGCCACTCTTCCAGAGCATGCTTGATCTCTGCTTCCACTTCTTCCTGTTCCTGAAGGGCATGGGTTATGCGATTATCATTGGCTAACCGATAAATTTCGTTTTCCACCGCTCCCTGCTGCTTCTGAAGCTCTCCGACTCGTACCTGATCCGCCTCAATTTGATCCGCTAACGCTTTGTGGGAGCGCATCCACTTGTCATATTCTCCGCTCTCAAGGGCCTGCCATAACGTCTGGAATTCCTCTTCCCCGCCGGAATACAGCCGAATATCCTTTCGTACGGACTCCAACTCTTTTTTTAATTGATCATGCTGTTCATGCGCAGTCACCCGTTCGGCAAATTCTTCCGCATTTTTTGCATTAACCAGAGAGAAAAGGGCTTCCATACTCTTCTGACAGGATGTCCACTGATTGTTCAGCTGTTCCATTTCCTTCTGATACACTTCATGCTGCCGATTCTTCTCTGCTATAACTTCCCACTGCACATTTCTCTTTCGATTTTCCTTATAAATGCGGGAAATCGTATCCGGCACCGCATCCAAATCCATGCCAGATTTGCGAATGATGGCCAAGGCTCGTCTCACAAAGGAATCCAGTAGCTCCTGTGTTTTTTCTATCCGCACGTCAATAATTTTTCCTGCGCCCTGCGCTGCATACAGCTTCTGCCAGCCTTCCTGGAGCTTACTCAAATTATCCGCGCTGGTATATGGCAGGTGATTGGCTGTCAGCCATTGCTGCCAAGCCTCATCCACCCGCTTCTTCTCCGCCTGTAGCGCTTCCCCTTCCTTTTCCCATTTTTTATGCTCATTCTTCTGCCGCTGCAGCGACTCAAGCTTCCAGGAAAAGGCCTGCACCTTCGCCTGCGCATTGTAAAATTCCGTTCTCTTCTGCTGAAGCGCATTATGAAACATCTTCAGGTCGTCTTCTTTTTCCGGAAGCTTAATGGGAAAATTAGCACTCAGTGTTTCTTTCCGTACGCGCACTTGTTCCAGCTCTTTTTGAATATCCGCTATGTTTTTTTCTTTTTTATGCACCACATAGCGATTTAACAAAAACAGAGAAACAGCAGCGGCCAAAGTCACTCCGGCTGCATACAGTATCGTTATTCCTGCATATGCCATATAGAACGCGGCAACACCGCTGGCAGCAACAAAAGCACAGCCCATTCCCAACCAAAACCATATGGTATAGGATGTATCCTTTTCCTGTCTCAGAGCGTTTAGCTCTTCCCTGAGATCTATTTCGCTATGAAGCAACGATTCCGCCTCATTGACGTTTTTCTCAAAAGCCTGCCAATCCTCTTCTGTCTGTTGCGGCGCTACCTCCTTTTCGACTCCCGATTCTTCAATAACCGGTTCCCGCTGCTTCCAGAAGTGCAGTTCATTCTCCCTCACGCTCACACTCTGGGCAAGCTTTCTTCCCTCATCCCAATCCACAAGGGAGAGCTCTTCCTCCGGGGAGAGCCGACGCTCCCACAAAGGAATAATACAGCCCATGCGGCTAAACTCCTCCTGCCACCGCGCTTTTTCTTCCTTCAGTTCATTCAGATCTTCCTGCACCTGATTCCACTGGCCCAAATCTGTGTACAGTTTTTCCAATGCATCCGAGGCGTCCACCCAGGGAATGATCTCTTCTTTTGTCTTCGGTCTGTATTCATCAAGCTTTTTCTGGAGCTTCACCTTCTGGTCATGAAGCACTTCCATGCGGCTCATTAATTGATTCCACTGGTCTTTCCCGTTTTTTGGGAACAATTTAACCTGCTCACTTAAAAGGAGCTGTCGCTTAATTTCCCGCGCACGAATGTAGTATTTCCATGCACCGAGTTTTTTCTCAAGCGCCCGGTCTTCCTCTTTTTTTCTTTCCATCCGCGTTCCTGTGTCCGCGACTTCTTTTTGAATATCCTTTAACTTTTTTTGTAATTCAGAAAACGTGTTTTCCTGCAGGGATAACGCATCCAATTCAGCATGCACGGTTCTCCTCCGCTCCATGAGCTGATTAATTTTCCGCTTTCCCTTCACAGAGGATGACAGGAGTTCGTCCATTTGGTTTCTCAGCTGCTTTTTTGCATCCGCCAATCGGTCGCCATCCTGAATCATAAAAAAACGGCTCCGCACATCTTCCTGTGAAAGGAATGCCGCTCCCTGCAAATCCTCCAGCCCCAAGGCAAATATTTTTTCATACATAGCCCTATTTAATCCGTGCCACCAAACATAAGGAAGCTCCTCCGCATATTGCTTCCCCCGGGCATCCTCAAACCAGCTGTTTTTTTCCTTCCTGTGAACGCGCCAGCTTTCTCCATTTTTCCGCAAAAATCCCAAACTGCCCTGACGGCCCTGCCACATACCACGACGGTATCCGAACAGCATATCACGTATGAAATGCAGAAGTGTGGTTTTCCCGCTTTCATTCTCCCCCATAACTACAACCAGCTGATTCTGCGCAGGCTTCCAAGAGACATTCTGATAAATGCCATACTGCTGTAGCTGCAAATCAGTGATTTTCATTGCTATCCTCCTCTGCCAACAATTCTGCCCCAACCATTTCTGCTTTCTGAAACGCTCGAAGCATCATCTCCTCATCGGTCATAGCCATGACGTCCGACCATTTTTTCATTTCCGGCTGCTCCTCGGCTATACGGCGAAGCAGGCCGATTTTTTTGCCTTTTGGCATCTCTGCTGCCGCTCCGTAGGCGCGGAGGTAATCCCCCATTACATCAGGAATTTGTCTGCGCTCTGAAAGATCCAGCAGGGAACCTGTCTCGTCCTCGATTCGACTGAAATAGGTAAAAATGTGTCGAAACTGCTCTCTTTCGTTCAATGCCTGCAAAATAAATTCCCGCCCGCTTTCGGACACTGCCACCTTATGAATCGGTCCTCGGCCCTGCAGAATAAGGCGGACAATATTGGGCCGCCCGGTAAGCTCCTTCAATGCGGCGCGCCGCCGCATAATTTCCCGAAGCAGCATGTCCTGATCGGCAAAGGAGTTGATATCCACAGGCATATCAAGCCAGCGAACCGCATCCGTTTCCACAAACTTCAGCGTCACTGTACCATAAGCCCCAACATCCACAAGATAACATCCGCGGGGACCAGTTTCCGTTATGTTCAGCCCCTGCGTATTTCCCGGATAGACCACATAGGGAGATTCATTCACAATTTTTCTGGTATGGACATGTCCCAGCGCCCAATAATTCATGTTTGTTTTTTTTAGGTCGTCCAAGGAACACGGCGCATATGGACTCTCTTTCCCGCCCATGTCGGTATGAAGCATGGCAATGGCAAAGCCGTCCTTTTCCTTACGCTGAAATCCAGCGACCAAATTCTCTCTCACATGGCGTTTGCTGTAGCTGATTCCGTATATAGTGGCAGCCAATTCGTCCTCCACCATAAGCGGCACCGCTTCAACCTGGTTGGAAGAAAAGATATGCACCGCTGAAGGCAAAGGAATATCTGCACGCCACGCTTCCTCCGAATCATGATTGCCATGAACAATAAAAATCTGTATCCCCTGCTGCGCGGCCCGATACAATTCTCTGGCAAAAGCCATCTGCGCTGCCAGGCTGCGGTGATCACTATTGTAAACATCCCCGGAAATGAGAAGTGCGTTTACATGCGCATCCACTGCAATATCCACGACTCGTTCAAAAGCGGAAAAGGTCGCCTTTCCAATGGCCTCCGTCCAAGGACCTTTATCACCGGAACGCAGCCCCTGAAAGGGCTCTCCCAAGTGAAGGTCGGCACAATGAATAAAAGAAAAATGCCTTCCCATAGTTCCTCCATAACTTGCATTGCCTTATTTGATGAGCTTTTGTTTATTGTAACATATCCGAATGTGCTGTCACGAAAATTATAAACTATCCTTTCTGAATTTCCTGCGGATCCTTTCCTTAAACAGCAGTCCATGATTGTCCCCCATCGCATCACACGGCCTTATACAAGGCGACGGATACGCTTATTTTAAAAGGATATGCCTGGTCAGATAGCTTATGCGTTTACAGCCACTATACACTTGCACGTAAAAAGCGGAGCAACACAGGCCCTCCGCTTTTACAATCACAATTCATTATAAAGAGCTTCCACCGCATCGTATTCTTCATCGGTGGGCGGCACATATTCCGCCTGTCCGCTTTCATCCAAGTCAATCCGGGCCAAAATAATTTCCGGATCGCTCGCATCATCTTCCGACAGCGGAATGGATACCAACACGGCAAATTCTTTTCCCTTGTAAGGAATGGTTACATCCTGCACAAAATCTCTTTCGCTCCCATCCGGAGCCGTGATAGTAACGATAATTGGTTCTTCTGAGTTATCTGCCATGGGTACCCCTCATTTCTGATTTGCCTTCCAATCCAAGTATCCTTGAAGAATCGCAGTGGCCGCCATTTTGTCAATAATTTGTTTCCGTTTTTTTCGGCTCACATCCGCTGCAACAAGTTCTCTCTGAGCCATTACTGTAGTAAGCCTCTCATCCCAAAACGTCTGCGCCACATCAGGAAAAGCCTGCTTTAATGCCCCTGCAAATTTTTCCGTCTGTTCTGCCCGCATCCCCTTGGTTCCATTCATATTAAGCGGCATTCCAATAACAAAAAGCTGTACATCATAGGTTTTCACCAATTCAGCAAGCCGCTGAAAATCTTTTTCTCTTGTGGTATGGCGAATGGTTTCCACGCCCTGAGCCGTCCAGCCAAAGGAATCGCTCACGGACACACCGATAGTTTGAGAACCCACATCCAGTCCCATCATCCGCATATTACAAACCTTTATTTTTTACATAAAACCGAAGCAACTCTTCTATAAGCTCGTCACGCTCAATGGTGGCTACAACCTTTCTCGCATCATGACGGCTGGTAATGTACGTCAGCTCACCAGACAAGAGATACCCCACAAGCTGCGCGGTCGGATTGTGTCCCGCTTCTTTCAGTGCCCCATATACGACCTGAAGAATCAGCGCCGCCCGGGTATTTTCGCCCTCGTCTACTCCCGTTTTAAACAGGATTGTTTCACTTGTCACTGCCATGCCTTGCTCCTCCTTATTGAATCATGGCAATCATGGTATCTAAGCCTGCTTTAACAGCATCATTCAATTTCGATGGCTCTCGACCGCCGGCTTGTGCCATGCCTGGTTTGCCACCGCCGCCGCCACCGCAAATTTTTGCTGCCGCAGAGACCACTTTCCCCATATGCACGCCTGCTTTTACCGCATTCTCTGAAGCCATTCCTACAAGATTCACCTTGTCTCCCACAGTGGCACCCAAGATGCAAGCTGCCTCAGGAAGCTTGGCGCGGATCAAATCTGCTGCTCTGCGGAGCTCATCCATATTGTCAGCAGGAAGCACCGCAGCGATGCAGGTAATTCCCTCTTTTTCCACGCCCTCTGCAATCAATGCGTCAATACGGGTTTCAAGCATCTGATTTTTAAGTTTTGCATTTTCTGCTTCTGCTGATTTGAGTGACGCCAGCATTTTCTCAATTTTTTCACAAAGAGTTTCCGACTTTGTTTTCATCAATTCTGCCGCGTTCACAATAAGCGCACGGTCACGTACCATGGCCTCGTACGCTGCTTTGCCGGTAATCGCTTCAATGCGGCGCACGCCGGAGCCGATACCCCCTTCACTACTAATACGGAAAAGGCCGATTTCTCCGGTGTTCTTTACATGGGATCCGCCGCAGAGCTCCATGCTGAAATCACCAATTGTGACAACGCGCACGATTTCTCCATATTTTTCTCCGAACAATGCCACAGCACCAAGCTTTTTCGCTTCATTGATCGGTATTTCCCGGAAGGACAGCTCCGTTCCCTTTTGAATTTCCTCATTAACCAACGCTTCCGTATCCAATAACTGCTTCGCTGTCATTGCTTCCGGCCAAGTAAAATCAAAGCGGAGCCGATCCGGAAGAACCAGTGACCCCGCCTGGTTAACCGTGTTTCCAAGAACGCGCTTAAGCGCCGCCTGCAGTAAATGCGTACCCGTATGATTCCGCGCCAGCGCTTCCCGGCGCACTCTGTCAACGGTCGCCCTCACAACTTGTCCCTCCGCAACGGCACCTTCTTCCACCACGCCAATAAGGTATTCTATGCCATCCGGAAGCTTTCTTGCATCCTCTACCCGAATAACGCCTTCTTCACAAACAAGCCGGCCAGTATCGCCCACCTGTCCGCCCCCCTCCGCATGGAAGGGATTGTTCTGAAGAACCACCGTTACTTCATCTCCGTCAGTCGCTTCCTGAACCTCTTTTCCCTCTTTGCCAAGCAGAAGGATTTGCGTTTCTCCATCTCGGTCTTCCGTTGTAAGCTGCGCCTGATCAAGCCTGGTCGTGTCCGGCGTGACTACTTTCATTGACACCTTGACGCGAGCAGCTCGAGCTCGTGCTTTTTGCTCTTCCATGGCCTCTGCAAACCCCTGTTCGTCAACAGACACGCCTTGCTCTCCAGCAATTTCCTTGGTTAATTCCCAGGGGAATCCATAGGTATCATAAAGCTTAAACACGTCTGCCCCCGCAAGGACGGACTTCTGTTTATGCTTCAAATCTTCAATCAATTCAGAAAGAAGTGCCGTGCCCGCATCCAGAGTAGTCTGGAAGCGCTGCTCTTCTATACCGGCAATTTTTTTGATGAAATCCCTTTTTTCGACCAGTTCCGGATAGGCCGGGCGCATGATCTTGACTACTTCATCAATCATTTGCCCTACAAATGGCCCTTCAATCCCGAGCAGTTTTCCATGGCGCACGGCCCGGCGAAGAATGCGACGAAGTACATAACCTCGCCCCTCATTGGAGGGCAGAACCCCATCCCCAATCATATTCGTCACCGCTCGCGTATGGTCAGAAATCACCTTCAGCGATATATCAGAAGCGGCAGAGGCATTATAAGAAATGTGGGCCAGTTTAGCCGCTTCCTCAATAATGGGGAAAAACAGGTCGCTTTCAAAATTATTCCGTTTATGCTGTAAAACAGCGGCCAGCCGTTCGAGCCCCGCTCCTGTATCTATATTTTTCTTCGTCAGCGGCAGGTAAGAACCATCCTTCTGCCGATCAAACTGACTGAATACGAGATTCCAGATTTCCAGGAACCGATCTCCGTCCCCCCCCATTTGGTTTTCCGGATCGGTACCGAATTCTTCTCCCTGATCATAAAAAATCTCTGAATCGGGGCCGCACGGTCCCTCTCCAATTTCCCAGAAATTATCATTCATCGGATAAATGCGGTTTTCGGGAAGACCAATCATCTGGTGCCAGCAATCAAAGGCTTCCTGATCATCGGGATAAATGGTAACATACAGCCTATCTTTCTCCAGCTGCAATACTTCCGTCAGGAATTCCCATGCCCATGAAATGGCTTCCTTTTTGAAATAATCGCCAAAAGAGAAATTCCCAAGCATCTCAAAAAACGTATGATGCCGAGCCGTATGACCTACATTTTCAATATCTCCGGTGCGGATGCATTTCTGGCTGGTTGTCACACGATGACGCGGCGGTTCTACTTTGCCTGTAAAATATGGCTTTAGCGGTGCCATGCCTGCACCAATAAGCAATAGACTGGGGTCATTCTGCGGAATCAGTGAATAACTGGGGAGACGCAGATGTCCTTTGGATTCAAAAAATGAAAGATACTTCTCTCGAATATCATTGCCTTTCATCCTATTCCTCCTTGTGCCGCTCTTATGCCGCTTGTGATAGTAATTAATATTTTAATTCTACAGCCCGGCAATAAAAATCGCAACTGACAATTATCACCCATCACCATACACGCAGTCTTTGAGGAGATGGTCTTCCCCTTCGTATGCCTACAGCCGCACCGCCTACCCATCATAGATTCTTCTTTTCTTTTTTCTTCTTATTTTTTACCGGCTGAATGACCGCAAGCTGACTGCCTAAATTCGGATACTTCGTTTCATCATAAAATCCGTAGCAGATCTCCTCCCCCGTGCCCGCTCTGGCCAGCACATTTCCTTCCGGATCCACAAACATCGAATGTCCCCCAAATTTGATGCCATGGTAAGCACCTGTCATATTCACCGCACAAATATATATACCGTTTTCTATGGCCCGTGCCCGATTCAGAATTTCCCAGCGGCCAATGCTTTTAAGCGGCCACGAAGCAGGCACAAGTACCAGGGTCGTTCCTTTCAAGGCCATTTCCAGAAACAATTCCGGAAAATACAGCTCGTAACACACCGCTATCCCGCTCTGGATCCCTCTAATTTCCGTCTGTATGGATTGGGTTCCCGGCTCCATCAAATCGCCTTCCAAATAGGCATCAAATAAGCGGCGTTTTTCATAATGTGCCTGCACAGTACCATCAGGGCTCACAATAAGCGCCGTATTGTACAGCTTCTCTCCCATAATTAGAGGCACTGTACCTGCTGCAATTGTCACTTGATGGTACTTTGCAAATTCCCCCAGCCGCTGCAGCAGGTCATCTCCAAGGCAGGAAGCTTGCCTGTGAATATTTCGAAAATCATACCCTACCGTCCAAAATTCCGGAAGCACCAACAGGTCGCTTTTTAATGCGGCTTCCTCCATCAGTTCAAAGGCATGCCGAATATTTCGTTCTTTTTCCCCGCTGGCAATATCCATTTGAATCATTCCTACCTGCACACTCTGCACCTCCCATGCCATCCAGCAGTTTCTGTTTAATTCCCGCAATTTGGTAAAAAAATAAGCACAGGAACCCTGTGCCCGCAGCAATTACAATATTCTCTTCGCGCCTATGTAATGTTCCAGCCAATACCCGTCTGTCATATTCGCTATGGCTATGCCCCGACTGGATGTGGCACTGATAAAATTACCGTCTCCAATGTAAATTCCTGAATGAGACACTCCCGGCTCATAGGTGGAGAAAAAGACCAAGTCTCCCGGCCGAAGAGCGCTGAAGGCAATTTGCTCTCCATAGTGGTACTGCTGATCAGCCGCCCGCGGCAACATTATGCCCTTTTTCTGAAAAATATACTGAATAAATCCCGAACAGTCAAAACCACTGGTATCTGAACCACCAAATCGATAGGGTATGCCAATATATTTCTGCGCCTCCGAGGTAATCGCCGCGGCAGTTTGGCTAGCAAATGAATTCAGCTCTCTGTCAGAGGAAGTCTCATTCAAATAGGGATGCCAGAAAAGGCGGGGCTGTTCCATGGTTTCCGCCCTTTGTCCGCTTATCATTTGGCTGCCAAAAAGCGCCCGATACGTAGCAGAGCCTACCACACCGTCAACTATCAAATGATGGTTCCTTTGGAACTGCTTTACCGCCTGCATAGTGGCTGGCCCAAAGTTTCCGTCCGCCTCTACGTAATAACCGGCCAAAGACAAATTCCGCTGTAACTCCTTCACCGCATCTCCGAAATCATTCATCTGTAAAGTAGCACCGCATACGCTTGTCATTGAAAACATCAGACTGCACGCCAGTAATAGCTTTTTCCAATCGGGCATATGCTCTCACTTCTTTCCTCGATTTCACCAGTGCTGTTTATTAATTGTTTACTTTAATAGCTAAACTCCTTATGTGATTCCTTGCCTTTAATTTTCTTCAATATTGTTTTATATTTTACCAAAAACACCACCTTGATGCAAACCGCTCCGCCCGGCGGGACATCCTTACATATGAGGATCTTCTCCATACTTTTTTCCACTGATAAAATTTCGATCTATCATAATGTTGATGCAGTACTGCTCGCAAAGTTCCTTCATTTCTGCATTCAATGCTTCATACACTTCCTGATCTGTTTTCCCACACTTTCCTGTAAAGGCAAGCTCAAAAGACAAGTAAATAGCGCGCCCCTTTTCCTCTACAAAAAAGTCATGGTAGGTCAGCGGCAATTGGGTCCTGTAAATGGCCGCTTCCAAGTCACGCATATATTGCTTTTCCCTCGGATTGTCCACCGCCTTTGGATCCACATGCAACACAGCCTGTATATGAAAGCGCTCTTTGATCTGTTCCATCACATGTTCCGCCAACCGGTGACTTTCAATGAGACTCATGAGACTGTCCATTTCCACATGAGCGGAAAGGAAATGATTCTCCGGCCCATAATCGTGCAGAATAAGATCATGCACCCCATAGATGCCTGGAACGGAGCGTATAAACTCTTCAATGTCCCGATGAAGACTGCTGTCCGGCGGAGCGCCGATAATAGAACCGACGGCACGCTTCAAAATTTCAAACCCCGTATACAGTATGGCTATGGCTATAACAATTCCCACATAGCCATCTATACGCCAGCCCGTAAAATACTCTGCAAGAACCGCTATAAGGACTCCCGTGGTGGACAGCACATCGGAAATGGAATCTGCCCCATAGGCCCGGAATGCTTCCGATCCCGTTGTTTTCCGCGCCAACTTATACACGTATGATAAAAGCAGCTTCCCTGCAATGCCCACAACCAGGACCGCCGCGAGTAGCGGGCTGAACACAATAGATTCGGGCTTAATGATCTTTTCTGCTGAATCAACAGCCAGTGATATGCCCACATAGAGCACCGATGCCGCCATAACGGTGGAATTCAAATATTCCAGACGGCCATACCCAAAGGGATGGGATGTGTCAGAAGGCTTGGCCGCATAATAAAAAGTGAGCAACAATAAAAATGTCGCTCCCACGTCGGTTATGTTATTAAAGCCATCGCCGATCACCGAAATAGATCCGCTCTGCCATCCCATAAAAATTTTTGTCAGGCCAAGGAGCGCATCAATACCCATGCCGGCAAGACAAAAGGCATAGGTCTTTTGCTTCCGCGTTTCAAAAAATTTCATACTCTGTTTTCCCTGAAAAACATGAAAACACCGCGCCACTTTCCTCAAAAAAGTCAGAAAAGCCCTCTCTTGAGAGCTTTTTCTTCTGTAAACGCTGTTTTCTCCATCATTCAAACTTGTCAAAATCGAGCTGATTCAGAATATCTCTCAAATTAATTAGTTCCTCTTTGGTCAGAGTCAGCCCTTTTGTCATCGAGGAATGGTCCGCTCCCCAAGAGCGAAGATCAAACTTCGGACTTCTTCCATTCCAGCTGGTATAGGTCAGCTGCTTTTTCCATCCGTTTGAGCTGACGGATAGATCTCCCAATTCTTCCATAATTTCCACACTGATTTTTGTCGGCATTCGTTTCACCTCAAAAATAATATTACGTTCATCCTATCACAGTTGAGATGGTAAGCGCAATATACATCGCAAGAAACCACGGCACCCCCAGCATCCTGGAAATCCCTGTACCGTAATAAATTTCATAGAAAAGAAGGATTTGCCTGTTCAGTCCAAATAAACCGGCAAATCCACCAAAAACGAGATGCAGGGATACGGCATTCCGTTTTGGGTGGATGCTGCATTATATATCATTTTTCAAATCAAACTGTTTGCCTCTATAGGCTGACAGAAAATTTCGTCTGAAGGAAGAAAAATTCCCACTTATGATCGACTGGCGCATATCCCGCATAAACTGAAGAAGAAAATACAAATTGTGAATCGTCAGGAGGCGTAGTGCCAGTATTTCCTCTGCCTTATACAAATGTCGTATATAGGCCCGGGTAAAATTACGGCAGGTATAACAGCCGCAGCCCTCCTCCAGGGGGGTGAAATCTTTCTCATATTGTTTATTCTTAATATTTATTCTCCCCTCATGAACCATCGCCATGCCATTCCGCGCTACCCGGGTAGGAAACACACAGTCAAACATATCCACACCCCGAGCCACGCCCTCCACGAGGCAGTCCGGCGTTCCCACTCCCATGAGGTACCGTGCCTTATCCTTTGGCAGCCATTGTATGGTATCCTCCAAGATGTCGTACATTACATCGTGCGGTTCTCCCACGGACAGGCCGCCAATGGCCAGCCCATCAAAGGGAAGTGATGAAATCTGAGAAGCGCTCATTTTCCGCAGATCTTTATACATGCCTCCCTGTACAATGCCAAACATACCGCGGTCCTGCCGAGTATGCGCTTTTATACAGCGCTCCGCCCATCGAGCGGTGCGTTCCGTGGACTGCCTGGAATATCCATACTCAGCGGGATAAGGAATGCATTCATCAAAGGCCATGGCAATATCGCTCCCCAAATCCTCCTGCGCCTTGACCGCTGTCTCGGGGGAAAGGAACTGGACGGATCCATCAATATGAGAGCGGAAATATACCCCCTCTTCCGTAATTTTTCTGCGCTCTCCCAGACTGAATACCTGAAACCCGCCACTGTCTGTGAGAATGCCCCCATCCCAATTCATGAATTGATGAAGTCCGCCAGCTTCCCGGATAAGCGGCGTTCCGGGCCGAAGAAAAAGGTGGTACGTATTTCCCAGAATAACCTGAGCCCCCATTTCATGAAGCTCGTCCGGAGTGACCGTTTTAACGGTAGCCTGGGTTCCTACCGGCATAAACATAGGTGTTTTAAAAGTGCCATGCGGTGTGTGCAAAAGACCGGCCCGTGCACCGGTTTCTCCGTCCTCGGCAATCAATTCATACTCAATAACCATGTGTTCCTCTCAGCAAATAAACATGGCATCGCCAAAGCTGAAAAACCGATAGCGTTGCCGCACCGCTTCCTCATAGGCAGCCAGGGTATGCTCTCTCCCGGCGAAGGAAGCCATCATCATAATAAGGGTGGATTCGGGCAAATGGAAATTAGTCACAATGGCATCCACAATTTTCCATTCATAACCAGGGTAAATGTAGAGCTGCGTCCAATGGCTCCCGGCCTCCACACATCTGCTCTGACCGGCAGACTCCAGCGTTCTCACCGATGTGGTTCCTACCGCAATAATGCGGCGTCCCTCTGCCCGGGCTGTATTAATTTCATCAGCCGCTTCCCTCGAAACCGTATACCATTCGCGATGCATCTCATGGTCCTCAATATTTTCTTCCGATACAGGGCGAAACGTACCAATGCCTACATGGAGGGTAATAAAAAGCAGTCTGGCTCCGCGAAGTTTCATTTCTTCCAACAGCTCAGGAGTAAAATGAAGCCCAGCGGTAGGTGCGGCCGCTGACCCTTTGTGCCTTGCATACACCGTCTGGTACTGGCTATTATCCTTTAATTTTTCATGAATATATGGCGGCGTGGGCATCTCCCCAATCTGATCCAGCAGTGCATCCCAATCCCCCTCATAATGAAAGCGTACCAAGCGGCCACCAAAATCTGTCTTCTCCAGAACCTCGCACGAAGCGGTCTCAGAAAAGGTAATGATTTCGCCGGGAAGTGCTTTCTTTCCCGGATTAACGAGAACTTCCCAGGTATTATCCCCTTTAGGCGTCAGCAAAAGTACCTCTACTCGTCCGCCGGTGCTGCGGTTGCCACTGAGACGGGCAGGAATAACTTTTGTATTATTAAAAACAAAAACATCGCCGGGAACGATTTCATTCAGGATATCTCTGAATACATGGTGCTCATAGGCGCCAGTCCTTTTATCAAGCCGCATGAGCCGGCAGGAATCCCGCGGTTCTGCCGGGGTCTGCGCTATCAGTTCCTTCGGCAGGTAGTAATTAAATTCATCCAGTTTCATTTTCTCCTCAATATACCTTTTCTACTTTTGTTCCCGTAAAATAATGTGTCAAAATTTTCTTATAATAATCTTTCCCATTACCGTGCTTTGCCGCCATGGCTTCAGCCCCCCATTGAGACAGCCCAAGCCCATGGCCTGATCCATAACCCATGAATACGACATTTTCTCCCTTCACCTCCAAGTCAAAGAGGGTGCTGCTCAGGCCAAACCAGCTTCTTATCTGACTGCCCGTAACCACTTTCTTCCCTTTGCTTCCGTGCACGGTAAAGGAAGTCACTCTGCCTGAAACCCCGCGGTCCTTTGCTTTGACCGGTCCTTTTTTCAGCTCGGACAGATCTATCTTTTCCAAATTTCCTATATCAAGAACACGCTGAAAATCAGATAGGGACACCGTTTTGGTCCAGGCCTGATTCACCACTTTTGAACTTTCCTCCTTTACTCCGCGGAGATAGGACAACTTGCTCCCCCACACATTTTCACTGTTTTCTGTATAACCGCCTCCATTGGAGTGAAAAACCGCATCAATGGCTTTTCCATCGCTTGTCACAATTTCTCCGGCTGTCTCTACGATAGCCCGACTGGTGGCCTCTGTTTCCACCGCGGTTCCCCTATACACCTGAGACCGGGTGTCGTCGGTTACATCATAACCGGCATCCCGATTGTCATTCCGATGAAACATGGCATACGTCCTGGCAGCCACGGCTTGTGCTTTGAGAGCGTCTTCATGCCAGCTGGTAGACACCTCACTCGGCACCACACCGCAAAGGTATTCTTCCATAGGCACCGCATTGACCACCGTCACTCCGCTGACATATGCCGAGGGCTGCAATTTAATATCTCCCCGGTAGGAATTACCTTTTACAGAAAAAGCAGCGCCATCTGCTTTTGGGGCCGACAAATATATGGGGCCTTTTTTCTTTTTGCCATTGATGATAATCTGATCCCCACTTTGGGACACGGATAGGGTTTCTCCCTTTTTATAGGCCTGCCAGGCTTTGCCGTCAGACAGGGCCTCACTTTCGGCCAAACAGATCACCTTGACTTCTTTCTGACCGGAAAGGAGCCCCACTTCAATGATCGGCCCCCGTTCATCAATTTTCAGGCGGCTTATTTCATCTTTAGTCGAGGCCTTCCCCTCTGTTTTTTTTGCGGAAGAGGCGCTTGGTTTCGCCTGCTGTGAGATTTTCTTCGTGCTCTTACGCTTCACCCGTTCCCCTTTTAAAGAGCCCGCATCCGCCGTGGCACTTGCCATAGAAAACAGCGCCAGCAACACTGCCATTACCATCCATTTCTTTCTCATTTGCCTTACCTTCTAAAGAATACGTTCAGCAATATCGTCCCAATCAGGCTGACCAGGACGCAGCTGGCTATGGGAAAGTAAATATCCGTATTTCCCCGGGAAATATGAATATCTCCCGGTAAATGCCCAAGAAACCCCAGTCTGCCTCCAATATAAAAGAGTGCGCCTGCTGCGAGGAGTACGGCTCCCATCAGCATTAAAAGCTTTCCTATCTGCATGATTTATCCCTCAAACAATGTGTGGCTGCCCGCCTCTGTCGGTATTTCCAAATGGCGGTACGCCGCTTCAGTGGCAACCCGGCCGCGCGGTGTTCGAACAAGAAAACCGATCTGCATCAAGTATGGTTCGTACACATCTTCTATGGTGGCCCGCTCCTCGCTGACTGATGCCGCAATGGTATCAATGCCTACCGGCCCGCCGCCAAATTTCCTAATGATGATCTCCAGCACTTCCCTGTCGATTTCATCCAACCCCAGCCGGTCAACATGCAGGGCAGCCAGTGCCTCCTCCGCCAGAGTATGCGTAATAACCCCGCTTCCTACGACCTGGGCAAAATCCCGCACCCTCTTCAGCAGGCGATTTGCAATGCGCGGCGTCCCCCGGGAACGGCGCGCAATTTCATCAGCGCCTCCCTCATCAATGAAAATTCCAAGAATCCGGGCAGCTCTTACTATGATCTGCGCCAATTCCTTTGGCTCATAAAACTGCATGCGGAAAATAATGCCAAACCTGTCGCGGAGGGGCGCCGCCAGAGCTCCCGCCCGCGTGGTCGCGCCAATGAGTGTGAACGGAGGCAGCTGAATGCGGTAAGACCTGGCCCCCGGCCCTTTCCCCATAATGATGTCCAGGGAAAAGTCTTCCATCGCCGGATAGAGGATCTCTTCAACGCTTCGGTTCAGCCGATGAATTTCATCAATAAAGAGAACATCATGGGGCTCCAGATTGCTCAAAATGGCAGCGAGGTCTGCGGGCCGTTCAATGGCCGGACCGCTGGTGATACGAAAATTCACCCCCAGCTCATTAGCAATGATATTGGCCATCGTGGTCTTTCCCAAGCCAGGCGGTCCGTACAGCAGCACATGGTCCAGTGCTTCCTTCCTTGAACTGGCCGCCTTGATATAGACAGATAAATTCCTGCGAATATCTTCCTGCCCTATGTAATCTGCCAGCACCTTTGGTCGAAGCGTCTGCTGCCATTCATCCTTTTCCGACTCTTCGCCCGCTACGATTCTCGTTTTCCCTGGCTCCTCCTCCAACGCCTTCGGGAGAAGACTTTTCACGTGTTCCATCATATCATATCCTCATTTTTCCCAATTCGCGAAGAGCCGCACCAATCAATTCTGACGGATTGGTACAGGATCCGGCCAACCGGTGTACCACAGGATGCACTTCCTCCCGCCTGTACCCAAGGGAACACAGCGCCCCTATCGCTTCTGATTCCATTCCGTCGCTTTCCAACCCCTTTATATCAGCTTCGTTTTCCCGGATTCCTACATTCCCAATTTTATCCTTTAATTCCAAAAGTATTCGTTCGGCTGTTTTTCGACCAATGCCCGGTAATTTTGTCAGTGCCCCAATCTCTTTATTTCTCACGGCCAGATAAAAGGACTCCGGCCTCACTGCAGAAAGCACTCCCATAGCTACCTTCGGGCCAATACTCGATACGGCAATCAGCATAACAAAGAGCTCATACGCTTCCTGTGATAAAAAGCCATACAGTGTAAGAGAATCTTCCCGCACCGCCAGGTAGGTAATCAACTTCACCTCATTATGCAAAACCAGGACCTGCCGATCTCTGTCAGAGACATAAACACGGTATCCGATGCCGCCGACCTCAACAAAGCAACTGTCTGCCATAATAGCGGCAACCGTTCCCCGTACATACCCTATCATTTGACTCTCCCGTAAATCGTTTCATGTTCCGTACGATAAATGGCCGTAAGCCCTATGGCCAATGCATCGGCCGCATCATCCGGATCTATTTTCTGCGAAATGCCCATAATCCGCATAATCATGTCAATCACCTGTCGTTTTTCCGCCCGACCATACCCCACCACCTGCTGCTTAACCTGCAGCGGCGTACATTCAAAAAGAGGAATATGACGTTCATACCCGGCAAGAAGAATAACACCTCGTGCCTGCGCTACGGAAATGGCCGTTGTGATATTTCGATTAAAATAAAGTGTTTCCACGCCCATCACATCCGGATGATATGCATCAATCAACTGGCATATGCCCTTGTATACACTGCACAGCCGCCCAGCCATTTCAGTTCCCGCACTGGTTTCAATGATACCGTAATCCGCAGCAATAATGCGGCTTCCTACTTTATCCACAATGCCAAATCCGCACCGCCCTGTCCCAGGGTCAATTCCCAATGCGCGCATGCTGCTCCTTTCTCCCGAAGATGCTGTCCTACTTCCCACCACAGGTCTATATATACCAAGAGCCTTGCCTTTCAATTATACCACACCGGCCGATACTCGTTTCCCGC
>CAZPLS010000011.1:0-30782 GCA_964587685.1 uncultured Dialister sp.
GCTCTTCGTCGGCCTTGGGGAGGTGTTGTTCGACCAGCTCCCCGGCGGAGACCGCCTCGGAGGGGCACCGGCAAATTTTGCCTACACCGCCCACGCGCTTGGGTATTCTGCCGCCGTGGTCAGCGCGGTGGGAAATGACGCTCTCGGCTGCCGGGCCCGGCGGATGCTGCGGGAGAAGGGCCTTTTGTCCTGCCTTGGACGGGTGGAACGGCCCACAGGGTATGTGGGGGTGTCCCTCGATGAGGCGGGCGTGCCGGCCTATGCCTTCCGGGCGCATCCCGCCTACGAGGCCATTCCCTGGTCGGAAGCCGTCAGGGCCATGGCGGCGCGAACCGGGGTGTGCTGCTTCGGCACGCTCGCCCAATGGGGGCGTATCTCCCGGAGGACGGTAAGGCAGTTCCTGCAGGCGGTGCCGGAAACAGCCCTGCGGGTGTATGACGTCAACCTGCGCGGCCATTATTACAGCAGGGGCATTGTCGAGTCCTCTCTGGCCCTGGCGGACGTGGTGAAATGCAGTGAAGAGGAGCTGCCCGTCCTCTGTCGGTGGGAGGGGATAGAAAAACCGGATCCGGCAGTGTATTTTGAGCGCATTCGCCGGCTTGGCGTGTCCTGCTTCATTTACACGGAGGGGGCAAAAGGAAGCCGCATATACCGGGAGGAAGAGGTATCCGTTCGCTCCGGTCTGCCTGTGGCGGTTGCGGACACGGTGGGCGCGGGAGACGCCTTTTCCGCAGCCTTTGCGGCGGCGCTGGTGCAGGGCATACCTCTGGCCGCAGCCCATGCCATAGCGGAAGAAACGGCGGCCTTTGTGTGCATGTACGAGGGAGCCATGCCTGAATACCCGGACCGATTCAGAATCGCTGGCGGCACATAAAAAATCCGGCATTTTCCGCCGCATATGATATAATAGAAATAACTTATAGGGTTATATAGATAAACCAATGAAGGTAGAATGGCGTCGCATCGGCGGCGCCTGGCATGGGATAGTATGGATATTTATGGAATCTATCGGCCGGCTCTGGAGTCGGTGATGGCCCGCCTGGCGGAAAACATCCGGGCCTATGGAGAAGCAGAGAAGGAAAGAACGGGGGAATTGCTCTATGAGCATCTCCTGTATCGTCTGAAATCGGAAGCGAGCATGGAGGCGAAGCTTCGCCTTCGGGGACTGCCTGTTACATCGGAAGCGGCGCTGCGGGGCGTGCGCGATGCGGTGGGCTTTCGCATCGTCTGCCGGTTTATTGACGATATTTATGACAATGTGGCCCATATCCGGTCCATACCGGGGATTGCGGTGGCTGCGGAAAAGGATTATATACGACAGGTCAAGCCCAATGGCTACAGGAGCTACCACCTGATTCTGGATACGGAAGCGCCCTATCCGGATCCGGAGGGGAGAATGCCCGGTCATTTCTACGTGGAGGTGCAGCTTCGCACCATTGCGATGGATTCCTGGGCTGCCCTGGAGCATGACATGCGGTACAAGAAGCACGTGGAAAATCCGGAGCTCATAGGGAGAGAGCTGAAACGCTGCGCCGATGAGCTGGCTTCGTGCGACTTGTCCATGCAGACCATTCGGAACCTGATTCGCAAGTATCCAAAGGCAGAAAGGGAGGAGCGGTCTTGAAAATTTTACTGGCAGAAGACGAAAAGCCTCTGGCGGATGCAGTGGCAGCGGTGCTGCGCCATTTCGGCTACGAGGTGGACGTGGCGCCGGATGGCATTGCCGCGCTGGAGCGGGTACGGGACAATGTGTACGACTGTATGGTTTTTGATATTATGATGCCCTGGATGGATGGAATGGAGGTGCTCCGCCACATCCGGCGCGGGGGCGATGTGACGCCGGTGCTCATGCTCACCGCCAGGGCGGAGGTGGACGATCGCATTTCCGGATTGGATGCGGGGGCGGATGATTACCTTACGAAGCCCTTTGCCATGGGGGAGCTGCTGGCGCGCATTCGGTCCCTCACCCGGCGGGCGGCGGGCTTTACGCCGAACCATCTTTCCGCGGGGAATACCACTCTGGATGTGGATGAACAGGAGCTCTCCGCCAAGAGCGCGGTCCGGTTGAGCAGCCGGGAGGCGAAGCTCATGAAGCTCTTCCTCCTGAATGCGGGAAAATCTCTGACCACGGAGGAACTTTTCGGTTATGTGTGGAAGGATGAGCCCGGAGAAAGCCGCGAGGTGGTGTGGATGTATGTGGCCTATCTGCGGGAGAAGCTCGAATCCATTGGAAGCACCGTCATTATCCGGGGTGAGGAAGGCGGGCCTTTTGTGCTCGAGGCGCCGCCGGAAAGGAAATAGAGGCCTACTATGGATATGATCCGCCGCCTTCATCGGCAGTTTATCATTATTGTTACCGCGGCGATTTTTATCATTGTCGCGGTGGCGCTGGGCGTGATCAACGGGGTCATCTACTACCTCGTCCATGATGATATCCGCTCGGTAATGGAGCACATTGTCAATCACGGGGGCACCCTGAGCAGCGCCCGCCCGGTGCCGGAGAACCGGTGGCTTTTGGGACGGCGCTGGATGGAGGACACCCCTGAATTCACCTATCAGACGCGGTATTTTTCCATTCTCTTTGACAGGGAAAGCATGCCCAAGGCGGTGAACATCAACCAGATTGCTGCGTTTAACGCCCAGGAGGCCATGGAGACCGCGCTGGAGGCGGCGCGGAACGGCCAGTCGGAAGGCTTTTTCAAAAAGGGGACGGCGGGGTATGCCTACGTGGTCACCGACACCAGGGAAGGAACGCTCGTAGTCATCCTGGACTGCACCCGTGACCTGGCGGTGGTGACGGCGGTGATGCGCTATTCCGTCCTCTTCGGATTTTTCTGCATCCTTCTTTTCATGGGGATTGTGTTTGTCCTCTCCAAATGGGCGCTCCGCCCGTTCATTCGCAATGTGGAGAACCAGAAGCGGTTTATTACCAACGCGGGCCATGAATTAAAAACGCCCATAGCCATTATCTCCGCCAACGCGGAGGCGATGGAGCTCATAAGCGGGAAGAATGAGTGGACGGAAAATATCCTGAGCCAGGTGAGCCGCCTGTCCAAGCTCATCAATGACCTCATCACCCTGGTCAAGGTGGGGGAGGCCGCCGCGCGGGATGTGACTCTGTCGGAGGTGAAGGTGTCCGAGGTGGTGCGGACGGCGGTAAACGCATTCCGACCGATCATAGCGGAGGCAGGCAAGACGGTAAGCATTGACGTGAAGGACGGCCTTGTGGTGAAGGCTGACCAGCGCTATTTCGGCGAGCTGGTAAATATATTGCTCGACAACGCGGCGAAGTACTGCGATGACGGGGGCGCCATCTGTGTGCGCCTCGCCGCGAAAAAAAACAGCAGGGGCGTGGTGCTCTCCGTGTCCAATGATTTTGCCGAGGGGGCGCACGTGGACTGCCGCCGGTTCTTTGAACGGTTCTACCGGGGCGATACCTCCCACAGCAGCACCAGGAAGGGCTACGGCATCGGCCTGTCCATGGCGGAGGACTTGGCGAAGCTCATGAATGGACGGATTTCCGTCCGCTGGGCCAAAGGCATCATCACATTTACCGTGGAAGTGAGATAATATAAAAGCGCTTGTGCAGTGGTACAGGCGTTTTTTTATGCCCGTGCGGCATGGGAAGAGGGCGGCGGCGGGAAAGGCGTGCCGGCGGTATGAGGTACGATAGGTTGTCTTACGCCGGATGGTCCGCGGTCAGAGTGATGGCGGTACAAGCGTTTTGCTGTAAGAGCAGTTGACAATAAAGCCCCTTGGCAACAGAAAAAAAGGCCTGGTCCAAAGCAGGAAAAATGCCGGGGATATCGAAAAAAATAGAAGCATTGCCATTGAGGAGGTGGTGGAAGGGAATAATCATTCATGACGTGTTTGAAAATAATAATCTTTATCAAAAAAGCTTGACAGGAAAAAAGAAGTATTTTATTATAGTGGCGAAATTAGGAATGCTTAACTTCAAAGATAAGCACTGATTATTCATGCACGGATGAGTTATTTCGCCCGAATCATACATTCCGCCGCCAGACGAGATGATTGAGGAGGGCGGGAAAGAGGGGCAGCGATGAAACTGAGCGAAGCAAAGCCGGGCACGTTGGTTCGGATCGACAGCATTGATGCATCGGAACTGAAGACCCGGCTTATGAGTATGGGACTGGTAAAAGGCACAAAGATGAAGGTGCTGCGGACCGGACCGATGGGGGATCCCCTGGCGGTATTGATCCGTTCGTACAAAATGGCGATTCGGCTCCAGGATGCTGAGAAAATTACTGTAACGGAAGTGGCGTAAAGGAGGTAAAACAGAAAAATGAGCATGATATCTGTTGCTCTCACAGGCAATCCGAATACAGGCAAGTCGACCATTTTTAATGAGCTTACCGGCATTCGGCAGAAAATCGGGAATTGGCCTGGCGTTACTATCGATAAGAAACAGGGCTATACAAGTCATAACGGGCGCGCCATCGCAGTGATGGATTTGCCCGGCACGTACAGTCTCAATGCCCGTTCGGCAGAAGAGAAGATTGTGGAAAATTACCTGACCCGCGAAAAGCCCGATATTGTTGTGGACGTCATTGATTCGTCCAATATTGACCGCAACCTCTTCCTGTGCATACAGCTTCTCGAGCATCGCATTCCTGTGCTGATCGATCTCAATATGCATGATGAGGCGCAGAAAAAGGGCGTGGAGATTTCCGTCAATAAGCTGAGCAAAATGCTGGGCATGCCCGTGGTGCAGACGGTGGGGCGCAGCTCCAAAAGCACGAAGCAGCTCCTGGAGGTGTTCACGTCCACGGTGATGTCTGATTTTAAAAACTCTCCGGAGGTGGAAGCTTACATTGCCCGCCTGGATGCGCTGAAACAGACCATTTCTGATCCGGGCCAGCTGGAAGAAGCGATGATGGAAGAGCGCTATGCTTTCATCGATCAGATTGTGAATGAAACGGTGACCTTTCATCAGACAAGCGCCGCCGACGTATCGGAAAAGATAGACAAATTCATGGCAAACGGCGTGTTTTCCATCGTGGTGCTGCTCGCCATGCTGTACATGATGTTCCAGATCACCTTTGAATGGATTGGCCAGCCGCTTGCCGATTTACTGGATGAGCTTATCAATGAAGACTTTACAGAGGCGGCGTCCGAGACGCTGGAGTCGCTGGGCGTGGCCGAGTGGATGCATTCTCTCATCGTGGACGGCATCATCGCCGGGGTGGGCGGCATCCTGACATTCGTTCCGCTGATTTTTATCCTGTTTTTCTGCCTGTCCTTCCTGGATGGAACGGGGTACATGGCGCGTATGGCCTTTATCCTCGACCCGGTGATGAGCAAGGTCGGTCTTTCCGGCAAGGCACTGATGCCGATTCTGACCGGCTTCGGCTGCGCGGTTCCGGGGATCATGGGCGCACGGGTGCTGGATTCACCCCGCGACCGCATGCTGACCATTCTGGTGACGCCGTTCCTGACCTGCGGTGCGAAGCTCCCTGTGCTGGCCCTTTTCGGTGCGGTATTCTTCGGCGACCAGGCGGCCAATGTGGTGTTTGCCATGTACCTCCTCGGCGTTATCGGCGCGATGGCCGCATCGGCTCTCTATACAAAAACCATTTTCAAGAAAAGCGATGCCAGCTTCGTCCTGGAGCTGCCCCCCTATCGCTGGCCTGATATGAAGACCGTTCTTCTTGAAACCTGGGACAAGGGCAAGGGATACCTTATCAAAGCCGGTACGGTGATTCTGGCTATGTCCATTCTGATTTGGTTCCTTTCCAGCTACAACGCATCCGGTCCGGTGGAGGAGATGGCGGACAGCTTCCTCGCAGCCATCGGCAGCGCCATGTCGTACCTCTTTGTGCTCCACGGCTTTGATACGTGGGAAACTGGTTCGGCGGTGCTGACGGGCATCATGGCAAAGGAAGCGGTGGTGTCTACCATCGGCATTCTCTATGGCCTGCCGGATCTGAGCCCCGATATGGAAGAAGCAGAAATGGTGGCCACGGTGGCCGGCACCGGCCTGGAAGCAGCGTTCAGCACAGCCTCCGCCCTGGCCTTCATGGTATTCACCCAGCTCTATACGCCTTGCATGACGGCCCTGGGTACCATCAAAAAGGAAACAGAAAGCTGGTATTGGATGGGCTTCTCCGCCTTCAGCCAGTTTGCCATTGCCTGGGGGGTGTCCCTGGTGGTGTACTGGATCGCTCGCGCGATTGGATTTTGATTCGTTGCGGTGGTAAGGATACAGGAAAGATAGTTCTCCGGCGGGCAGGCAAGTTCTGCCGGAGAATTTTCCCCTTTCCAAAGGAGGCATTATGACTACCGGAGATCTCATTACATGGGCGCTGGCCGTGGTCATCTTCTATGCGTTCTGGCACGGCCTGAAGCATATTTATAGAAATTTTGTGAGCGGGGAAAGCGATTGCTGCGGAAACGACGGATCTCCCGCCTGCTCCTGCTGCTCGAAGGAAGAAACGACGGCAAAGGAGCGGAAGAACGCTGCGGAAGCGTGGAAGGCTATCCGTGCGGAGGCGCGGGAAAAGCGTGCTGCCGGCGAAGCGGAAGGGGATTCCTGTCCGGCCTGCGCGGCGCGTCGGCAAAAGGCGTCCTGCCCGGTCTGCAGGGCCCGGGCGAAGGCGGAAGCGAAAAAGGAAACCCGCAGCGCGTCATAAGCAAAATCATTCCTGCACAGACAGAAAAAAAGACAGCATCGTAAAGACTGTCTTTTTTTTGCGCGCAAAAAAGAGGAGGAGGCCTGCTATAATGGAAGGGAAAGGAGGGAGCCCATGAAACTGCAGTGGATGGTGACCGCGGATGAAGACGGGAGGATGCTCCGTACCTTTGTCCGCCGGAGCGATCGCCTCTCCGCGTCGCTGTGGCGGCGGGTGAAGTGGAACGGCCGGGTCACCGTAAACGGCGAGGCCGTGCACAACGCGCGGCTCGTCGTGCATGCGGGGGACGTCATTGTCTGCGAATGGCAGGAGGAGAGGGACATCGTGCCCTGTCACATTCCGCTGTCCGTCCTGTATGAGGATGATTCCCTTCTCATCGTGAACAAGGGGGCGGGGATGATTATCCATCCCACCCATCGAGCGCTTCATGACAGCCTGGTCAATGCGGTGGCAGGGTATTTTGAGGAAACAGGCGAGGAGGCAGGGATTCACCCGGTGTACCGCCTGGACAGAAATACCACGGGAATCGTGGTGGTGGCTAAATCCGCCCAGGTGCAGTGGGACCTCTCCCGGAGCCATGACCGGATTGCGCGCCATTACCTGGCGGTTTGCGCGGGCCATATGCCGGAGTTGGCAGGCGTCATAGAGGCGCCCATTGGCCGGAAGCCAGGGAGCATCGTGGAGTGGATGGTGCGGGAGGACGGGCGGTTTGCCAAAACGGCATACGAGGTCATTGCCCGGGGCGGGGACGGGGATTTCCTGCGTCTGCGCCTCTATACGGGGAGAACCCACCAGATCCGGGTGCACCTGTCCTGGCTGGGCCACCCCTTGCTCGGGGATGACCTCTACGGAGGTCCCTGCAAGGCCATTGGCAGGCAGGCCCTCCATGCTTCGACAGCGGAATTCATTCATCCCCATACGGGGCAGCCCGTGGCCTTTACCGCGCCTCTTCCGGACGATATGAGGCAGCTGGCAGAGACCATGACGCCGGTCAGTTCGGATGTTACTTCTCTTATCGGGAGGCAGCTGTGGCAGATACAGAAATGACCATACCTTTTGTTTCATTTACTTTATTCCAGTCATCTGGCGAGGTGACCGCCGCAGTGGCCACGCGAAAGGGCGGAGTGTCCAAAGCGCCCTTTGACACGCTGAATATGAGCTTTTCCGTGGGCGATAAACCGGAGGCGGTTCGGGAAAACCGGCGGCGCTTTCTCACGCTTCTTGGCATGGACCCGGCGTCGGCGGTGAGCTGCCGGCAGGTGCACGGATCGCACATTGAGGTGGTGGATGGATCGTTCCGGGGGCGGGGCGCAGAGAATGCCGCATCGGCCATTCCTGACTGCGACGGGCTTTTGACAGGAGAGTCGAACGTGCCTCTGATGATGAATTTTGCAGACTGCACGCCTCTTTTGTTTTATGACCCGGTGCATCGCGCGGTGGGCGCGGCCCACGGGGGCTGGCGCGGCACGGTGCTGGATATAGGGGGTCATATGGTGCGCCTCATGGGAGAGCGATTCGGCACGGATCCGGCGGACCTTTTGGTCGGCATCGGTCCGGCCATCGGCAGGTGCTGCTTCGAGGTGGGTGAGGACGTGGTCGCCGCCTTTGCGCGCCTTTTCGGGGAGCAGGATATGACGGAACTGGCTGCGGAGAAGGGCGGCGGAAAATATCTCTTTGATCTGCCGGAGGCAAACCGTCGGCTCCTCCTTCGGGCAGGGGTACGGCCTTCACATATAGAAAGGAGTGAATACTGTACATACTGCCGGGATGATTTGTTTTTTTCCCACCGCAAATCGGGGGGATGCACGGGGCGGCACGCGGCAGTGATCATGCGGCGCTGAAACGGTATGACAAAGGGCGATAGGTTTGGCAAAACAGAGTATAATGAGAGAAAATGAGTTTCTATGCTTTGATAAAGGAGGAATGTGAACCATGGAGAGCATGGCGGCTCCGCAGGCGCGGGGCAAGAAGGCAAAGGATGCCATTTTCGGCGCGTCCAACGCGGCGCAGGCGGACATTCGTCAGAATGGAAAGGCCAATGTGGTCAACGGCACGGCCGGTGTGATTCAGGATGAGGAGGAAAACCTGGTATGTCTCCCCGCAGTGGAGAAAGCATACCGGAGCCTGCCCATGGCGGATCTTACCGCCTACGCTCCTGTGGCCGGCCTTCCGGCGTACCTGGAATACATTCAGGAGTGCTGCTTCGGCGAATACCGGCCGGAGGGATACACGGCGGCCATCGCCACCACCGGCGGCACCGGCGCCATCCATCATGTCATTCACAATTACACGGAGCCGGGGGACGAGGTGCTCACGAGCGACTGGTACTGGAGCGCTTACCACATGATTTGTGAGGATGCGGGGAGAACACTCCGCACGTTCTGCACGCTCAATGAAAACCACGGGTTTAACCTGGAGGATTTTGAACGGCAGCTTACCGCCATGGCGGAGAAGCAGAGCCAGCTGGTGATGATTCTCAACACGCCGGCGCACAATCCCACCGGCTACAGCCTCACCGATGAGGACTGGGATCACGTGATTGCTCTGCTGAAGCGCTTCGCTGCGGCGGGCAAAAAGATGGTGGTTCTGGTGGACGTGTCCTATATCGATTACGCCGGGGAGGACGCAAGAAAATTCTTCCTCCGTCTGGGCGGACTGCCGCCGGAAATCCTCATGGTGGCAGCGTTCAGCATGTCCAAGAGCTTTACCCTCTACGGTCTGCGCATCGGCGCCATGATTGCCATTTCCTCATCGCAGGAGGTGGTGCAGGAGTTTGTGGATATCAACGGATATACGAACCGCGCCACCTGGTCAAACAACTGCCGCGGCGGCATGGCCTGCCTTGTGCGCATCTGGGAGGATCCGGAGCTGCGGAAGGCGTGGAAGGAAGAACAGCAGCAGTACTACCGCCTCATTCAGGAACGGGCCGCAATTTTTGTGAAAGAGGCGGAAGAAGTGGGGCTGCCCATGCTGCCCTACCAGGCGGGCTTTTTCCTGAGCATTCCCTCCCCGGATTCGGGAGCGGTGTGTGAATGCTTGCACAAGGAGCACGTGTACCTGGTGCCGCTCAAGGCCGGCGTCCGCGTGGCGGTCTGCGGCATTCCCAAAGTAAAAATGTATGGTCTGGCGGCCAAAATCAAAGCGGCCATGGAGGAAGTGGGCCAGCTCTGATACCCCCCTGTATCGTGAAAGAAAGTGCAGCTTCCACTTTCTGTATGGAGAAACTGCATCATGCAATCAAAAATCCTCTCCCTGTTGGAGAGGATTTTTGATTGGAAAGGAAAATTCATTTAGTGAAGGCAGGCAGTGATGTCACCGGTGCTTCTGGATGAACTGGCGGATGGCATTTACGTTGTAGTAGAGGTGCACCGCATCGTTTTCTTTGGCAAGAAGGGTGGGCACAGCGGAAATATCGTAAGCCCTGGCGAGCGTTTCTCCATCCTGATTTTCCGCGTAGAGAACCTGGAAGGGAATGCCGGCATCGGTGAGCATGCGCCGGGCCATGCGGCAGTTCGGGCAGGCTTTTGTGGTGAGAAGGATGGCGCTTGCGCTTCCGCCGGGGAGAGTCTCTGTCTCTGGATACGGGGCGGCCGGCGCTTCGGTCTGGGTGCTGGGGGTCTTCCCATCTCCCGCCGGCACCGACGCATGGTCTGCCTTGCGGATGGTGGCGGGGTCGTAGGTTTTTCTGTTTTTAAACTCGGATACCTTGCCGTCATTCCAGTTTCGCACGGGGCGGTAGTAGCCGGTGATGCGGGAATAGACCTCAGCGGGCTTCCCGCAGGTGGGGCAGGTGAAGTGTTCGCCCGGTATGTACCCGTGCTCTGCGCAGACCGAATAGGTCGGAGAGAGGGTGAAGTAGGGAAGACGGAAGTTTTCCGCGATTTTCTTTACCAGGTCCGCTGCGGCCTGCCAGGTGGGCAGACGCTCGCCGAGGAAGGCGTGGAAAACGGTGCCGGAGGTGTAGAGGGTCTGCATGGTATCCTCCATTTCCAGGGCGTCGAAAATATCATCCGTAAAGCCTACGGGGAGGTGGGAGCTGTTGGTGTAGTAGGGAGCGCTCCCTTCCCTGGCGGCGGTGATGATGTCCGGAAATTCCTCCGTGTCGTGTCTGGCAAAGCGGTAGGTGGTAGATTCCGCCGGCGTGGCTTCCAGATTGTACAGGTCGCCGTATTGGGCCTGATAATCCGAGAGGCGGGTTCTCATATGCTGCAGAATTTCAATGGCGGTGGTCCGGCCTTCCTCCGTGGTGAGGTCATGCCCGTTCATCCATTTGGCATTCAGCAGGGCTTCATTCATGCCGACAAGACCGATGGTGGAGAAATGATTCTGGAAGGTGCCCAGGTAGCGCTGCGTGTAGGGGTAGAGGCCCTCCTCCATAAGGCGGGTGATGACCCGGCGCTTCACGGAGAGAGACCGCGCCGCAATGTCCATGTACTTATCCAGCATGCGGAAGAACGCGTCCTTTGTCTGGGAGAGGTAGGCCATGCGGGGAAGATTGAGCGTAACCACTCCGATGGAGCCTGTGGACTCGCCGGAGCCGAAGTAGCCGCCTCCCTTCTTTCGGAGCTCCCGCAGGTCGAGGCGGAGGCGGCAGCACATGGAGCGCACATCGGAGGGTTTCATGTCCGAATTGATGTAATTGGAGAAGTAGGGCGTGCCGTACTTGGCGGTCATCTCAAAGAGGAGGCGGTTGTTTTCCGTGCTGCTCCAGTCGAAATCCCTGGTGATGGAATAGGTGGGGATGGGGTACTGGAAGCCGCGGCCGTTGGCGTCGCCCTTGATCATGATTTCAATGAACGCTTTGTTGACCATGTCCATTTCCTTTTTGCAGTCCCCGTAAGTGAAGTCCATGTTTTTTCCGCCCACAATGGCAGGGAGGTCCTTCAGGTCGTCCGGTACGTTCCAGTCGAGGGTCACGTTGGTAAAAGGCGCCTGGGTACCCCAGCGGGAGGGGGTGTTCACGCCGTAAATGAAGGATTGGATACACTGCTTCACTTCCTCATAGGAGAGGTGATCCACCCGGACGAAGGGCGCCAGGTAGGTGTCAAAAGAGGAAAAGGCCTGCGCGCCCGCCCATTCATTCTGCATAATGCCGAGGAAATTGACCATCTGGTTGCACAGGGTGGAAAGGTGCCGGGCCGGCGAAGAGGTGATGCGGCCCGGTACGCCGCCGAGGCCATCCTGCAGGAGCTGTTTCAGACTCCAGCCGGCGCAGTATCCCGTAAGCATGGACAGGTCGTGGAGATGAAGGAAGCACTGGCGGTGTGCCTGGGCGATTTCGTCATCGTATACCTCGGTGAGCCAGTAATTGGCGGTAATGGCCCCGGAATTGGAGAGAATGAGACCGCCCACGGACAGGGTGACCGTGGAATTTTCCTTTACGCGCCAGTCCTTGTTTTCTCCGATGTAGCCGTTTACCAGCTTTTTGTAATCAAGAAGCGTATTTTTGGTGTCTCTTGCTTTCTGGTGCTGGCTGCGGTAAAGAATGTACGCCTTCGCTGTTTTCAGGTAGCCGCACTTCATGATGGCTGTTTCCACCTTGTCCTGGATCTGCTCCACCGTCGGAGTAATGGACTCGGTCTCGCGGAGGGCCGTTTCCACGATAAGCGTAATGGCTCTGGACATGGTGGGGATATCTGTCTCGGAAATTTCTCCCGTAGCGGCAAAGGCTTTGGCTATGGCGTTTTCTATTTTTTTCGCATCATAGGGGACGTGTTCGCCGCTGCGCTTCACAACCTGTTTGATTTCGAACATTGAATGGTCAACTCCTTATATAAATCAGAGAAATAAACCCTTTTCAGGGGGTCCATAGAATGACGCGGCCCGCGTCAAGGCTTGCCGGCACATCGATAAGGCGCTGGTTGGAGCTGCCCCGCCATAGGGCGCGCCCATCCTTCTTTTCGGGAAGGAAGGGGCCGTCCACCAGTACATCCACGCAGGGGAGGACCGTATCAGCGGCGCCGGCCCGGCCCTCAAGAATGGCTTCATAGGTCCAGCCCGTATACACCCACACGTTCAGATGGGCCCGGCGGCAGGCGCTGGCAATGAGGCGCGCCGCCTCGGGCTGGAAGAGCGGATCCCCTCCGGAAAGGGTGACGCCGTCAAGGTAGCGTGTGGCAAGGATATCGGCCACGGCGGCCTCCGTGTCGGAGGCATGGCCGCCCAGCCGTGCCCAGGTCTCCGGGTTCTGGCAGTCCCGGCACCCGTGGGGGCATCCCTGAAAAAAGAGTACATACCGTATGCCGGGACCATTGACCGATGAGTGGCGAAGCCGGCCGGCCATGCGAAATTCCATGCTGCGTCTCCTTTGGTATGGTTACTGGATATACTTCTAGCATATCCATATCCTGTATCGTTGTCAATTTATAGATACCATATATTGACATTTATACATCCAAATATTGATATTTATACATCCGAAGAAAAGACCGATGTTATCGAAGCGGAACGGATGCGGCGGTTTTGTCAAGGGACAATGGGCCGTAAAATTTTTGTTATGCCCGTTTGGTATGACGAATGCGGCTGCGCGGTGCAGGGACAGGGAATTCCCGGTAAGGAACCGTGCGCGGGCCGGTCCGGGACGGAGGGAAAGGAACGGCGGCAGCTGCCATAGATCGGATCCATAAGAAGGAAGCTTGTCTTGGATAAGATTTTTGTGCAGTATGTTCATGGATGTGGATGGTGTATAATATATGAAAACAGGTGTATAATAATTGCAAGTAAATCCGTAAAAAGAGTTGTCTTAAAGGAGGCAATCATGCTCACAAAGGAAGAAATGCTGCAGATGCTTCATCGGAATGTGGTTCCCGCCTTCGGCTGTACAGAACCGGTTTGTGTGGCTCTGGCTGCGGCGGATGCGGCCAAAGCGGTGGGTGGTAAAGTGAAGTCGCTCCACGTGGCGGTGAGCGGCAACATCTACAAGAACGGCATGGCGGTGGGGATTCCCAATTTTGATCGCATGGGCATTCCCTACGCGGCGGCTCTCGGCGCCTGCCTGGCCAATTCGGAGCGGGGTCTGGAGCTTCTCCAGGACATCACGCCGGAGGTGTCGGACGAGGCGAAGCGAATGGTGGAAAGCGGCCGGGTCACGGTGGATATTCACAAGCATCAGCAGGGCGTTTATGTCAAATGTGAGGTCATAACGGAAAAGGGAACGGGAGAATCGGAGATTGTACAAAGCCATGCCAACATCGTTTCCACGAAGGTAAATGGCGCCGTGGTGTTTGAAAAGGCGGCCGGCGAAAAGGCGGCGGATCCCCTTCTCGAAAAGCTGCGGGGAATGAAAATCGCAGAGATTCGGGCGCTGGCGGATTCCGCCTCGGAGGAGGAGCTGGCCTTTTTGCTCGACGGGGTGGACATGAACGAAAAGGCGGCGCAGTACAGCCTGACCCAAAGCGGTGTGGGTGTGGGCATTGCGAAGACGATGCAGTCTCCCCGGAGCGCCCTCCTGGGCGAAGCCCTGTTGGGGCGCATCATGCGGCGCGTGGCGGCTGCCACGGAAGGACGCCTCGACGGCTGCCCCTATGCGGTCATGAGCAGCGCCGGCAGCGGGAGCAAGGGCATTGCGGTAATCATTCCCGTGGCGGAGGCGGCGCGGGAGCTGGGGAGCTCCCGGGAAATGACCGTTAAAGCCATCGCCTTTGCGCACCTGCTCAATGAATACATCAATTCCTACGTGGGCAAGCTCTCTGCCATCTGTGCGTGCAGCATGGCGGCGTCTCCTGCGGCGGCGGCGGCCATTACGTGGCTCATGGGCGGCAGCGATGAGCAGATCGGCTGGGCCATTCGGAACATGGCGGGAAATATTACGGGCATAATATGCGATGGCGGAAAAGTGGGCTGCGCGCTGAAGCTGGCCACGGCGGCGGCGGGGGGACTCATGAGCGCCCTCCTGGCAGCCAATTCGGCGGTCATCCGCGTGACAGACGGCATCGCGGCGGAAACGCCGGAGGCGTGCATCCGCAACATGGGACGGGTGAGCAATCCTGGCATGGTGGAGACAGACCATGAAATTCTGAGTATCATGCTGGAAAAGCAGGCAGCCCAAGCATAAGAGGTCTTCCATACAGCTTCGAAAGGGGCTGTATTTTTCTTTGCCCCGGCGGTGTCTGGCGCTCATTGTACACCCGGGGCGGGTTGTGTTATGATGAATCGGAATCTACAATCGGAAAATCGGGAGGAAACGATGGAGGAAAAGGGCACCCTTGGCTATGAAGTAACGCTGCCCATTTTTGAAGGCCCCATGGACCTGCTGCTTCACCTGGTGGTGAAAAACCGCATCGATATTCACGACATTCCCATTCACACGATTACGGACCAGTACCTGGAGTACCTTCGCCAGGCAGAAGCGTTTGACCTCAACCTGAGCAGTCAGTTTTTTGCCATGGCGGCCACGCTGATTTATATTAAGTCGCGCATGCTCCTCCCGAAGCATCGTCAGGATGAGGAAAACAGCCAGGAGGACCCCCGGCAGGAGCTGGCCCGGTCCCTGGAGGAATTCCGCCGCATGAAGGAAATGCGGCAGATCCTGGAGGACCTGCTGGCCCGGGAAGCGCCGTACCGCATGAGGGAGCCGGCAGAGCTGCGCCCGGCGGCCTACACGGGGCGCATTTCGCCGGAGCGGCTGAGGGCGGCCTTTTTATCCCTTTTCTGCGACATGGAGGCGCAGGGAGAGGTGCAGGTCATTGCTGCAGAAGAGGTGACCTTTGACGAGCAGGTCGAACACCTTCGGCGGTTTCTGTCCGACTACACCTGGCGTCCCATGAGAGAATTCTTTCGCATGCAGAAGAGCCGCATGGCCCTGGCGGTGGCGCTTACGGTGCTGCTCGAGCTGATACGCACGGGCGACGTGGAAGCGAAGGAAGCGGCGGGCGGCCTTGTCCTCAGGGCGCGGAGCCCCGGGGAGTAACCCAAAGGAGGGGAATATGCGGAGTACATCTCGCCTTGCGGCGGCCCTGGAGGCCTACCTGTTCATTCACGGTACGCCGGTGACGGAGGAGGAGCTGGGGCAGGTCCTGCGGGAAAATGGGGAAACCATCGGGGAAGCGCTGGCGCTGCTTCGGGAAAAATATGACCGGGAGGATTCGGGCATTCAGATCCATGAATCCGGCGCGGGACTGGCGCTGACCACGAAGAAGGAATATGATGCATGGCTGAGCGAAACGGAGGGCGGGAAATCCCCCCTCTCTCCCGCCGCCATTGAAACGCTGGCGGTCATAGCGGACCGGGAGCCGGTGACGCGGGCGGAGGTGGAGCGTATTCGCGGCGTCTCTGCCGGGAGAGTCCTTGCCACGCTCATGGAAAAGGATCTCATCGAGGAAAGGGGCCGTCTGGAAGTACCGGGCCGGCCCATACTGTATGGAACGACGAAGCGGTTTCTTCAGTGCACCGGTCTTTCCGATGTAAAGGAGCTTCGGGAATCGTGGGATAAGCAAATGACAGAAGGAGAGTTATTTTGAAGGAGCGGCTGCAGAAGATTATCAGTCATGCCGGGGTGGCATCCCGCAGAAAAGCGGAAGAGCTGATCCTGGCAGGGAAGGTGCGCGTCAACGGCCGGGTGGTGCGCGAGCTCGGCACGGAAGCGGATGTGCAGAAGGACCGTATTGAGGTGGACGGACAGCGTCTCCGCCCGGAGAAGCTGCGGTACTTTCTTTTTTTCAAGCCCGACCGGGTGATTTCCTCCGTAAAGGACCCCCAGGGACGGCGCACGGTGCGGGACTTTTTCCCCAACGTAAAGGAGCGCATTTTCCCCGTGGGGCGGCTGGACTACCACACAGAGGGGCTGCTCATTGTTACCAATGACGGTACGCTGGACCATCTTCTCACCCATCCCAGCAGCGAGGTGCCCAAGACCTATGAGGTGACGGTACGGGGCAAGCTGTCCGAGGCCCTGGCGGACCGCATGGCCCGGGGCGTGGAGCTTGACGACGGGAAAACCGCCCCGGCGGAGATAACAGTCGACCGGTACGATGAGGTCAAAAACCGCACATACCTTACCGTGACCATTCATGAAGGGAAAAACCGGGAAATCCGGCGCATGATGGAGCACTTCCATTATCCCGTGTTTGCCCTGAAGCGGGTGCAGTACGCCTTCCTTACGCTGGACGGCGTCAGCAAGGGAAAGTACCGTCCATTGACAGCGAGTGAGGTCGCACGGCTCTATGCACTCGTCAGGTAAGAAGGTGGCCGTCATCGGCGCGGGCGTGGCAGGGCTGCTTGCGGCGGTGCACGCGGCGGAGCTGGGCGCAGAGGTGCATCTGTTTGAAAAGATGGACCGGGTAGGCCTAAAAATGGGAATAACCGGAAAGGGGCGGTGCAACCTCACAAACAGCGCGCCCATCAGTGAGTTTATCGCCAAAACGCCGGGGAACGGGAAATTCCTGTACAGCGCCTACCGGCGCTTTTCCAATACAGACCTGCTGGCGCTGCTTGGCGACTGGGGGATGGAGACGGTTACCGAACGGGGCGGCCGGGTATTTCCCAAAAGCGAGGATGCCCAGGAGGTGCGTCATCTCTTCATGCGGAAAATTAAGGAGACCGGGGTGAATCTCCATCTGTCCGAGCCGGTGCAGCATGTGCAGACGGAAAACGGAGCCGTGTCGGCGGTGGTTACTTCCCGGGGTGTGTACAGCGTGGAGGCGTGCATTCTCGCAACGGGGGGAAAATCCTATCCCCGCACGGGATCCAGTGGGGACGGCTACCGCATGGCGGAGGAGCTGGGACATACCGTGACGGCGCTGCGCCCCGCCTTAATTCCGCTGGTGTGCCGCGAAACGTACTGTAAGGAGCTGCAGGGGCTGTCTCTCCGCAATGTAAAGCTCACCCTCTCTGCAGGAGGGCGGCGCCGGGCGGAGCTTCAGGGGGAGATGATTTTTACCCACTTCGGCATTTCCGGGCCCATCGTGCTCTCCCTGTCGGACCAGGCGTCCCTTTGGCTCTCCGAAGGGCGTGAGGTTTCAGGGGAAATCAATCTGAAACCAGCCCTGTCCGAGGAGATGCTGGATCGGCGGCTCCTCAGGGACCTGGCGAGCTTTCACAGGAAGCAGATGCGCGGCGCACTGCGGGACCTCATGCCTCAGCGGCTCATCGATGTCATACTGCACTTGTCTGACATTTCGCCGGAGCTTCCCGCGGCGGACCTGACAAAAGGGCAGCGCATGAACCTGCGCTATGCCCTGCAGCACATGCCGCTCACCATCATCGGTACACGACCCATTGAGGAGGCCATTGTCACCGCAGGCGGAGTATCGGTGAAGGAGGTACAGGCGTCCACCATGGAATCCAAACTGGTTAAAGGACTGTACCTGGCCGGCGAGGTACTTGACATTCACGCCTTTACGGGGGGATACAACCTGCAGGCTGCGTTTTCCACGGGATGGCTTGCCGCGGAGTGCGGAGCCATCGCGGCAAAGTAAACTTTCAACAATCAGAAATCGGGGGACATGCATGAAACGATTATCCATTGCCATTGACGGCCCTGCCGGGGCGGGAAAAAGCAGCGCCGCGAAAATTCTGGCGCATCGCATGGGATACACCTATCTTGATACGGGCGCCATGTACCGCGCCGTCACATATGAGACGCAGCGCCGGGGTCTGTCTTCAGACGAGGAAATCATCGCCATGGCGGAGGGCCTGGATATGACGGTGGCTCCCGGGGAAGGGCATATGCGCGTCTTTCTCGGGGGAGAGGAAGTGACGGCCCATCTCCGCACGCCCCAGGTGTCCGAGGCGGTGTCCCGCGTGGCGGCCATCCCGGAGGTGCGGACGGTCATGGTGGCGCTTCAGAGAAAGCTTTCCGCCGAGGGCGGCACCGTGCTGGACGGGCGTGACATCGGCACGGTGGTGCTGCCCCGGGCGGACGTCAAAATCTTCCTCACCGCCTCACCGCACACGCGGGCCCTCCGCCGATACAGGGAGCTGGGGGGAAGCGCATCGGGTTTTACCGTGGAAGGCATTGAAGAAGACATTCGAAAGAGAGATTTGATGGACAGCACGCGGGAGACCTCTCCGCTTACGGCGGCGGCGGATGCGGTGCATCTGGACAACAGCGGAATGACGCTGGAAGAAACCGCGGAGGCCATTATGAGCATCTGCCGGGAGAAAAGGGGAGAGGACCTGTGATATACCGTATGATGTGCGCCCTTGCGCGGGCCGTGCTCGGATTTTATTTTTTCTGGCTGAAAGGACTTCAGTGCGAGGGACGGGAAAACATTCCCAAAGAAGGCGCCGTTATCATAGCGCCGAACCATAAGAGCAACTTTGATCCGCCGGCCATCGGTGTGTGCTCGCCCCGCATTATTCATTACATGGCGAAGGAAGAATTGTTCAAAAATCCCGTGTTCGCGGCGGCGATTCGGTACTTCGGCGCGTTTCCGGTCAGACGCGGCCAGGTGGATCGGACGGCGATCCGACAGGCGCTTTCGGAAATCCGGGCGGGCCATCCGCTGGGAATTTTTCCGGAGGGAACGAGAACCCCTGGAAACCGCATCGGTCCGTTTCACGACGGCATGGCGTCCATGGCGCTCATGACAGGTACGCCGATTCTGCCGGTGGCCGTCATAGGAACGGAGTCTTTGCCGAAAAAGGAAGGGCCGCTGGCGGTGGTGTTCGGAAAGCCCATCGCTGTGGAAAAGGCGCGGCCCACGCCGGAAACTATGCAGGCGGTCAATGAGAAGGTGAGAGACGCGCTTCTCAGGCTTCGGGCCGATTATTATGAAAAATCGGGATGGAAGCCGAAAGACTGAAGGACCTGGAGGAATCATGGAGATATACAGAGCCAAGTGCATGGGCTTTTGCTATGGCGTGCGCCGGGCGATGAAGATGGTTATGGATACGGCGGCGGAGGGAAAACCGGCCGCCACGCTGGGCCCCCTCATTCACAATCCGCAGGTGGTGGCGCGCCTTGCTGAAAAAGGGGTGCCGTCCCTGTCTGATTTATCAGAATTTGATAATAAAATTGTCATTATTCGCTCGCATGGCGTTGGACCTTCGTGTTATAATGACATTAAATGCAAAAATCTGTCTCTGATAGATGCTACGTGCCCTTTTGTGATGAGAAACCAGCAAATAACGAAAGAGCTTGTGGCACAGGGCCATCAGGTTGTGCTCATCGGCGAAAGGAATCATCCCGAGCTGCGGAGCGTCGCGGAATGGGCGGAAGGACAATCGTGGATTGTCGAGTCTGAAAGCGATGCGGCCGCACTGCCCCATCTGAAGGAAGCGCATATTGTCATTCAGACCACCTTTTCTGAATCCCTGGCGGAAAAGCTGATTGCCGCCATTTCAGAAAAAGCGGATGCGGTGGAGGTGCACAAAACCATCTGCCGCGCCACGTCAGACCGGCAGCGTGCTGCCCGGGAGCTGGCAAAGCAGATGGACGTGATGATCGTCGTCGGGGGGCGTAACAGCGCCAATACGACACGGCTGGCGGAGGTCTGTCGGGAGGAGGGCGCAAGGACCCATCATATTGAAACCGCGTCGGAGCTCCGCCTGGAGTGGTTTCAGCATCAGGACAAGGTTGGCATCACCGCCGGTGCTTCCACGCCGGACTGGATCATAGAGGAGGTATTTTTTATTATGGAAGACATGAGTAAGCTGTTGGAATCGGAAGAAATTAATCTTGACGTAAAGAAAGGCAGCGTTGTTAACGGCAAAGTGGTGGAGGTGTTTGACAACAAGGCATACATCTCTTTCGGCTACAAAACAGAAGCGATCCTGCCCGTTCACGAATATGCTTATCCGGTGCCGGAATCCCTGAAAGATATTCTGAATGCAGGCGATGAGCTTCGCGTGCAGATCATCAACGCCATCCGTGAAGACAGCCCGATTTATGTGTCTAAAATCAAGGTTGACCGTCTGGCAGACTGGGATGTTGTCGAGGAAGCCTTTGAGAAGAATGAACCCGTGGAATGCGAAGGCATCGAAGCCATTAAGGTGGGGCTCCTCGTTCAGATCAAATCCCTGCGCGGCTTTATTCCGCTGTCCCAGGGGGATCTGCGCTTCGTTCATTCTCTGGCAGGCCTTGTAGGCCAGACCTTCGAGGCAAAAATTCTCGAAGTCGACCGGGCGAAGAACCGTCTTGTCCTTTCCCGCAAAGCCGTTCTCGAAGAAGCCCGCGACACGGAGCTGGATGTGCTGGAGAATGCTTACCAGAGCGGCGAGGCTCTGACGGGCGTCGTGAAGAAGATTATGCCCTACGGTGCGTTCGTCAACGTGAACGGTGTGGAAGGGCTCCTTCACATTTCTGACATTTCCTGGAAGAAGATCGCAAAAGTAGAGGATGTACTTCAGCCGGAGCAGGAAATCAGCGTCAAGATTAAGTCTTTTGATAAGGACAAGCAGAGAATTTCCTTCTCTCATAAGGAATGCCTGCCGGATCCCTGGGAAACCTCCATTCATGAACACACCATTGATGATGTGGTGGATGCCAAGGTGGTCAAGGTTCTGGAATTTGGCGTGATTGTTGAGCTGGACGACGGCCTGACCGGTCTTCTGCACATCAATGAAATGACGCGGGATCACAATCGCAAGCCCGGCGATATCTGCGCTCTCGGCGATCAGATCAAGGTGCGCATCATTGCCATTGACGAGAATCGGAAGAGAATCAGCTTTTCTCTGGTAGAAGCCGCTTCCCATGAAGCAGCGGAAGAATAAGTATCCGCCGCGCGGCACTGACAGAAAAGAATCCTGAAAGAGACTCAGTGAGAATGCGGGAGCCATTGTTTCTGTGACAGTGGCTGCCGCATATCTTTTTTTCTGCGGGCGGGCGCCTTGTATAAACAGGCGTTTTGTGCTATTCATAATATGATTATGAAAAAGAAAGTTCCTGACTGGACAAGAATTCCCGGACAAGAGGTGATACCGTGAGCAAACCACTCGTAGCCATCGTGGGAAGGCCGAATGTGGGCAAATCAACGCTGATAAACGGACTGGCACAGAAGCGCGTATCGATTGTGGAGGATATTCCCGGAGTCACGCGGGACCGCATCTATTGCGACGTGCGCTGGCTGGACCGGGAGTTCACCCTCATTGATACGGGGGGCATTGAATTCAGGAATGAGGCAGACCAGATCTCCGACGGCATACGGATGCAGGCGCAGCTTGCCATTGAAGAAGCGGATGTGATTATTTTTGTGACGGATGTGCGGAGCGGCGTCACCCATGATGACGAAATCATCGCGGCCATGCTTCGCCGGGTGGGGAAGCCCGTGGTGCTCGCCGTCAACAAGGTGGACAGCGCCAACCAGGAAATGGATATGTACGAATTCTATTCCCTCGGCCTGGGAGATCCCATCGGCATTTCTGCCGTGAACCGGCTCAGCTTCGGCGATTTGCTCGATGAAGTGACGAAGGATTTTCCGCCCCTGGAGGAGCGCTCTGATGACGCGCCGATCCGGGCGGCTATCATCGGCCGCCCCAATGTGGGGAAATCCACGCTCATCAATGCCCTTCTCGGGTACGAGCGCTCCCTGGTGGCCGATGAATGGGGCACCACCCGGGACGCGGTGGACTCGCTGTGGAAGTACCAGGGGAGGGAATTCGTCCTGGTGGACACGGCGGGCATGCGTCGGAAGGGAAAGATTTCAGACAATCTGGAGAAGTACAGCGTCATCCGCTCCATCCGTTCCATTGACAACTGCGACGTGGCGGTGCTTGTCCTGGATGCAAGGGACATGGTGACCGAGCAGGATAAGAAAATTGCCGGGTACGTCCACGAAGCGGGGAAGGGACTCATTCTCCTCGTTAATAAATGGGACGCCGTGGAAAAGGACAACAACACGATGGTGCACTACACGGAGGACATCCGGAAGGCGCTGCCCTTTGCGCAGTACGCGCCCGTCCTGTTCGGCTCGGCCCTTACGAAGCAGCGCATCCATCGCCTGGCGGACCTGCTCTTTTTCGTGGCGGACCAGCACAGCATGCGCATTTCCACGAGCGTACTCAATGAGCTTCTTGACGACGCGAAGAGGACCAATCCGCCCCCGTCTCATGCGGGCCGGGTGGCTAAGATTTACTACATGACCGAGGTGGGTATACGGCCGCCAACGTTTGTGCTCTTTGCCAACGACGCAAATCTGATACACTTTTCATACGTGAGATATATAGAAAACCGCCTGCGCGAATCCTTCGGCTTTGAGGGATCGCCCATCCGTATCGTCGTGCGAAGCAGAAAAGACGGTGACGAATTATGACAGAATCGCCGTTTCTGTACGTCCTGTTCTGCCTGGCCGCGTACCTTCTCGGGGCCATACCGTGCGGGTACCTCATCGGTAAGTATGCCTACGGCGTGGATTTAAAAACGGTGGGGAGCGGCAACATCGGCGCGACCAATGCGTACCGCGTACTCGGCGCCCGGGCGGGCCTGTCCGTGTTCCTCTGCGACTTTGCCAAGGGCGCCGGCGCGGTGGCCCTCGGCGGGCTGGGCAGTGAGCTCACAACGATTTTATGCGCTTTTTTTGTCATCGTGGGCAATGACTGGTCGGTATTTCTTCACTTCCGGAGCGGCCGCGGGGTGGCCTGCGGCGTGGGGGCCTTTGCCTGGCTTTGTCCGCCCGCCGCACTGGGGGCGTTTGCCCTCTGGCTTGCGGTATTTCTCGCCACGAAAATTGTGTCCCTCGCCTCCATTTGCGCAGCCCCGGTGGTGCCCCTGGTGATTTACTTCATGGATGAACCGGTGGAGTACACCCTGTTTGCCGCCCTGGCAGCCGCCATGATTGTTTTCAAGCATAAGGACAACATCGGCCGCCTGCTTCGGGGAGAAGAAAAGAAGATTACGAGGGAAAAGAGGACATCCTGATGAAAATAGCCATGATAGGTGCCGGCGGCTGGGGAACGGCCATGGTAAGGGTGCTTTCGGAGCGGAACCCCAATGTGTGGCTCTATTGCCGCAGTGCGGAGAAGGCGGCCCGTATGGAGGCATGCCGGGAAAACACCCCCTACTTGCCCGGCGTGACCATTCCGGAGGCGGTGCGCATCACCAGCTCTCTGGAGGAGGCTCTCCGCGGCGCGGGCTGTGTCATTCTGTGCACGCCGTCGGCCGCAGCGGAGGATACGGCGGCCGCAGCGGCTCCGTACCTTGAGAAGGACGCGGTGGTGGTATCCGCGTCGAAGGGGCTGGCGGCCCATGGGGGGCGGCGCCTGTCCTCTGTCATCGGAGACATTCTTTCGGAAAAGACCGATCGCATCGTGGTCCTTTCCGGGCCGAACCATGCGGAGGAGGTGGGGCGCGGCCTGCCCACCGCGGCGGTGGCTGCGTCCACCGTGCCGGAGGCGGTGGCGCTCGTGCAGGACATTTACATGACGCCCTCCTTCAGGGTGTACCGCAGCAGCGACATCATCGGCGTGGAATACGGCGGTGCACTCAAAAATATCATTGCGCTGGCCTGCGGCGTCCTTGACGGGCTTGGCCTGGGGGACAACAGCCGGGCGGCGCTTATGACGAGAGGGCTGGCGGAAATAACCCGCTTCGGCATGCATTTCGGCGCGCAGCGCTCCACCTTTTCCGGCCTGTCCGGCATGGGGGATCTCATTGCGACCTGCACGAGCACGCACAGCCGGAACCATTCTGCGGGACTCCTCCTCGCGCAGGGCCAAACGGCTGATGAGATTGTGGAGGGGACGCGTATGGTGGTGGAAGGAATCCGCACCGCCTTTATCGTTCGCGCCATCGCGGCAGAGGAGCACATTCCCATGCCCATCACGGAGGAAGTGTGCAGCGCCCTTGAGGGAAAGCATACCCCGGAGGAATCGGTGCGCCATCTCATGTCCCGGGCCAAAAGGGATGAGGAGGAATGGCTTGCCGGCGCGGAGGGCACGCCCTGACCGGCAAAAGCAGCGGATTGTGTGCAGACAATCGGAAGAAAAGCAGAAATTTCTGGTATACCGTATGTTATGGCGTATGATATAATACACTGGTAAGAGCAATATGATTCGAATTATTGGCGGCAGTGCAAAAGGCACCGTTCTCGCCGCTCCGAAGGGCATGGACACGCGTCCCACGCTGGGCCGCACAAGGGAGAGCATATTTAATGTGCTGGCCAATGTGGGGCTTCTTGAGACAAAGGTGCTGGATATCTTTGCCGGCACGGGGGCGCTGGGCCTGGAGGCGGTGAGCCGGGGCGCGGCGGAGGCCGTTCTCATAGACAAGGCGACGGGGCGCCAGTTGAAGGAAAATGTCCGTCGCTGCGGAGCAGAGGGAAAGGTGCGAATCCTGCAGGAGGACGCCCGGAAGGCGTTGAGAACCCTTGCAGGAGAGCGCTTTGATTACATCTTTCTGGATCCGCCGTACCGCAAGGGGTACGTGAATGAAATCCTTCATGCCGTCATTACCCTGGAGCTTCCTGCGGATGAAGCCATCATTATTGCTGAACATGTCAGCGCGGAGGCGCCGGACCTGTCCCTTCTGGGGGAGAGGGTGTCTCTCTGGAAAGAGAAGCAGATTGGCGAGACGACGGTGACATATCTTCTCTATAAAAAGTGAAGAAGGTGAAGCTATGAAAACTGCCATCTGCCCGGGAAGTTTTGATCCGGTGACGTATGGTCATTTGAACATCATTGAGAGAAGTGCGGTTCTGGTTGATAAGCTGATTGTTGCGGTGTTTCATAATCCGAACAAAAAATCCATGTTTACCATGGAGGAGCGTTTGGATATGCTGAGGGAATCAACGAAGCATCTGGCCAATGTGGAAGTGGATGCCTTTGAGGGGCTGCTGAATGAGTATGCGGAGCAGAAGGGATGCGATCTCCTTATCCGGGGACTGCGGGCATTCAGCGATTTTGAATACGAATTTCAGCGGGCGCTCCTCCTGAAAAAGGTCAATCCCACACTGGAAACGGCCTTTTTCATGACTGAGGGGAAATATTCCTTTTTAAGTTCCACCGGCGTGCGTGAACTGGCGTACTTCGGGGGCAATGTATCAAATCTCGTGCCGCCCTATGTCCAGAAGGTCATAGACGCGAAGATTCATTCTGTTAAAAGTGAGGCGTGAAAATGGATACCAAAAAATTACTGGAAGAATTGGAAAGTATAGTGCTTAATGCCAAAAACATTCCCTTCACGACAAAAAAAGCCATTGATGAAGAAGAGGTGGCACGCCTTATTGACGCCATAAACCAGTCTCTTCCCAATGAGCTGGACAATGCCAAGCGCATTGTGGCTGATAAAGAGCGCATTCTTCTTGATGCAGAAAAGAAAGCCGATGATACCATTGCTCAGGCGAAGGATTATATCGCGCGCATTACAGAGGAAAGCGAACTGGTGAAGCAGGCGCAGGAGCGGGCCAGCCAGATTATTTCCTCGGCCAATGCCACGGCGGAGGAGCTGCGCATCAGCTCGGTCACCTATGCGACGGACGTGCTGAAGTACGTGGAAACGAACATGGAGAACATGCTGGATACGATCAAGAAAAATCGGCAGAGCCTTATCGATTCCAATGCCGCCGCCAGGCAGCAGGACCGTGGACAGGATTGAAAGAAGGGGAGCTTCCCGTAAGGGAGGCTTTTTTTTCGCCTTTTAAAGGAACCGGTTCGGCGCGGGCTATGTTACAATAAAAATAGTTTCAAGGGAGATCGGTATGAAAAAAAAGGAAAAGGGAATGGCTTCGCGGGACAGCCGCCCCGCGGCAGGCGGGCGGGGACCGCAGAAAAGAGAGCCTGCTGCGGGCGGGCCGCTTCGCCGCCATGGAGAGGCGCCCCTGTGGGCGGGCGGACGGAACAGCGCAGAGGAAGCGATCAAGGCGGGACTGGTGAAGCGGCTCTATGTAAAAAAAGGGAAAAAGGACAGCCGGCTGGAGCAGCTGGCCCATGACGCCGCCGCGGCAGGCATTCCCGTGGAGGAGAAGGACCCGGAGGCGCTGGACCGCCTGGTGCCCGACCTGCGCCATCAGGGGGTCGTGGCGGAAATTCCGCCGTACCGGTATGCAGACCTGGATGAGGTGCTTCGCCAGTGGGAGGGAAACAATCCCTTTTTGATTCTGCTGGACGGCATTGAGGACGTGCGCAACCTGGGAGCGATCATTCGCACGGCGGAATGCGCGGGGGCGGCAGCCGTTCTGATTCCCGAACACAGGGGCTGCGAGGTGACCTATGCGGCCATGAAAACCGCAGCCGGGGCCTGTGCGTACCTGCCCGTGGTCCGGGTGGGCAACATCAGCCAGACCCTCCAGAAGCTGAAGGAGCGGGGATTCTGGGTGGCAGGCACCGCCATGGACGGAGAATTTCTCTACAGCGAGGCCAATCTGAAGGGGCCGCTGGTCATAGTCATGGGCTCTGAGGGGAAGGGCATGAGCCGTCTCACGCGCAGGGCCTGTGATTTCTGCGTGCGCATCCCCCTGAAGGGCCGGGTTTCCTCTTTGAACGTATCGGTGGCGGCGGCGCTCCTCCTGTATGAGGCGGCGCGGCAGAGAGAATAATGAAAGAGGATATCTATGAAAGATTTATATTTTATTGATGCGTACAACGTGATTTTCCGGGACCCCGACCGGTTTCCCCGGGAGGACCTGGAGTCCAGCCGCAAAATGCTTCTTGACCTGCTCCTGGATTTCGGCGCCCACAACGATGTGGAAATCGTGGCGGTTTTTGACGGGCAGGGACCGGGCAATAAAGCGGTGGAGCAGCCGCTGGCCAAATCTGTTACCGAAGTGTTTACGCCGAAGAACATGACCGCTGACAGCTACATAGAAAAGGAATCGTACCGCCGGCGCAATGAATACCGGTCCATCTATGTGGTTTCCTCCGACGGATCCGTGCAGAATCAGATCCTCGGGCATGGAGCCTACCGCATGGCGGTGCGGGATTTCATGCGGGTGCTTTCAGAGGATAAAAAGGCGCAGCACACGTTTATCAGGGCCAACAACCGGGCCAACCTGCGCAATGAAGTGGAGCGGAACCTTCCCGACGATGTGCGGGAAAAGCTCAATTTCCTGCGGAAGTGACCGGGGCGGTCGTGCTTGACCGGGGATGAAAAGTAAGATATACTACGGTAATATAGACGGGTTGCGCACCTGAGTGCGCAGAGGAGGAAAGACTGTGAAAATTTTTCTGATGTCGCTGGTATGCATTATCTCCGTGTTACTCATCATCGTAATCGTTTCGCAGGAGCCGAAAACGGCAGGCATGGGCGCAGGTATGGGCGGTTCTTCCATGCTTGGCGGGCGGATGCGCGGAAAGGATGCCGTGCTCGCCAAAATGACCGTAGGGCTTGGCGTGGTATTTGTCATTGTATGCCTGCTTCTCGGAAGGTATATGAATACATTTTGATGGATGCAAGGGGTCTGCCGGGGCAGGCCTTTTTTTATTCGCAGGGAGAATGCTATGGAAAGTAAGGAATTGCTCACCTATGCTCCGGGAACCATCGTGGAAGGGGTTTATAAATCCTATGGAGCGAAATTTGGGTTTCTCATAACCGATAAGGAACACGAGGACATTTATATAGCGGAGCGGGACCGGGGAACGGCTGTGAACAATGACCAGGTGGAGGTCAAGGTAGTGCACGGCACGACAGGCAGGCATAAGGTGGAAGGCCGCATCACCCGGGTGCTGTCCCGCGCCAATGAAACGGTGGTGGGCACCTATGAAATGCTCTCCGATGGGGGCGAAGTGGTGCCGGTGGACGAAAAAATCAACATGGTCGTCTTTATCCCCCTGGGAGAGGATATGGAAGCCACCACAGGCGCCAAGGTCGTGGTGGAGGTGACGAAGTGGCCGGGCCAGCAGACCGACGCGGAGGGGCGCGTCACGGAAATTCTGGGGTACGAAGGGGATAAGGGACTGGACATCGACGTGATCATCGCGCAGCACCACCTGCCCCACGTCTTTTCGGAAGCGATCCTGGAGGAGGCAGACCGGCTGCCGAAGGAGATTTCTCCGGAGGCGGACACGGCGGATTTCCGCAGCGTGCCCCTTGTCACCATTGACGGCCCCGATTCGAAGGACCTGGATGATGCGGTGTACTGCGAGCGCAGGCCCAACGGCCATTTTATGCTTGGCGTATACATTGCCGACGTGAGCCGGTATGTGAAGAAGGGCATGCTTCTCGATGAGGAAGCGTTCCGCCGCGGCAACAGTGTGTACCTGGCGGACCGGGTCATTCCCATGCTGCCCTTTCAGCTCTCCAATGACCTGTGCAGCCTGAACGCAGGGTGCGACCGCTATGCCATGGCGTGCCTCATGGATGTGGGGCCGGACGGCACGGTAACGACGGAGCGCATTACGCCGGCGGTGATTCGCGTGGGACGGCGCTGCAGCTATCCGGAGATCAACAAAGCCTTTGCCGAAGGGATTGCGCCGGAGGATCTGAAGCCCTTCCTGCCCATGCTGGAGGATCTGCGGGCCTGTGCGGAGGCGCTGCGGCAGGACCGCCGCCGCCGCGGGGCCATTGAATTTGAATTTCCCGAATACAAGGTGGTCCTCAATGAAGAGGGCAAGCCCCTCCGCATTAGTAAGCGCATCCGGGGTGAATCAGAAAAAATGATTGAGGATGCCATGATTGCGGCCAACGAGGCGGTGGCGCGCTTCCTCCGCGATGCGGGTTGCCCCTCCGTGTACCGCGTCCACCCGAAGCCGGACCCGGACCGGGTGGAGGGCCTGCAGCGGCTTACCCGCATCCTGGGAACGAAGGTGCAGGTGCCCGATGAGCCAAAGCCCAAGGACCTGCAGACGCTGCTGGAAAGCGTTAAAGGAACGGACGCGGCGGCAGTCATTGAAGTGATGACACTCCGCTCCCTCTCGCAGGCCTGCTACAGCACCGGCAATGAGGGCCATTTCGGCATTGCATCTCTGTGCTACACCCATTTCACCTCTCCCATCCGACGCTACCCGGACCTGATAGTTCACCGCCTTATCCGGCAGGCCCTGTTTGAAACGCCCGATGACAAGGCGCGGGAGCGGCAGGCTGCCTTCCTCGACAAGGCCTGCGCCCACTGCTCGGAAACGGAGCAGGTCTCGGTGGAGGCGGAGCGGGATACGACGGATCTGAAGATGACCGAATACATGGAGCCCTTCGTGGGCGAGCCCTTTGACGGCATCATCACCGGCGTGACGCGGTTTGGCATATTTGTGGGCCTGGATAACGGCGTGGAAGGCCTGGCGCGGCTGGACATGATGGACGAGGATTTTGAATACCAGGAAGATACCCTCACACTCAAGGGCGCCCGGTCCGGCCGCGTCTATTCCCTCGGCATGCCCGTGCGGGTCACGCTCATTCGGGCCGATAAAGAAAAGCGGGAGGTGGATTTCATGCTGGGAGAAATCCATTCGCCCCTCAATCTGGAGAAAAAAGTGCACAAAAGCGGGTCTTCCCGGTCCAAGGCAAAGAAGAAGGGGAAAACCAATGATTCTGCGCCCCGGACGCAAAAGGGGAAGGGAAAGAAGGGGAAACGGTAGTGGCAAAGAAAAAGACAGGCGCGCCGCCCACGGTGGTGAATCGGCAGGCCTATCACAACTATTTCATTCATGATACGTATGAAGCGGGGGTGGCGCTCACCGGAACCGAGGTCAAATCCATCCGGGCAGGCAAGGCGAACCTGCGGGACGGCTTTGCCCGGGTGCAAAAGGGAGAAATCTTCCTTTGGAATGTCCATATCAGCCCCTATGAGCAGGGAAACCGGTTCAATCATGATCCGCTCCGCACGCGCAAGCTCCTCCTGCACCGCCGGGAAATACTGAGAATTGAAAACGAGCTGAAGACAAAGGGACGCACCCTTATCCCCATGAAGCTGTACTTCAAGGGGAGCCGCGTCAAATGCGAGCTCGCTCTGGCGTCGGGAAAGAAGCTCTACGACAAGCGGCAGGACATGGCGGAAAAAGCGGCGCGGCGGGATCTGGACCGCCGCATAAAGGAGCAGCGCTACGATTGACACCCTCCGCCGATTCACGCGTTTGCTTTAAATGGATTCAGACAATAAAAAAAGCTGCCGAAAGGCAGTTTTTTTTGTGGAGCGCCTAGAGGGATTCGAACCCTCGCACCTGGTTCCGGAGACCAGTGCTCTATCCCCTGAGCTATAGGCGCATGACGGCTTAACGAAATAGATTATACCATAGGAGATTAAATTACTCAACTCATGCGGGTGTGTTACAATAAAGAAAAATGAAAAGAGGAATGGGCGATGGACGAGGAGCTTTCACAGGAAGAGCTGT
>CAZPLS010000012.1:0-10128 GCA_964587685.1 uncultured Dialister sp.
CCTGACATCGGCAAATATTTTTTCTCCGATTTTATGCGCTTCTATTAAATGGCGGAAATGAAGCAGCGTGGTGGCATCGGGAACTTGTTCGTCCAGGAAGTCCAGGTGCATAAAACGACGCATGGCGTAGCTGTCATAAATGGCGTCCTCAATGCCTTCATCAGAGAGATTGAACCAGTTCTGCATCAGGTACATGCGAAGCATAAGCTCAATATCTTTCGGGGGACGGCCCCGTTTCCCGGAAGGATAGAAGGGGACAATTAAGCTCACCCAATGATCCCAGGGAATGATTCTATCCATGGATTCAAGGAATATCTCACGTTTTGTTTTTCTTTTACGGTTGGCATATTCGATGTCACCAAATGTTGGCTGAGTCATGTGGGTGCACCCTCCTTTGCTGCTTTATGTTTCCATTATATGGTATTTTGCAGTGAAAATGAAAAAGTGCCGATCAAATCAGTGTTTCCCTAATACTATTATTTGTATAAAAAAAGTAAAAACACGCTTTACGCTCTTCAAGCAACATATACTTTTTTATAAAGAGATTTTCAAATAGTCTCCTGCTCTTCCATCCAGAATAATGCATCATCCAGCATATTCGTCGTAACAAAATGAGCCAGCCCCGGATAAGTCACACGTGTTCCCATACCGTCAGCCTTTGCCAATTCCTCTGCAAAATGAGCCTGCGCCCGTGGATCTACCGAAGCATCCACTTCTCCATTTGTCATAAAAATGGGAATTTCCTTCATTTGATTCACATACCGAAGTGGAGTTTTTTCTTCTATTATATCGCATATAGGCCAATTTTTAGGTTTAAGGACCCCAAATCTTGCTTGTATAAACAAGTGCGTAAGCATCCAGTCCCCGGAACCATTAAAGCTTACTGCACCACGGATTTTGTCAGCATAATGTGCAGCCAATCCAAGAACTGTGAGCCCCCCCATAGAATGGCCCAGTACCCATGGCCTGACATATCCATTTTTCCCCAGCCATTCATAGATATAAGGAAATTCCTTCAGATTTTGAAAAATAGTCTCCCAAAACACATCATAGACAGAAACATTATAGTAGTCCGGCAACGATCCACGAACGCCATGATGTATGGCATCTGGCAAAAGAACCGTATAGCCATGAGCAGCAAGAATTACCGCCCGAGTTATCTGCAATTCGCCTTTACTACTCCAGCCATGGTAAAAAATGGCACACCTATCCTTGTTCCTGATAAAGGGATGGATAATTCGAAATACGATTCCATCCAAATCTACCAATTCCATATCAAACTGAATCACGATGCCGTTCCTCCGGATGTAATCTATCCGTCCACTTCCAACGATTATGCAACCAGAACCACTCTTCCGGATATTTACGAATCCATGCTTCAATGCGCGCGTTAATTCTATCTGTGATCTGCTGAATCGCCTCTTTTTTGCTCACACCGGCATCAGCAGTGATCGGATCTCCAATGATGATCGTGTATGTATCACGGCTGGTCTGATGAATCAATGCAGTCATTACCGGCAGACCGCAAAGGACGGAAAAGTGCGCCGGGCCGGTGGCTGTAAGTGTCCTTTGCCCTAGAAAATGCGAAAGTATCCCCGCCTCTCCCGGGTCCTGATCACATAAAAGCCCTACAAAATATCCTTGTTTTAGTCGACGAATCATATCACGTATGCTTGTCTTGTATTCAACCGTTTGCCCCGGCAATGAACGATATTCGGTTATAAATTTGTTAAACTCTGCATTTTTCTGTTTCATTGCGACCGCCAGTAGAGGATACCCATACAAAGCAAGCGCCGCCCCTTCAAGCTCCCAATTGCCGCAGTGTGTCGCAGCAAGAATGCAGCCCTTGCCACTTTCTTTAATGGCATCCAATTTTTCAGCCCCTATGATCGTCACATGTTCCCGAATATTATCAGAATTCAATAAGGGAAATCGAAACATAACCACACTGATTTCTCCAAAACGCAGCGCGGAGATTTTGGCAATACGCTTTGCTTCTTCTTTATCTTGGGTTATCCCTGCCCGAATGATATTATCCACGGCCAGCTTTTTGCGGTGCGCCGGCACGCACAGCCAAAAAAATTGTCCCAAGCCTCTCCCGACGCGTTCCGCGCCCTCTGGTGATAAACGGCAGCAAATGCGGCTTAGCCATTTTAACAATGCATAGGTTCCCTTCATGCTCATCCTCTCTTCCGGTTTATTTCAGTTTTCATCATTATAACAGGACCGTTAACCCCTGTTAATACGAACCATTTCTGCACCTCTTCCATAAAATGAATGAACCCGGCAGAAAACGGTCAGCCATATTTTACATGCTCTCACAAATATCGTCTTAATTCAGATTATTTTCAATAGCTTCTTGTAAATAAAATATCCTCCTAAGTAGATTATATTTGTTTATCCGTCTACCTTAGGAGGAGTATTTTCATATTTACACTTTAAATAGAGTTATTTTTGACTTTCTTTTTCCAGCTTTTTCACTCGTTTAAAGAGATCCGGCAACCGCCCAATCAATACTTCCAACCGTTCCCATTCAATGTGAGGCCGCATAGGATAGCCTAAATACACTCCAGGCTTCGTAATATTGCCAGTCACTCCGGTTTTGCCCCCAAGGATAACATTATCACAAATTTTGATGTGCCCGGTAATCCCTACCTGTCCTGCAAGAATGCAGCGATTTCCTATTTTAGTACTGCCAGCAACACCTACCTGCGCAATGATAAAGCAATCTTCTCCCACTTCCACATTGTGTCCCAAGTGCACCAAATTATCAATTTTCGTGCCGCGGCCCACAACGGTATTATTCATCGTTCCATTATCCACTGTGCTGCAGGAACCAATTTCCACATCGTCTTCAATAACCGCACGTCCCAACTGGCGAATATGCGTGTGATGACCCTTTTCATCGGTAGCAAAACCAAAGCCCTGTCCACCCACCACCGCATGCGCTCTTAGGACAACCCGGTCACCAAGAATGGTATTTTCATGTACCACAGCCCCGGGATACAATTCACAGTCCTTTCCAATTTTTGCATGATGTCCGATATAGCAATAGGGGTAAATAACCGTCCCATCCCCAATTTCCGCATTATCTTCGATAACTACATAGGGCATAATGCAGACATCTTTGCCAAGCACCGCCTTTTCACTGACAATTGCCGTGGGATGAATTCCCACCGGAAATTTGGCCTCCGGATGAAACAGGGCGACAAGTCTTCCAAATGCACCGCGACAATCTTCCACTACGATAAGATTTTTCGTATATTCCGCAGGCAATTCATCCACCAATATCGCTCCCGCCTGCATTTCTTCAATATGCTCTGCATAGATGCCTCTTGCAAAAGTGATATGATGCGGACCTGCGCTTTCTGCACTGCAGACATCTTCAATGATAACATTTCCATCACCATGAACGGTGCCCCCTACCAGTGCCGCCAACTCTGCTACTGTTTTTTTCATAATCTCCCCATTTCCCGGTATGTATCACCGTTTCATTCGAACACATGCCTAAATAAATTATCTTGTCATACCATATCCAATTTACCGCGCTAAATGTTTGCCCTGTTTCTCACTCATTTGGCTTTTGGCGCAGCATTTCCATCAATGCGCTGCAAAACTTCCTCTGTTATGTCTATTGCACCTGCCGGTACTGCCAGTTTGTGCATAACAATGCCAATTCCTTTTTCTTTGGCAACCACTGCACATTGCGCTTCAACCAGCGACTGAATCTGGCGCTGCTTACTTTGCATAAAAATGGCCCTTTCTTGGCGTGCATCCGCCACTTTTTTTTGCATCTCCTCATTAGATAGTGAGGCTTGTTCTTTGGCCAGTCTATCTGCAATCTCTTTGTTTTTAGCGGTGATTTCCTGCTCAATCCCCTTGATTTTTTCTGATTTGACCTCCAGCTGCTGAAGATCTACGACCGCCACCCGATCCTCTGACCCACATCCTGTTAAAAGGGCAGACGCCGCAAACAGCCCCGCAAAGGCCAATCTCCTCCATTTCACACCCAACTGACTTCCTCCTCATTCACTTGATTTTTATCAATTCATTAACGATATCATCGGTCACATCTTCCGCTTTCACATTCACCCGATAAGATGTGAAAATTAGATCTAAATGTTTATTTGTACCAATGACAGCTGCTTTTCCCCGAATATCTTCCATGATTTTCTCTTTTTCCGCTGCCATTTCCTTCTGTTTCGATTGAATCCTAGCTTCCCATTGCTTATTCCAATGGGAAGGATCAGGCAAACTACCAGCTGCGACAGCAGCGCGTTCTTTTTGCTGCCGCTCCAGAATCTCCTTTGCCACACCAGCTGCGTAGGATTCCATCTCTTTTTTTGCTTCTGTCAATTTCCCGGCAAATTCCGCTTTTTCTTCTTCCGTCCAATCGTTTTGCGGAATTTCAGCATATCGCCCATTCAGCAAATCTTTCAGATCCTGCTCTGCCTGGACTTTTTCATCATCTGACAAATTAAGAAGCTTCAATTTCAGATGTAGATTTGCAATTTTGGTGTTATCTCCGCTATTGGTATCCGATAATTTTGGTCTCACAAACTGTGCTTGATGCCTATCTGAAATTTCTCGATACAGGTTTTGCATCTCCTGATTCAACTGATTCTCGCGAATTTTAACTTTCGCATTGTATTCTTCTTCCGCCATACGTTTTTCATCAGCAAAAGAGAGAGTTTCCCGTATTTTTTTTACAGAATCAGACAGACGAAGGAAATTGGTTCTCTCCTTTTGATATCTCTGAAGCAAATTTTCATATTCCTTTTCCAGTCGGAAATATTCCACGTACGAAGGATGAGCTTTCACCAGCGTTTCCAGGTTGGCAACACCATACGTCTCAAGCGGTTTTGCAGGCGCCGTATCGGTACCGCAGCCAGGCAGAAACAAAAGCGCTGACAGCGCAGCTGCGGTTATTGTTTCGAGAATCTTATATCCTGCCATGGTAAGCAGTCCTTATTTCGAGTTTTCTTCTGTCCCGTCTCCCTTTTCTGTCGGTGCAGCACTATTGGAAAGCAGCGAAGCGGTTACATCCTTGGTGATGTCCATGCCGCCATAAATAACGGCATTTTTTTCCACAACAAGAGACAGCCCTTTTTTCGATGCGACAGACTGAACCGCAGCATTTACTTTATCCTGCATTTCTTTTTCAATAGCCACCCGCTTCTCATTAAACTGCTGCTGCATTTCCGCGAATAAGGTTTCTTTCTCCTCATCGCTCATATCCTGAGATTTTTCATCAAAATCCTTCTGCATTTCTTCCGCTGTGGCGCGCATTTTTTGCTGATAGTCAGATGCCAGCGATGGATTAGCGGCAATTACCTCCTGCTGATTTACCACCCCAATACTGGACGTAGGCGCGGCATTGGCTGTATCGCCCATAGATATAAGAGCCATGCCTGCAATAGAAACTATAAAAACACCAGCCAGGGTAAATGAAAAAATTTTTACATTCTTTTTGTTTCCCAATGATGCCATCATAATAGAATTACACTCCTTGTCATAAATTAGCAATCAGCCTCAGCCACTTGCCTTCTTCCTCATTATACACATATTCCAAAGTCATGTAGTTATGAATCCGATAGGAAAGGCCGTATTCATTTTCTTTTTTCCGAAAATCTCGCTCGTACCGCAGTGCCCAGCGCTCGCCAAAGGCTTTTCTCGCGAGTATATGGCTACTGTCATTGACTATGTCATATTTATAGCCAAGGGAATATTCCCGGCCAAAACGATGCAGCCATCCTGCATATATTTCCCATTCCATGGGGCCTGGATATAACCGGGCCTGACCAAAAAGCAGATCATTCCTGCCTATATAACGGCCAAGCATACCATCCACTGCTACATTTTTATTACCGTCTCTGTCTGCATCCAGCCAAGCTTCCGTATGAATGTACCAATGGTCGGTCAGCGCATCCACTTTCAATTCAGCGGTAGTGCCGGGAATGAATTCTGTCTGTACAGCAATTTCATACCGTTGAATAAAAGAATCGCTGCACAATTCTTCCTTCATTCTAGCTTCAATGTCTTTGCTGTGCCGCCGCACAAAGTTTACCGGAAGACCCTCCAATCCGCGCATCAATTCTTCTGTTTTCTCAGCTGCCCGATACATAAATATTCTCGGAATCGTTGTCTCCCGAAATGTTAGCATGCTTGCCCGAACAATTTCGCCCTGAGGCAGCAAGTATACACGGACTTTCGTATGTTCGCCAGATTCCACATCAAAGCTCGCCTGAAATTCCGGAAGAACAGATGACAAATATTCCCTGCCTGCAGACTGAGAGACACTTTCCGCCCAGCCCACGGAATCGACCGGCAGCCCCACAAGCAGCGCCGCCATTCGCTCTTCGGCACCGGCCAAATCTTTACGGAGGAGCTCTTCTGCCTCCGCCGATAAATTGCCATATTCAATTTCCGTGTCTACCGTTTGGATAAGCTGACCCACCGGCTGAAGAGTCACGGCAATTTCTGTAGAGGGGCCATACGAAGCCTGTATGTCCGCTACGACATATCCCACAACAACCCGATTCACAATATCTGCCAGCACTCGATTATATCGATCCTGCGACAGCAAAACTAAGGAATCATCTTTGCCTGTCAAAACCTGACCGCCAATGGCTTCTATGCTTGCCCGTATGCGTCTTTCAACAGACGAGGAAAGGTCTCCCTCTCTTACCGCAATGGAGACCTGCACCGATTCCACCACAGCCGCTTCGACTATTGTTGGAGAAAAAATAAATAGCAAGCTGCTGATAACACAGCCTGCTGAATAATTTCCACTGCAGAAACTATTTATTATTTCAGTTTTTATCACCTGCCGCCAAGTTTTTTCCCAAATATCCATTCTGCCCTCGGTGCATATCAGAACTGCGCGCCAAAGCTAAAGTGGAATTTATTTTTGTCCCCATGACCATAATCCAGCCGAATCGGCCCGATTGGCGTCTGGAGCCGCAAACCAACACCCACAGACCAGTTTAAAGAATCATCGTCGGTATACCAGGGAACACGCTCTTCATCTACATCCCAGGCACTGCCTACATCAGTAAAGACGACAGCCTCTACTTTGGAAGCTACCGGGACTCGATATTCCAATGTGGCTGCATACATCTTTTCCCCCTTGAACTGATCATCTTCAAAACCACGAAGATTATTTGACCCGCCCAATTCGAAAAGCTGATTGTAGGAAATCTCCCCGGAAATGTACCCCGCCATTATGCGCAATGCCAAAACATGTCCATTACTAAGCCCTTTATAGAAACGGCCCTCGGTGGTGAACTTATAAAAGTCATAATCCCCGCCGAGACCATGCCCACCATATTGGATGGATGCAGACAAACGCCGACCTTTCGTTGCATTAAAATAGTTGTCACGGCTATCAAAGACATGCATAAAAGTAAAACTGTTGGTCCGACCAAAGTTATCCATGATCGCCTGTTTCCATTCTTCACGCACGGCCTCTGAATCGGGTGCTGCACTGCCCCACGTCCATCCATCGTGATCATCATAGGATTCTCGAACAGTTTCTAACGTAAAGTAATTTTTTCTGTATTCACTGCTCACATGTCCCCATGTTAAGTTATAACCTTTCCGTCTGCGATCATAACTGGCAATGGTATGACCATCGGAGTCATAGTCATCATAATCATACCGACGATCAAAAATAGAGAATCCGAGGGAATCACCATTGCTGTTAATCCAAGGTCTGGTATAAGAAATCTGATAGTTCTTTCCTTCAGAAGAACCGCCGAATTCCCAGTGGAAATTCACCCTGTCCCCTGTACCTCGGAAGTTGTTTTCGCCAAGCTCCAAAATACCAACCATTCCGTCTGATTCTGAATAGCCTGCGCCGACAGAGACAACGCCGGTTTTCTGCTCAACAATATCAATTTCCGTAATCACCTCATGTTCATTTGTGCCCGGTAACAATTTCATATTGACGTCTTCAAAGAACCCGAGGTTGTACAAGCGCTCCATACTCCGACTGGCAGTGAATTTATTAAAGGGCTGGCCTTTTTTATATCTCAATTCCCGAAGGATTACGTAATCCTTCGTTTTATCATTTCCTTCGATAACGATATCCTCTACTACGCCCTCAGCAATATCAATTTTCAATATGCCTTCCGGTGTTACCTCAATGTTAGGAACAGAATACAAAAGATAGCCTTGTTGTAAATATACTCTTTCAATATCCTGCAGCTTCTGCCCCAGAATGGTGGAGTTGAGAACACTGTTCTCCTTAATTCCAAGCATTTCCGTCAGCTGTTCCGCAGTAAATACGGTATTTCCTGTAAATTCCACACGGTGAATGACTGGGTTTGCCTTGGTGATATAACTAAGCCGAACCCCTTCCGGCACCGTTTCCAAAGATGGCGCAATCTGTGAAAAAACGCCTGTGCTGCCTAGAGCGGATATATCCGCTTTAATTCCATCCAGAGTCAGCGTATCCCCTGCCTTTGTTTGAATCAGAGGCATTAAAGTGGATTTCACCTGATCAGGAACATTCACGATATCTACGGAAAAAACGGTTTGCCCCTCAAATGATGTTACGCGCTCTTCATCATTTGTCGACAAATATAACGACGAATCTTCCACGGAACGGCTCACATCGACAACTTCTCCCCGCGGCTGCAGAGTATCTTCAATTTGGCCACTAGGTTCCGATCCAGATGCCGGCCTTAAACTGACCATCTGACTCTGGGTCATTCCAGTAGAACCTGCCGCTGCAACCGTCATGCCCCTACTCAGCTGCTGACTTACATCAGCGTCAGCAGGAGCTGCATACACAGTAAAGCCTGTCAATGATGCAGCAATTACAGAAGAAAGTATCATTTTCCTTCGTTGCAAAATCCTCATAAAACCCTCCTAAAAACATGAGATGTCGGTCATACATCTCATGCATAACGAGCGACACATAATAGCCATAACTATTTTTACATGAATAAATATATTATATCAGGACTGCCCACGAAGTGCTCGTCCTGCTTGTCCTACCACACGCTGAATTTCAAACTCAGTTAAAACCGGGCTTTGTTTTTCCGGTTCCCGGGCTTCCTCTAAAGCGGAAGTGGCATATCTCTCTGCATACACGGGATCCTTATTGTTGATGGTCAAACGGGGCTCATTTTCATTAGGTTCTGACGAATGGTTCGCTGTAACGTGTTCCGTTAATTCCGCTGCAGGAACCACGGCTCCAACATCCTGTTCAAGAACCGCCTTCCATTCAGAAACTCCAATAATAAGAGCGACAGCTGCTGCCATAGCCAAAATTCGATTTCCCAAGATTCTTCGTTTCCCTCTTACGACTCTTGTTTCATCAAGACGCTGCATTTCCGCTCGAGCCATCATCAAATTCAGCTCCCCTAATATATCACGGTGCCGAGAAAAGGATTGTTCTGCTTTTTCCAGCCATTTCCGAACAGACTGCACTCTTTTTAGCTTATCTGTAGTCACACTGCTGTCCCTCCTTCCCCATGTAATATATAATCATACTTTTATCACAAAAATTGAACCTCGATATATGCGAGTACGGACTGAAAATCAGCTTGTTTCATCTATTTTCTCAAGTTTTTATCCTTTTAAGTCTCTTATTATTTTCTATCATGAATCACCCGTGACAGTATACCGCGAAGTCGCCGGAGCCCTCTTTTCTCCAATCGATACACATAAGATGAGCTCACATCAAGCAGATTGGCTGTTTCTGTTGCAGTCTGCTCATTCAGAAACAGGTTCTGAATAACTTCTCTTTCTTTCCCAGGCAACCGTTGTACTGCCTTATCAAGCTCAGCATGAAGCAATACCCGATCCGTTTGTTCAAAAGCCACGTCCGCCACGGCTATAGACAGGACAGCCGATTCCTGGTCGACCTCTTCGCCCCAAAGCTCTTCTCCGCTTGTGCGCTTCAAAAAATCAAGCATACGGCCGCGTACTCGATGCACCGCATATAAAGAAAAGGCCACTTTTAGCGAAGGATTAAATCTTTCCGCCGCTTCCATCAAACCAACCATTCCTTCCTGTACAAGATCCATCATTACCGTCTCCTGCACAGGATATTTCATGGCTTCCCGGCAAACAAGCAACTGGTAATTTTCAATCAGCCGCTGCCTTGCTTCAACACTT
>CAZPLS010000012.1:10228-29248 GCA_964587685.1 uncultured Dialister sp.
CCGGCAAACAAGCAACTGGTAATTTTCAATCAGCCGCTGCCTTGCTTCAACACTTCCCTCTTCTTTATATTGTTTCCATAATTGTGCTTCTTCTTCAACAGTCAGTTTTTTAATTGCACTCAACGAGCATAAGTAATCCTTAATCATAGCGCGCTCCAAATCAGGACCTGACTCTCATTCATTCAAAAGCCATTTCTGTGAAACCGTTTACACCAGCGTTAAAACTGGAATTGATAATCTGTGCCGATATAACTATCATGATCGTTATTATACCACGCCACGATCCCTATGCGCGATTTCAAGTCATAGCGGAAGCCATAACTCTGCTCTTCGTTATTCACACCCATCGTAGCAGTGAGCATAAAATCATTAAACAAGTACTTCCCAATTTTTATGTAATAGTAATCATTATTCAATGCATAATCACTGCTTGTATAGTAATCCGTCAGCGTCGATGTGACAGAAATCAAATCCAGGCCCAGCGTATTTCTAATGAGATCCTGAACACCGCCGGAAAAAGCCATTGACAGTCCTGCATTGAACAGCGCACCGGTGGTATTGTCCTCATCAGACGCAGAACCTGGCGCCTGCCTGAGCGTTAGCAAGGTAATTATCTGCGTATCATTCAGTGCTGGTTCACTATGCATGCGGAAAACAAAGCCCCCTGGCGGTCCCTGGAGATCCATCCCCACTTTATAATGCCCCACCGAAGTATTTGCTTTCACATTCAAGATGGGCAGCAGCGATTCTGATACCCCGCCCCAGATGGCAGCCCCCTCTGTCACTACGAACTCATTGGCAAGATATTTTATTGTCCCTCGTTCCACATTCACTCGTCCAGAGGTGATGGGCATTGTGAACAGCCCGGCTATATGCACATTTCCGCGAACACTCAAGTCATACAGAAGGCTATTATACAATCGCACATCTTTTCCTACGTTCACCTCTATGTCTGTCAAAAAATCAGGACTGTCTCCGCTGGACACCAAACTGAATGGAATGTCAATTACAGCATCCTGCACATTGATATTTCCCGTAATTTTAGGAAGTCCTCGTTCCTCAGTAAAAAGCAAATCAGTATCAAGTCTTCCATCGTAATAGAGAGCCTTAACATTTGGCATGTGCGCATGGAGCTCCCCATCATAACCTGACAACTGGCTCTGGTTCCATCTCGTGCGCAGAACGGCCGAAATCTGCCCGCCGCCAAGATTCGCCTGCCCGGTTAACTCTGCCTGCTTCCCAGCAAAAAGCAAGGAGCCATTAATTTCAGTAACCGGTTCAGACAACACGTCCAATGTAAGACGGCCATCACGAACAACCGCTCCGCCCTGAATGACCGGATCATTCCATGGTCCTGCAATTTTGATATGCCCATACACAGGCCCGGAAGCAGATGTCACCGAATCCAGCATAAAAACCAGCGCATTCAAATCCGCATTATCCAAATCAACGTCGATATCAAAGGGAACCTCTCTTTCCCCCGCTTTCCTTGTCAATGCACTCATGGGCACATAACCATGAGCGGAAACACTGTAAATTCCTTTTGAGGCTAATAGCTTTTCAACGGTCAACACGCCTTGTCCAGCTTCAGCAGTCAATACCAATTCATCAAACGCAATTTCATTATATTTCGGCTGTGTAATGCGCGCGATTATATTGGCTGACGGATCTTCCAGATGGCCTGTTATTTTAATATCTGACGACAGCTCGCCGCCCCAGGCCATGTCATGTATGCTCAGCACTTGAGGAATCCAGGAAATATCCATCTGATCCGCCGATGCCGCCAACTGCATCTGGCCATTCTTATGCACTGTCCCTTTTACTGTCAATATCCCTCTCCCTATGGGCAGGTAGCATTCCTGAATAGAAAGAATGTCATTTATATACGACAGATTCAGCCTCCCATCTCCCATAACGGTTTGGCCCAGACTGCCTCTATTGAGGTTTACATTAAGCGATACATTGGGATTATCTACTGTACCGTGAATGAGCATGCCTCCATTCATAGCCCCAGAAATATCACTGACCGGCAGCTGAAAGAACCGAAGGGCGTCTCTCAAACTCCAGCCGGTGAAATAAAGGCGTCCGTCAATAACTCCCGTTTCAATATTTCCCAATCCGCTCCACCGGAATTGCCCATCACGCTGACGAAATGCGCCATCGGTAATACGAAAGACGCTATTTTCATAAGAAAGTTCCGCTCTTATCTGTTCAATTTCAGCACCATTCAGGAAGAGTCTTCTGCTGGTCAAGCCCCCATCAAATACGGGTGACGCCATAGCACCTGACACACGGCCCCGGAACGTGACTCGGCCTCTGACCGGTCCCTGGCGCAACATCCGTTCAATATCCACATCGATCAATGCGGCATCCAAATCCAGTGCCTGTTCGGATACAGTGCCATTTAATACAGCGGTACCACCATAAATATATGCCAATCCATTAGCGACATGAAATTGCCCGTCATTATAATAGGAATATTCCGCCGAAATGCTTTGATACAGTTCTCCTGCCGCAGAACCGTCCCAAGCCATAAAATGCCCCGCTATTTCCGGAGCCTCCATCGTCCCGCGAATAGAGACTTCGTTTTTAATCCATCCAGTTACTGGCGCACGAACGTCAGCCAATTTCAATATATCTTCAATTCGCACCTTTTCGCTTTGTCCCCAAAGGTCCAATGCATGCTGCCCTCCGAGTTCAATTCTGCCTGAAATCTGATGCGCCCCGGTATCTGTCTCCATCTCAGCACTGTCAATCGTAATCCATTCCCCATCAGAAAGGACGTGACTGGCCAAACGGCGGAAAGGCGCCTCCTGATAGAAGCCATCAGAAACAGTGATGAGCAGGTCAAATTCAGGCCGTTCCAACGTGCCAGATACTTCTCCATCCAGCGTCAGTTTCCCGCCAAACTTTCTGTCCATTAGTCCGGCCAATGGCACCAGATCTATATGTCCAACCTGAACGCCTGCCGCTATTTGTCCATTTGTATAATTTCCGCGGAGAGAGAATACACCCCCGTTCATTGACCCGAACAAATACGATATCTGCCAGTCATCCTGATTTCCTGAAATCTCTCCGGACAACGAATCAATGACCATCCCGGATACCGCCAAATCAATTCCATAAAATTTTGCGCTGTATGCAGCATCGCTGCCGTTAAAATCTGCCAACAATTCTGCTGCTGAATAATTTTCATAAGAATTTTCATAAGAAAGATTTTGACCCTTCATTGCGCCGGAAAGTGCATTTAGGGAAAGGGTTTCCCCATCCCACCGACCAGCTGCATACAGAGACCCGCTAACCACGCCATTCATGTGTAAATCCGGTTCCAAAGAAAGCAGAGACAGCTGCGCTGCTGTCGCCTGCACCTGAAAATCTCCGGAATGTAGAGCATACCTGCCCCAGCCCTGCAAATGCCCTTCTTCAGTTGTCAATTCCAGCGCATGCAGTGTCAGAATTCCATTTTCTGCAGAAAAGCGCAATTCGCCATCAGAAACAGCAAGACCGCGCCCCCTCCCATTAGTCAGTGAAATCTGTCCGTCCATCGTTAATGCAGAAACATCCGCTGCAGGACCAGACACATGTATTTTCCCATTTACATCTCCAGACACTTCCTGTCCTGGCAGTAACTGTTCCAGCGCCGCGTTATGTAGCTCTATTTGCCCATTTACATCAGGAGCGGCAGACCAGGAAACATCCAAATCCCCGGTAATTCGCTGCCCATTCACCAGAGTCTTCAAATTTGTTATATTCGCTGTTTCATCTTTTATGATAAAGTCCGCAACTCCTTCATCAAGCGTCCATCCATCGATAATAAGATCCGCATCATCCAAATCCCCGGCAATGGAATAGGTTAGTTTTCCCTTTTCCTGCCTTACCTCTGCTTTACGAATCTGCACAAATCCATTTTCCAGCAAAATTTCCGGTCTAGAATCAGGCAAATAATTCAAAAATGGCTGAAGCGAAGATAAAGCGATATCTCCACCAAAAGCTTCTGCGGAAAAAAGATCTTCATTCTCATAAAAAATCTTTGCATAAAAATAAGCATCAGAAAAATCGCCGTTTACTACAGCGCTGATGCTCCCTGCATTAAGCCAGGAAAACTGGCCTTCCATGTTTTTTATCTGTACCAATCCAGCTGTCTGAAGCTCTACATTCGCTGTCCCATTTTTCAGGAGAATGCGTCCACAAAAATGATTAGGGGATTCTTCTTCCAGTGGTTTTATCAGTGTTTGGACATTCCATATTCCATTTTCACCCTGTCGTACCCAAATTTCCGGGCGCTCAGCAATGACATTTTGAATCATTGCTGACACGTCCTTCCCATTTAGCCACGCCGAAAAAGCCCCCGCGATGGTCCAATCCACCTGTAAAGAGGGCGATTTAAAAACCACTCTTCTCTCTGAATCAATTACCTCAATATCGGTAAACTCCAGATTATACAGCGGATCCAAATCGATTTCCCGCCAGGCAAGAGTTCCATTGATTCTATTCGCTCCTGCTTCTAACAGAAGGGGCTCTATTTTCTGTATTGCAGTGGGTCTTATCAGAAAATAGGCAGCAACAAACAGAACACATAGAAATATTACCGCATTACGAAGCCATCTGATTTTGTTCATCATGTATGTACCTCTAATGAGTGTATTTTTAGAAGGTGTCTTCACGCGCGATCATATTTTTACTATACCTTTATTTCTATTATTACTTATAAAAAGCATAATAGGCCCCACTCCAGCTGTCCATACAGAATAAACTATATGTATTTCTATATTTTCTGTATAGAAATACCGATTCAATCCATCGTTTCCCATGGATTGAATCAATTAACTACAATTATATTTACTCATTTCTCAGACCGAATTACGGCAGGAATCCCCAACGCTTTTTCCAAGGTGGCCAATCCTACATTGTAATCATACATGGCCGTGATGTAGTTGGTACGTGCTTCATTTAAATTGTACTGTGCGTCGAGCACGTCCAAGTTAATTCCTACACCTGATTTGTATCGTACTGTTGCAATTTTATAGGCTTCTTCCGCTTCAGCAACCGCGGCTTCCGTAGCCCGAATTTGTTCTTTTGCTGCAAGGATATTTAAATAATCTTCCCGCACTTCCAACGCAACACTTTCACGCACCTGCTGCAGGGTTTCCTCTGCGGCACGCATAGCGGCTTTAGCCGACTTTATTTGCGCATCAGTAGCGCCGCCATCCCACAATGACCAAGAAAGGCCGCCGACCACATTCCAGCCTCTGTTTTCCGTTCCTGGGAAGTCATCATCATCCCAGTTATAACCACCGCTCACACTAATGGTAGGCAGATATCCAGACCTGGCAACTTTCACCTGCTGTTTCGCTGCTTGGTATGCATATTCCGCCTGCAGGATTTCCCAGCGATTTTTATCCGCCAGCTCCAGTGCCTGTTCCATAGTAATGGTAAATTCAGGTTCCGGGAAATTTGTATCTATAGGAATTAGTTTTGTCGACATGGGCAAGCGCATAATGTTATTCAAATTGGCTTCTGCCACATTTTTTGCATTTTGTGCCGTAATGTACTCGTGCTTGGCATTAGCCAGTGATACATTAGATGATAAAACATCCAATTTGGCAACAATTCCCGCGTTATATTGCTGCTGCACATTGGTAAGGTGACTGGATAAATTTTCTACCGACTCGCGGCTTACGTCTTCCAAATTAATGGCTTCCAAGTACTGGTAATATGCACTGGTAGCACTTAATTTGGTCTCTGCTTCTGTTAATTTAACAGCCTCCTCCGCCGCACTTCTCTCATATCTCGCCGCACTGATCAAGCCTTCTACACGACCACCGGTCCACAATGCCCAGGTAACATTTAATCCATTGTTATAGTTATTTTGGATGGAAACTACGTTTCTTCCTGCTCCATTATCTCCTTCACTTCTCGTTCTTGTGGCCGTAAAGTCATAACTGAGATTCGGGTTTTTCGAGGCAGCCGCTTCACTGACTGCCGCCTGTGCTTCAATCAGTTCATATTCAGAAATCCGAATGTCACGATTGTTCTGAATGGATGTGGCTACTGCCCCTCTAAGATCTATGTTTATGGTCTCCGCTTCGACAGTTTCTTCTGCGGCTGGTATTTTTTCCGCAATCAGCATGTTTTCAAAATTCACCTGCTTAGCCGGTCGCTCAAGTGCATTCTGCACCGTCTGTGCTGCCGTTCCCGGCTGTGTAATTTCCACTCCGGCGGCCTCCAAATGCATGGTTCCTGTTAATGCCAACATCGCCGCCACTGATGCGCCAAACAGTTTGTACTTTATTTTTTTCATTTTATTCCATCCCTTCTGCACTCATGCACTGGACTATAATTAATACATGTAACTTATGCCAAAGTAATTGCCGCCGCCACGCCGCTTTTCTGGCTGAATGGTTTGAAGTGTTGCATAGAAATCCTTAAAAATCTCATACCCCCCCTTGATTCGAAACGTCACATCATTGGGGTCATATATATCAGCGCCGATTCTCCACCGGTCCGCATGATAGGCAGTTCCTACGCCGACTTTTCCCCGAACCATGCCTCCATAAAAATCCCACTGTTCTTCTTTCACTCCGTATTGTGCATTTATAAGCGAATCATCTCCAAGAGACTCTATGCCCAAATTGACAAACCTTTCGTCTCCAAAACGAAAAGAAATATTCGGTGAAAACTCTTTTTCCGTAGTATTATATAATAATTCTCCTTCCCCCGACAAACGAAAGTCGCTCATTATGTCATCCAGTTTACCGGATAGATTCCTGGCTTTAAATGACAATTCCTTCGCATTTTCAGACGTAGCCACCATATTATCCAGTATGGTCCGGGTCTGCACACCCGCCTGCCCGTCTTGATTAAAATCCCGCAGGAATCCATTCATCTGCTGTGTCATACTGTCCACTTCATTCGCAATTTGGATGCCCTGCGCTGTAAGGACCGCTAAGTTTTGAGTAAGTATATTAATGTTTGATATGGTGTCCTTCAAGTTTTCCTGCGAGGCATTGTCTCCTACGAGAGAGTTCAATCCATCCAATAGCTTTTGCGCAGAATCCGCTAATTTATCCATCTTGCTCATTGTGGAATCAAAGCCAGGCGCCACCACGCCGTGAACTGTCATTCCATCTTCTAATATGCCGTTTTCAAGACGGCCCCCGGCCACACGGACATACATTCCCCCCATTACACTGCTTGTCTGTATGGAAAAGGATGCATCCTTGGGCACTTCACTGCCCTCATAAAACCGAAGGACCAGAACGGCTTTTCCTTTTTCCACCGCAATATCATCTACACGGCCCACCTCCACACCGGCATATCTAATGGGATTTCCCCGTTCAATTCCTTCTGCTTCCTGGAAATAGCCAGTTACATGAAATCCATTTTTCCCAAATATGACAAAATGTGATAAGTGCATGATAATGCCGGTAAAAATCAGGAGTCCCGTCAGTGAGAACACACCGACTTTGGCTTCCGTAGACCATTTCATTTCTCTGCACCTTCTTCTTGTGACATTTCCAAAATTTCCCAACCGTGAATAAATTGCTTCACACGCATATCCTTTGACTGATACAGCACTTCTGGCGCACCGATTTCCAAAAAAGAACCTTCGTGTAAAAAGGCCATGCGGTTTGCCACCATCCCCGCCGATTTCATATCATGTGTCACCACTATGCTGGTCACATGCATTTGTTTCTGTGTATTTTTAATTAAATGACTAATTGCCGTGGATCGAATGGGATCCAAACCGGCGGTCGGTTCATCATATAAAACAATTTCAGGATTCAACGCAATAGCCCTTGCCAGACTGACCCGCTTTTTCATTCCGCCGGATAAATTGCTTGGCATTAAATCTTCCACATCCTCCAAGCCAACCATGTGCAGTTTTTCCTGAACAATATGTTCTATCTGTTCTTCCGGCAACCGTTCATGCTGTCGGAGTCCAAAGGCAACGTTTTCCCGTATATTCATGGAATCAAACAAAGCTGAATACTGGAAGACCATTCCCATATGCCTTCTCATGCTATTCCAACCATCTTCATCCAGCCCAATTACATTCTGTCCATTGATAAAGATATCGCCTGAATCGGGCTGCAGAAGACCAATAATCAGCTTCAAAATGGTGGATTTCCCGGAACCAGATGCACCAAGAATCACCATAGTCTCTCCATCTTCTACAGTTAAATTCACATCCTTCAAAATCTGGCGATTCCCGAATGATTTATATACATGCATCAATTCAATCATAGGTAATCCTCAAAACAGAATGGCCGACAGCAGATAATTCGCTGCAAACAGCATAACAATGGAATATACCACGGACTGAGTCGTCGCTCTGCCGACCCCCTCTGCACCGGCGGTGCAGGTCATGCCGCGATCACAGCCAACAAGCGCCACAAGCATTCCAAAAACGACAGATTTGATCATTCCCATATAAATGTCCTCAGGACCGCAAAACACATCAATGGAATGCATAAACGTATAGGCAGAAACATTTTCCGCCAATGCCGCCACAAGCATACCGCCAATAATTCCGATGGTTACTCCAAAAACATTGAGAATAGGCAACATGGTAAGGCATGCCACAAAACGCGGCACCACTAGGTAAGCCACCGGATTCACAGCCATGCACCGAAGAGCATCAATTTGCTCGGTCACCCGCATAGTTCCAATTTCCGCGGTAATGGCCGCCCCTACTCGTCCGGCCAAAACAACACCACACAGCACAGGACCCAATTCTCGCCCCATACCAATGGCAACAATTCCCCCAATGGAAAACTCCGCTCCGTATTTAATCAGTTCTCCCGCAATCTGGAAGGAAAGAACCATGCCTGTAAAGAGAAGCGTCAAACCTATAATGGGCAACGATTTAACACCTAAATCCAGACACTGCTTAACGGCCTCACGCCATTGGATTTTATGAAACTGGCGAAGAGTAGATAAAAACAAAAGCAACACGGCGCCAAGCTGATGAAAAACACCAATGGTCATGCTGCCAAGTTTTTCCAAAAAGCCTGTCACCCGCTGCTCTCCCCTTCCTCACAAATTATAATTATTATTATAATACATCAAAGATAAGTGAATTTCAAACCAATGCAAGAAGATCCACGAATATTTCTGTCAGGATGAGGAATTTTCCCAATCAACGATTCGTGGTTTTCTATTTTAACGGGTCGCTTGCGTTTCAAAAGCCGTTTCGTCATTCCCCGCTGTATCTCCGTCCTCCATATTTTCTTTTTCATTGTTTTTCAGTTCCAGCTGCATCTGATTCTGCTTCTTGCGATCATTCTTTATTTTTTCCAACGCGCGGTCTCGGTCTGCCGGCGCCATCACTTGAAAGGTGAATTGTCCGTCCCCATAAATTACATAATCCGTATCTATCCGGCTTACTGCCCGTTCCTGATCTTTGGATGCCTCTTTTTTCGGTTTCTGTTCTTTCAGATATTCCGGATTTTCAGGTATCTGCTTGTCTTGAATTTTAACATCAGCCGGCGCTTCATCCTCTTTTGTAATCATGCTGACTTCCGGATCCAGAATCTCAACAACAATCTGATTGTTTTGATCCTCTTTCATAAGCTTATCCTGCAAGTCCTTTAAATCTTTGTATGTACGAATTCGTTCAACAATTTCTGCCGTTAAATTATATTTCTGCTGCTGAAGAAGGTACGGCAGAGGCACAACACCGCCGCCCCGAACCTCAAGTACCATTTCACCAAGCGGCTGGTCCTTTGGAACGACAAACATCAAGTCTTTTTGAAAAACCTGGCCACGGTATGGTTCCAGCTTCACCCGGATAAGAATAGAATCTCCCGGGCTGACAATCATGGGCGTAGCCGTGGCATCAATAATTTGCGCGGTCCGCCGCTCCCTGGTTACCGCCATGTCAACTTGAATGCGATGCAAAGGATATTTTTCAAAGCGGTTTTGCGTCAATATGCGCATTACGTTAAACAGCTCGTCCACACTGCGTTCTGCCACATCCGATGCTGACCAATACAGATTCTTCCGAGAAACCGGCTGTTGGCTCTTGTCCTCCGGATACAGTGTATACGAAATTTCCACACTTCCCTCTCCGCGCCGATCCATCGCGCGGCTGATTGTGTTATACACAGATGTGGCAGCCAGAGTCGGCAAAAACCGCTCATCCCGAATCATTTTGACATTCATATTTTTGCTGTCCATCAAGTCCAAATCGGTTACCGCTGCATGCAGGGTCGTAAAATTGGGCTTGACACCAGTGATGCCACCAATGCCGGCCCCCCTATCCTGATTCACAACACCCACTTCTGCCCCCACTGAACCTAATTTAAATGGTACGTTCTGGCTGGGTATGACAGTAAAAATATACGAATTATGCATAAAATATTCGCTGCTTCCCCGGCTCATAAATGGATGACCAAATGCCACCACATGGTCTCCATCCACATAAGTCACAGTTCCAACAGCTCCCAGTTTTAAATCTCCGCTTACAAGAGAAACCGCAACAGACCCGCCGGCTTCCAAAGGGAAGACCGATTCATCACTGCCTGCCGCAGCAGCGGAATAGGGCTTCATATAAAAGCTGCTCATTTTTTCAGACAAGTAGTCCAGGGCTTCCGGTGTATATCCCGCTGCCATCAGAGGCGTGTCGATCGGAATCAAATCATCTGACGGGGAGGGAAAAAGAAAAGATTCCTGCGACTCCTCCAAGGTCCACAGCCTAAGCATATCCGAGATGGGCGTAACCATTCCAATCCGCCCGCCCGACTGAGGGAACCCATAGGCTACCGCACCTAACAATTTTCCATCAATATAGACAGGGCTTCCGCTCATCCCTTGGGCTATGCCACCTGCTTCATCAATCACCGGACCGGATACCTTTACTAAAACAAGGTCTCCCCCGGTTGCTCCGCGTGCTTTCATTACACCAAGCACATCCACATCAAAGGTAGAAATATCACGGCCATGTACGACTGTCTTGGCATAACCGCGCATTCCCTCCCGCACTTCACTGACAGGAAGAAAAGATATTTCCTCTGCATGAACGGTCCTCAATCCAGCAAAACAAAACAGTAGCATCAATGCGGCCATCCATTTGTTTTTGCATTTTTTTACCTGTTTCATCAAAATATTACCTGCACTCCTTTTAATTTAGACTCCGTCATCACCAGTCCTATGGGGGTGATTAATTCCCGATATGTTATCTTGGCATGGTCTGAAAGACATCATTCTGAAAGTCAAACATCCTAAGTTATACAGTTTTTCAAGGAATCCATACCCCTTGATGATTCGCTCCGCAACAAGTACATCCCTTGCCATTTTTATACAGTTACTATATATGCCTTATTTTACCATAAAGCTACTAATTTGAAATCTCATATAGATAAGATGGCATGCCATCGTATGTCATTTGTCTCCCTGCTTATTGTCCATTATATAAATATCCTCCCGAAGTCGATTGGCACAATGCCGTCATCTACTTCGGGAGGATATTTCAATACATATCTTACTGTTTCTTGTAATTAAGCCACGGCTCAGCATGGATTTTCAATCATTTTTCAATGAAGATCCTGCAACGAATCTCTCATGTAGTTCATGTAATCCAACGCCACACCGGCCCCGATGGCATTTACATACATGGGCTGCTCTACCATGTATGCGGGAATACCTGTAACCTTTGTAATCATGTTGTCCAAGCCCAGGAGCTGTGCACCGCCCCCGCTGAGCATAATCCCATGGTCCCGAATATCTGCCAGCAGGGCGGGAGGTGTTTTTTGCAGGACTCCCAAAATTTTACGGTAAACAGTCTGCATAACCGATCGAAGTGCCACGGAAATGTCCTCTCCTGTCACAGCAATACTTACCGGCATACCTGTTTCAAGCGATTTACCGAAGGCCTCGCCCACCTGCAAAATACCGGTGGATTCCCACAAAATCCCCAGCTCTTTTTTTAAGGACTCTGCGATTTTTCGGCCGAGCTGTATTTTATATTTTTCCCGTATCCTTGTCATGATCGCTTGGTCCATCGCCAGTCCAGCTTCATAGGTTGAATCGGTAACAACAATCCCATGACGAGACACCACGGATACATTGACGGACCCTCCGCCGAAGTCCACGATCATCGCCCCCTGCATACGGTCTGTATCAACACCCATTCCCATTAGAGCGGCCAGAGGCTGGTCAATAAGAACCACTTTTCTGACGCCCATGGTAACCGCGGCTTCCAAGATAGCCCGTCTCTGGACACCCGTAACATCCACAGGCACACAAACGATTAATCGTGGATGGAAAAATAAGCTCCGCAGGTAAGACTGATTGATAATAGAATTTAATAAAAATGCTGTTGCATTATAATCTACAATGGCGCTGTCTTTAAGCGGGCGAATGATTTGTATGTTCTGTGGGGTCCGGCCTTCCATTTCCTCTGCCCGATTGCCGTAAGCAAACATTTCCCCACTTTTTTCACGAATGGCTACAGCTGAAGCTTCCGGATAAATTTGCTTCTTCTTTTTTATATAGGTAACGACATTGGATGTGCCAAGATCTATGCCTATATCCTCGGTCCCAAAGGAGCCTAATCTATCTATAAAACTAAAGCCCGTGCGATAGTATGATTTTTCTTTTTTCATCTTCTTGTTATCCAAATCAGACTCGAGAAATACGCGCTCCCAAGCCCTGTAGTTTTTCCACCAAATGATCATATCCCCGATCAATATGATGAAGATCGCCTACTTCTGTTGTTCCATGGGCTGCCAGTCCAGCCAGCGTTAACGCCGCGCCGGCCCGCAAATCCGTTGCGCGGACAAAGGCGCCATGCAGGTAAGGAACGCCTCTGACTACCGCTTTTCTTCCTCCAATCTGAATGGAGGCTCCCATACGCTGCAGCTCTCCCACATGCATGAAGCGGTTTTCGAAAACGGTCTCCGTAACAGTACTAGTTCCGCTGCCAATGGTCATGAGTGCCATAAACTGTGCCTGTAAATCTGTAGGAAATCCAGGATACGGGAGCGTTTTGATATCCGTAGAACGAATATGACCATCACTGATGACTCGAACCCGATCTATATCTTCTTTTACCACCTTTACGCCCGCCTCTGTCAATTTGGCCAAAAGAGGTTTCAAGTGCTCAGACAAAACATTTTCCACAACGATATCACCACCGGCCATCGCAGCCGCAATCATGAAGGTTCCTGCTTCAATTCTATCCGGAATGGCGGTATGAGCCACGCCCTCCAGACGTTTTACCCCTTCAATTCGTATTACATTAGTTCCGGCACCTTTGATATTTGCACCCATGCTGGACAAAAACGTCACCAAGTCAACAATCTCCGGTTCTTCTGCCGCATTCTCAATAACGGTACGCCCGTTTGCCAGAACGGCTGCCATGAGTACATTTTCCGTGGCCCCTACACTGGGGAAATCTAGATAAACTTCTGCCCCTTGCAGTCCATGCGGCACAAAAGCTTCCACGTAGTTTCCTTCGTGACGAATTTCTGCCCCCATGGCCTCGAAAGCTTTCAGATGCAAATCAATGGGGCGGCTTCCAATCATACAGCCGCCGGGCAGCGCTATTTTTGCATGCCCCATCTTCGCCAGAAGTGGCCCCATAATCAAAAAAGACGCTCTCATACGGCTCATAAGCTCATAGGAGGCCTCAGTCCGCTGAATGCGGGCCGCATTAAATGTCATCTCTCTTCCGTTCCTATGGATCTCCACGCCAAGCGATTCTAACACACTGCATATGGTGTGCACATCATCCAATACGGGAGCATCCCAAATCGAAGCCGGTGTTTCCGGAAGCATGGTTGCCACAATGATAGGAAGCACTGCATTTTTAGCACTCGAAACATGGACAACGCCATGCAGCGGAGTCCCGCCTTCAATGACCAATCTTTCCAAACTCATCCACTCCATTACTTGTTCAATTCCAAAAGACCAGTCTATTCACATTTACAACAAATGACAAATTATCCATCACTGTTTTCTTCACAAATAAATTCCTCATTATCATATCATAAAACCATTCATACAGCCATGGCACGACCTAATCCAAACTGCTTGTAATCTTTTTTATGCTCACATTATCACCCAAAATGACTAACATATCACCTTTCTCCATCGGCATGTCCGGTTTGGGATTGATATAATTTTCCGTTTGTCTTCGAATAGCTACCACCGTAATATGAAATTTCTTCCGCACATCCACATCGATGAGCGTTTTCCCAATCCAGTTCTCAGGAACATGAATAGTCACCACAGTGATGTTATTATTCATTTCTATATAATCTACAATGCCGGGAGAGGTTAGATTATGCGCAACGCGAATCCCCATTTCCTTTTCAGAATAGATAATATTATCCGCACCAATTTTCTGAAGCATTTTTCCGTGAAGCTCGTCCAGCGCTTTCACTACAATTCGCTTTACCCCCATGTCTTTGAGAAGCAGTGTCGTTAACAGGCTGGCCGATAAATTTCCAATGGCTACAACCGCTACATCTGCATTACCGGCGCCAATGGCATTCAAATTTTTCTCATCAGAGGAATCGGCACAGACTACATAACCAAGCTTATCGGATAAATCCTGCACAACCGCTTCGTCTTTATCCATCGCCATGACATCATATCCCATCTGATCCAACGTAACAGCCACACTTTTGCCGAATCTGCCGAGACCTGCCACAAAAAACTGTAATTTGGGTTCCATATCCGCCACCTTATCCAATGACTACATTATCTGCAGGATACCGCACCTGTCCGCACTTCCTCTCTGCAAAAGCAAGCACCAGTGTCATAACTCCGACACGGCCAATAAACATAGCAAAAATCAATATGATTTTGCATATATCATTCCACTGCTCCGTCAGTCCTACACTAAATCCTACCGTACTAAATGCGGATATCCCTTCGAAAAGAATTTCTTCCAGCCGAAATCCTCTGGTGTCAAAAAGGAGCAGAAGAAAAACGGTAAACATGGTCAGAAAAAAGGACAGGGCAAATACATGAAACGCTTTGAATATAAATCGTTCATCAATTCTTTTATGAAAAATCACCACATCCTGTCTTCCCCGAAGCCAAGATAGGATGGATAAGAATATAACAAACGCTGTCGTCGTCCTGATCCCGCCCCCCGTGGAAACGGGAGCAGCGCCAATAAACATAAGAAACATCACGATAAGCTGTGTGCTGACACTTACATCTACAATATCAAAGGTAGTGAAGCCGGCCAGTCTGGAGGAAACTGCCATAAAGAAGGAGTTCAAAATTTCCATAAGAAGCCCCATATCTCCTATTGTCCGCAGATTGTTGCGGTCCATAAGGAAAAAGAAAAGCGCTCCCAGCAAGGTAAAAATTAGTTCCGTCGTCAGAACGAGCTTGGTGTTCAGGGAAAAATGCGACCAGGATTTCTTCATGAGCACATCATCAATAACCACAAATCCGATACCGCCCAACAGCATAGTAAGGATGATAACCACACAGACAAAGGGCTCTCTCGCAAAAGGAGTGAATCCTCCTAACAGATCCAATCCGCAGTTGCAGAAAGCCGATACAGCATGCCAATATCCATAATAGATCCCAAGAACCCCCATATCCTGAAAAAAATAAACGGCCAGCAACGTGCCGGAAATAAATTCCACGAAAAATGTCATTATCGCAATTTTCTTTACAAGAAGCACCATTCCGGATAGTGTTTGCAAATTAAAGGAATCCCTGATAAGCAACCGTTCCTGCAGCCGGATTCTTCTGCCGGTGGAAATGCCCATGATGGCCATAATAGTCATAATTCCAAGACCGCCCACTTGAATCAGGAAAAGTAAAATGAGCTGTCCACAAATTGTCAAATCCTCGCTTACATTAATAAGACTCATTCCGGTAACGCTTACCGCACTTACGGATGTGAACAATGCATCAATAAAGCTGATGTCCCGCGTTCCCGTCTGCGCAGCAGGCAATAATAACAGCAACGCTCCGATCAGCATGAATGCTGCAAATCCGCCCAGAATCAAAGCCCCCCGGTGGCAACGGTCAAGTATGGAAAAAAGTGCCTGATTCATACCAGCCCTTTGGGTTCTCCTCCCATATTTTTACTTAAAATCTTCTCCATATATTATTATATGCACACCCTATGCATTTGCCAAATGCATCAACCGGTACGGGTTCGCCTGCACCGTCAGCAGAAAATAACAAGAGTACGGCCTTCCCTGGCAGACGACTTTCTCCACACAAAAAGCCAGATACGAGTGATTCTCATATCTGGCCTGTCTCTTACTGGTGGAGACGAGGGGAGTCGAACCCCTGTCCAAAAAGCCTGTCCCAAAAGCTTCTCCGAGCGCAGTTTCTGATTTTTCATGTCAGTGAAGTACCGTTCAGAAACAAACTACCTTCACCCATTCCGGTGCGTTTCCCGCAGAGTTACCGGACATCACTCTCTGGTATCCTGCTGGATGATGCCTGACTAAAGCCGCAGGAGAGCTTCAGAAAGACATTAGCAAATCAAGCTGCTAAAGCAAAATCACGTTTTGCGTTTATTTTTTTCCACCGTTTAATGGGGTGGATGGAATCCCAACTCGCTTCTTTTGACACAGCTGCCCCTGTCGAAACCGGTGCGTCCCCGCTACGGAATTATTGTACAAAATTCCTGAAATTCTGTCAACGCAATGGCTTCTCGCTCATATCTTTATGAGCAGGGATTCCACCCATACCCTCTGCGGTGAGCACGGCATCGCAAACAGCCCTCCGAAGTGCTTCCTCCGCCAAGTATCCGACGGTATCAATGTGTGCACACACCTCTCCCGATGCCATGACAAACAAAGTATCCCCGTCCATGGTGGTATGCACCGGGCGGATTGACCTAGCCAAACCATCGTGCGCCATACCTGCCACAGCTATACATTGTGCTTTTGTCAGCTTTGCGTTGGTCAAAATACATCCAATTGTGGTATTGGCTCCGGTCAAATCGCGACTTCCGCCTTTAAGCATAAATTCATCGGAAGAAATAATGGCTTTTCCATCCTTGGACCGCGCACCGGCTAAAATCGTGCTGCCATCGTAAATTTCACCACATGCATTGACCGCCACATACGCACCGACCCATAACCCTTCAGGTAATCCCAATTCTATATAACCCGCTCCGCTTTTCATGCATCTGTCTGCGCCAAGAAGCTTTCCTACAGTCGCTCCTGTTCCTGCACCTCTGCATCCTACAGGAACTATACGACTGGCGCGTTCTGCTGCGAGCCACCCCATATCTCGATCAGGAAATGCAGTGCTCTTACCTATCATTAAATCAAAAAGAACGGCACTGCACACAATAGGTACGCGGACAGGTCCAACTGGAAAACCTATACCTGATTCGCTCAATTTCCTCATAACCCCGCTGGCCGCCTCCAGCCCAAAGGCCGAACCGCCGGAAAGTACTACCGCATGAATAGCCTCTACCGTTTTCTCCGGACGCAGCAAATCCGTCTCCCGCGTCCCCGGCGCACAGCCCCGAACATCCACGCCCGCCACCGCACCGCCTTCCGGCGCCAGTATAACGGTTACCCCGGTTATGCCTTCCATATCCTCTGCTGTGCCAATACGAAACCCCGGCACATGAATCATCCGTTCTGTCATGGGGTATCCTCTCTTTTTGCTAACTCTATGCATTCTTTTAAATCCCATGGAAGCGGCGCATTAAAATGCATCTCCTGCCCCGTTACAGGATGATGCAAATCAAGCGTATGCGAATGGAGCGCCTGCCCTTCAATAGGAAAATGATCCTTCTTATATCCATATAGTGGATCATTGACTACCGGATGGCCGATATACGCCATGTGTACCCGAATCTGATGTGTCCGCCCCGTTTCAAGCCGGCATTCCAAGCAGGAATAATGGGGATAAAATTCGATGACCCGGAAATGGGTCACTGCTGTCCGTCCTGTTTTGGGTGCCACTTCCCATTTCATGCGGTCTTTCAAGCTGCGCCCCAGAGGGAGTCGGATTATGCCCTGTCTTCCCGCCATTTTCCCATGAACCAGTGCTATATATTTTCTCTGTGCGCGATGAGATCCAATTTCTTCCTGCAAAACAAGGTACGCTTCCTGCGTTTTTGCCACCACCATGACGCCGGATGTATCCTTGTCCAAACGATGAACAATACCTGGCCGTTCCGGCTCTCCAACGCTTCGAATGGACGGGCCAACGTGCCATAGCAATGCATTGACCAATGTACCGCCCGGATTTCCTGTCCCGGGATGAACCACCATTCCCCGCGGCTTATTAAGCACAATCAGGCTCTCATCTTCATAAAGAATATTCAAAGGAATTTCCTGCGGCACAAGTTCTATTTTAACCGGCTCCTCGTATAAAAAGAGCAACTCATCGCCCGTCTCCAGCCGGTAATTCGATTTGAGAGGCCGTCCGGACACAAGCGTCACAGCGCCCTGTTTCAGCTGTTTCTGGATTTCCGACCGATTGATTCCTGTCTGTTCCGCCAGATATTTATCTACCCGCTGCCCTTTTTCCATTTCAGTGACCGACAATTTGAATTCTTTCATCTGTCTTCATGCCTCCAGAAATAATATAGAATCAACGACACCCCTGTACATATGGCCATATCCGCCACATTAAAAATCGGCCAAACCCTGAAATCAAAAAAATCCACAACGCCGCCAATTCGCACCCGATCCACTGCATTACCAAGAGCGCCGCCAAGCAACAGTCCGATGCCTATGGGAAAATACAGTGGCTTCCCGGGAATACGCTTTCGCATCCATCCATATACCGCAAACAGGACCACCACAATGCCCAAGAAAAAGGCATGCTGGTATTTTAAAATACCAAAGGCTGCGCCGGGATTAATAATATAAGTAAAATGAAATATATTCGGAATGATCGGAATGCTTTCCCCCAATTCCATATGGCCCTGAACAAACCATTTGACCAGCTGGTCAATCAGCGCAGCCGCTGCTGCGAGTATAATTGTAATCATATGGATCCTCCTGTGCCATCATTATAGCATGCCATCGTTGCTTCCACAGCAAATCTCACTTCTGTATATTG
>CAZPLS010000013.1:0-27817 GCA_964587685.1 uncultured Dialister sp.
TCCGCAACCTGAGCAGCGAGTACAAGAAGCTGATGCAGCTCATCTGGAAGTAATTCGGAAATGACCGCAGAAAAGCCTGCACCCTGGAATTTTGGGGCAGGCTTTTCTTGTGCAAAAAAAGCATTAAAAGACTCACCGTCATGCGGTGAGTTTTTTGATGGTATCAGAGGAAGTAAGGGGTGGAGGAGGGGCGCTGCGACTGGAAAGCATCCAGAAGGCGCTCCATGCCCTGTTCGAGAAGGGTCCGCGGGCAGGCAATATTGAGGCGGACGTAGCCGCTTCCCTCGGAGCCGAAGATATAGCCCATGTCGAGCCACAGCCGGGCGTCTGTCTTGATTTTTTGTTCCAGCGCCGTGTCGGTGAGGCCGTAGTAGCGGAAATCCAGCCAGACCACGTAGGTCCCTTCCGGCTCCACCAGCTTAATGTGGGGCAGGTTGGCGTGGAGGAATTCGCGCACGTAGTTTAGGTTGCCCAGAAGGTAGGTCTTCAGCGCCTCCAGCCAGGGCCGGCCCTCGGAATAGGCGGCGCGGCCTGCCACGAGACCGAGCAGGTTGGGATGGGTGAAGCCGATCGCGGCGAGTTCCTTCTGGAACTGTGTGCGGAGGGCCGGATTGGCAATCCATATATTGGCATCCTGCAGCCCCGACAGGTTGAAGGTTTTGGACGGGGAGGTGCAGATGATGGCGTTCATGGCGTCCTCCTCGCCAAGGGTGCCGAAGGCGGTGTGGGTGTAGCCCGGATAGGTGAAGTCGCAGTGAATTTCATCGACCACAATGCGCACGTGATGGCGCCGGCAGATGGCGCTGTACTGGGAGAGCTCCTCCCGCGTCCAGACCCGGCCGATGGGGTTCTGGGGCGAGCAGATGAAGCTCAGCTTTACGTCATTTTCCGCAATTTTCCGCTCTATGTCATCGAGGTCGTTCATGCTGTACTTCTGGCCCCGGCGGATGAGCGGACTGGTGACCACGCGGCGGCCGTTGTTTTGGATGGCAGCGGCAAACCAGGGATAGACCGGCGGCTGGATGAGCACCGCGTCGTCAGGTTTGGTGAAGGCCCGTACCGCCGTGCTCAGCGCCGGGACGATGCCTGCGGTTTTGACCAGCCAGTCACGCCGCACGGTCCAGTGAAAATTCTGCCGGAACCAGCGCTGCACCGCCTCGAAGTAGGAATCGTCCGCCTCGGAATAGCCGAAGATGCCGTGCGCCGCCGCCCGGGTGATCGCCTCTGTCACAGCGGGGGCGGTGCGGAAGTCCATGTCGGCTATCCAGAAGGGAAGCACATCGGAGTCGTAGCCGTTTGCCTCTTTAAAATCATGCTTCAGGGAAAAGGTGTGACTTCGGTCAATGACCGTATCAAAATCATACATGGGTGTCTCCTTTTCACGGCGCCGACCCATCCCCGGTCCGGTTTCCGCGGGGCAGGCGATGGACCTGCGGAAACTAGCGGCAGGAAGGGAGCGCATACAATGCAAGATAATGGAAATACATAGAAATACATCAATTACAGTGTACTGCTAAAGACAGGGCAGTTTCAATCATATATTACAATTGTAAAGATATTTCAATTATAGAAGTTTTTCATCAGCAGATACAAGGCCAGGGCATTCATGAGAGGACACAGGTATATTTCGTTCGGTTTTCTGTTTTAAGGATGCTATAATGAAGGATATCCTGTTGTACAGAAAGGGGGCAGACCCATGAATGAAACCTATCTCCGGCACCTGCAGCAGGCGGTGCGTATTCCCACCGTATCCACGGAAAATGATGCCGCCACGGACTGGAGTGCTTTTGACGCCTTTCATCAGTTTTTGCAAGAGGCCTATCCTCTGATTCACAGCCGCCTGGAGAAAACGGTCATCGGCCGGGCGAGTCTGCTCTATCGCTGGAAGGCCGATAAGGCCCGGCGCGCGCCGGTGCTTCTCATGGCGCACCAGGACGTGGTGCCGCCGGGACCGCTGGATCAGTGGACGCACGCGCCTTTTGCGGCCGACATCGCCGACGGCTGTCTCTGGGGCCGCGGATCCAATGACTGCAAGTCGCTCCTCATCGCCGAATGCGAGGCGGTGGAAGAATTGCTGGCAGAGGGATTTTCACCGGATTTTGATATCTACCTGTCCTTTGGGCACAATGAGGAGGTACAGGCGGCTGATGAAACCAAGGGTTCCGTGCTGACCGGAAGGTATCTCGCGGAGCAGGGCGTGACTCTGGGGTGCGTCTTCGATGAGGGCGGGGTAGTGGTGCGCGGTGCGGACATGGGACGCGCGGTAGACGCGGCCTTCGTCAGTCTGGCGGAGAAGTCGCCCAATGATTTTGTTCTCTGGAAGGATGGCCCGGGCGGCCACGCGAGCAAGCCCGGAGCGCATACTGTACTTGGCGATGTGGCCCGGGCTATGGCGGCGGTGGAGGCCCATCCCATGCCGTACCGCTTAACCCCCGTGGCGGAGGCACAGCTCCGCGCCATGTCCCGGCTTATCGGCGGGGAGAGAAAAGAGATATATGCCGATCCCAGGGGCCGCTGGGACGAGCTCTGCCGTCTCGCCCGGGAGGACCGGGAGCTGGATGCCATTCTTCACACCACCCTTGCGGTGACGAAGGCGTCGGGGAGTCCCCAGACGAATGTGCTCCCCTCCCATGCGGAGTGCACCATGAGCGTGCGCATCCTGCAGGGGGATACGGTGGCATCGGTCAAAGCCTGGCTGGAGAGCATCATGCCTGACGGCGTACAGGTGAAGGCCGCCTTCGGCGAGGATCCTCATCCGGCGGGGTCGATGGACAGCGAAGAGTTCCGTCTCCTCGAAGAGGTGGTGCGCCAGGTCTATGGCGAGGATACGGCGGTGGTGCCCACGGTGCTTGCCGGAGCGACCGATTCGCGCAATTATTCCGCCGTCTGTCCCAATATATTCCGCTTCAGCGGGCGCATTTTCACGAAGGATTGGGGCGAGGCGCACCAGATCGATGAAAAGGTGCCCGTCGATGCAGTGGATCCGGCGGTGCGGTTCTTCAAGGCTTACCTCCGGGCGTACCAGGAGAGGTAAGGACTCACAGCGTATATAAAGAGGGGAAGGGAATGTATGGATAAGCCGCGTATCGGCAATGTAACGCTCGACGGGTGGTGCGCGCTGGCGCCCATGGCGGGGGTGAGTGACATCACATACCGCATCATCGCCCGGCGCATGGGGGCGGCTCTTGTGACGACGGAAATGGTGAGCTCCCGCGGGCTCGAGCATCACAATGAGAAAACCCGGGAGATGCTGAAGCTGGCGCCGGAGGAGCACCCCGTGGCGATTCAGCTCTTCGGCAATGACCCGGACGTGATGGCCGAGGCGGCGCGGGCAGCGGAGCAGGCCGGGGCGGACATGGTGGATGTGAATATGGGCTGCCCCATGCTGAAGGTGGTGAAGAACGGCGACGGCTCAGCGCTGATGAAGAATATCCCCCTGGCGGCGTCCATCATCCGCGCCATGGCGCGGGCCGTATCCGTGCCGGTGACGGTAAAGATGCGCCTCGGCTGGAGCCGCGCCGCCATCAACGCCCCCGAGCTGGCTCAGGCCCTGGAGGAGGCGGGGGCGGCGGCGATCACCGTGCACGGCCGGACGCGGGAGGATTTCTACAGCGGTACCGCTGACTGGGGCGAAATCCGCCGCGTGGCGGAGGCCGTATCCATTCCCGTGTGGGGGAATGGGGACGTGACGGACGGCCCGTCGGCGAAGGCCCTCCTGGAGGAGACGGGCTGCGCCGGTGTGGCCGTGGGCCGGGCGGCGTGGGGCAACCCCTGGATTTTCCGGGAAGTGAACGCGTACCTGGAGCGGGGGGACATCCTGCCGCCCCCCACCCGGCAGGAGCGGATTGCCATGGCCGCGGCCCATCTCCGGGCGCTTGCGGCAGAGAAAGGGGAGTACACAGCGGTGCGGGAAATGCGGGCCCACGCGAGCCATTATTTCCACGGGCTGCCCCATGCGGCAGCCCTCCGCCGGGAAATCATGAGCGCCGATTCGGAGGCGGCCTTCCTGGCCCTGCTGGATGGGTACAGCCGATCCGAAGGGGGCGGGCGCTGAGCAGACCCGGCTGGTCGGCGACTCCCTGCGAAATGCGGAGAAATCAGAAAAACAGCGGGGAAAAGGCGTCCTTTCTTTGACAAGAGGATGGGGAACTATTACAATAAAGTTGACTGAAAACATAAATTTATTTTACTTTGAGAAAACCTGTGCCATTTGAATGAAAAAGGAGCGGGTTTTCTTAGTTAAAAGGGAATGATGCGTGTCATTCTCAGGAAAGGGGACATGATGTTAGACAAATTATTTGCTCTGTCCGAGCGGAAGACCACGGTCCGCACAGAGATGCTGGCCGGTCTCACCACGTTCATTACCATGGCGTACATTCTTTTCGTGGCGCCTGCCGTTCTGTCAGCGGCAGGGATGGACCCCAATGCGGTCTTCATTGCCACCTGTCTGGGGGGCGGCCTCGTGACCATCGCCATGGGGGTCTTCGTCAATTATCCGATCTGTCTCGCTCCGGGCGTCGGTCTGCTGGCTTTTTATGCCTATACGGTGTGCATCGGGATGCAGATGCCGTGGCAGACGGCGCTGGGGGCTGTTTTTATTTCCGGTGTGGTGTTCTTCCTTCTCACGGTGACGCGCATCCGGCAGATGATCATCGAGGGCATTCCCAATTCGCTCAAATCCGCCATCACGGTGGGCATCGGTCTCTTTATCTGCATCATCGGGCTGAAAATGAGCGGCCTCATGGCGGTCAATCTGGCGCTGGCGCCTGATGTGCTTCAGGCGGTCGTCGATGCTGGCGGCCAGTACACGGCAGGTGCCAACGACACGGTCTTTGCGCTCGGCAGTCTGATGAAGGGAGAGCACCTGGTGACGGTGTTCGGTCTGTTCTTTACGGCCCTTCTCATGAGCCGGGGGGTGCCGGGATCCATTCTGCTCGGTATTTTCGCGACGACGCTGGTATCCTATCTCACGGGTGTTTCCCATCTGCCGGCGGATTTCACGCCTTTTACGCTCCCGGACTTCTCGAACAACTACTTCATGGATCTGGATATTGCAGGGGCCTTCCATATGGGCATTGTTACCATTGTCTTTACCTTTACCTTTGTGGAGCTCTTTGATTCCATGGGCACCATGGTGGGCGCGGCGACGAAGGCGGGCCTTGTGAATCCGAAAACGGGCGATTTCCCGGGGATGGGAAAGGCGCTTCTCTGTGACGCCGGGGGCGTGTCCTTCGGGGCGCTCCTCGGGTCGTCCACCATTACGGCGTTTGTGGAATCCGTGGCCGGCGTGGGCGCCGGCGGCCGGACGGGGCTCACCGCGGTGACCTGCGGCCTGTGCTTCCTGGCCTCGCTTTTGCTGGCGCCTGTGGTGGGACTGATTCCCGCCTCGGCGACGGCGCAGGTGTTGATCCTTGTGGGCGCGCTCATGCTGGAGGGCGTGAAGGATATTGATTTTTCTGATTTCACAGAGGTCTTCCCTGCGTTCCTCACCATCATGCTCATGCCCTTTACCTACAGCATCGCCAATGGCATCTGCGGCGGGTTTGTGGCGTACGCCATGCTGAAGCTGGTCGTGGGCAAGGGCAAAGAGGTGCATCCCATCGTCTACATTCTGGCGGTGCTGATTATTATTCGTTTTGTGTTCCTTGGTGATTGAGGGGGAATTTGGGCATGCATGCAGCGATTGTTATGGGCAGTGATTCCGACCTGCCGGTGATGAAGAAAGCCTTTGATGTCCTTGATGAGTTCGGCGTGACCTATGATGTGGCCATCGCTTCGGCGCACCGCACGCCGAAGAAGCTCGAGGAGTTTGTACAAAAGGAAGAGGGAAAGGGGGCGGCCTGCTACATCGCAGGCGCCGGTATGGCGGCGGCCCTTCCCGGCGTGGTGGCCAGCCTGACGGTAAAGCCGGTCATTGGCATTCCTCTGTCCGGGGCGAAGCTTGACGGCGTGGACGCGCTCCTTTCCATTGTGCAGATGCCTCCGGGCATGCCGGTGGCGACCATGGCCCTTGACGGGGCGAAGAATGCCGCCCTGCTGGCGGTGCAGATCGGGGCCGTCTCCGATGAGACTCTCGCCGCGAAGTACAAGGCATACCGGGAAGATATGGCCCGTCAGATTTATGAAAAGGATGAAAAGCTTCAGAAGGAGCTGGGCCGCTGAGACAGGATTGTCCAATTCTTTATCTATGAGCCCTGTGGGGGGGAAGGAGTAATCATGAAAGAATACAAACCTTTTAAATCGGGAAAAGTCCGTGAGCTGTATGACCTGGGAGACAGCCTGGTCATGGTATGCACAGACCGCATTTCTGCCTTTGACCGCATACTGGATGAGCCCATTCCGAAGAAGGGCGAGGTGCTCAACCGCATGTCCGAATTCTGGTTTGATTTCACGAAGGATATCGTGCCGAACCACATGATTTCCATTGATACGAAGGACATGCCGGAATTTTTCCAGACGCCTGAGTTTGAAGGGCGGAGCATGAAGACGAAAAAGCTGGATATGATTCCCGTGGAGTGCATCGTTCGCGGCTACATTACCGGGAGCGGCTGGGAAGGCTACCAGAAGGACGGCAAGGTGTGCGGCATCCTTCTGCCCGAGGGCCTTCAGGAATGCCAGAAGCTTCCCGAACCGATTTTCACGCCCTCTACCAAGGCGCCTGTGGGCGAGCATGACCTGAACATCTCCATGGAGGAAGGCGTGGAATGGATAGAGCGCTTCTTCCCGGGCAAGGGCAGGGAATACATGGAAAAGCTGGCGGAGCTCACCCTGGCTCTTTACAATAAGTGCGCCTCCTACGCGCTGGAGAAGGGCATTCTCATTGCGGATACCAAGTTTGAATTCGGTCTCAATGAAGAGGGAGAAATCGTGCTGGGCGACGAAATGCTCACGCCGGACAATTCCCGCTTCTGGCCGCTCGAGGGCTACAAGCCGGGACAGTCCCAGCCGTCGTACGACAAGCAGTTTGTGCGGGACTATCTCAGCGCTCATCCGGGGAACAGCCTGCCTCAGGACATCATTGACAAGACCATAGGGAAGTACGAAGAAGCCTATGAGCTGCTTACGGGCAGAAAATTCTGATTGCGAAGGTTCGGGGATTGACCCCATGAATTTCAGACAGGAGCGTATCGTGATTCGTACATCCTATACTTCTTATGATGATAAGCCCCATGAGGAATGCGGCGTATTCGGCATTTTTGACGGCGAGTCCAATGCGGCGCTGGAGGTCTATTACGGCCTCTTTTCCCTGCAGCACCGCGGGCAGGAAAGCGCGGGCATGACGGTGAGCGACGGGACCTTCATGACCACCACCCGGGGCATGGGGCTGGTGACGGAGGTGTTCCGCCAGATGCCCGATATCCGGGGGCACATCGGCATCGGCCACGTGCGCTACAGCACCACCGGCTCGTCCATTCCCTGCAATGTGCAGCCTCTCCAGGCGGATTGCGCAGAGGGGCCCATCGCACTGGCGCACAACGGCAACCTGATCAATACGGCACCCCTGCGGAGGAAGCTCCTCCTCGACGGGGCGGATTTCCAGACCACCATGGACACGGAGGTCATCATCAAGCTCATCGCCCGGTCCCGCCAGGCCCGGGTGGAGGATAAAATCCGGGAGGTCATGGGCATTCTCCGCGGCGCCTACGCTCTGGTGGCGGCCACGGAGTACGCCATTTACGGTGTGCGGGATCCCTTCGGCTACCGCCCGCTGGTGATCGGAAAGACCGAGCACGGCGGCTACGTGCTGGCGTCGGAAACGTGCGCTCTCGACGCGATTGACGCGGAATTTGTGCGGGATGTGCTCCCCGGGGAAATCGTAACCATTGACGAGAACGGCCTGCGGAGCACCATGTATGAGCCGGCGGTTCATCATCGCCGGGCCATCTGTTCCTTTGAATACATTTACTTTGCCCGCCCTGACTCCATCATGAACGGGCAGAGCATCTATGAGGCGCGGCTCAACATGGGACGGGCCCTCTGGGAGGAAACCCATTATGATGCCGATATCGTCATGAGCGTCCCCGATTCGGGCAATGTGGCGGCCCTGGGCTATTCCCGGGCATCGGGCATTCCCTATGCGGAAGGGTTCCTGAAGAACAAGTACATGGGGCGCACCTTCATTCAGCCGGACCAGAAGCAGCGCGAGCGGGCCGTGCGGATGAAGCTCAATCCCATCGCCCTCAACGTGAAGGGCAAGCGCATCGTTCTCATTGACGATTCCATTGTGCGGGGCACCACGAGCGGCATTATCATCCGCCTGCTTCGCCGGGCGGGGGCGGCGGAAATCAAGCTGTGCATCAGCTCGCCGCCGGTGAAGTATCCCTGCTTCTTCGGCATCGATACGGCGGAGCGGCGGCAGCTCATCGCGGCGAAGCATCCGGTGGATGAAATCTGCCGGCTCATCGGCGCGGACCAGCTGCACTACCTGTCGAAGGAAGGGCTGGCAAAGGCCATCAGCGCGCTTCGGGGCGAGGACATGTGCTTTGCCTGCTTTGACGGGCAGTATGCAGAGGAACTTCCTGACACCATGATGGAGCAGATGAAATAAGGAGGGGCGCATGAGCGAAAAGAAAAAGGGACTCACCTACGCAGAGGCCGGCGTGGACATTGACGCGGGCGAGCGGGAGGTGGAGCTCATCAAGGAGAGCGTGGCCGCCACTTACACGGAGGGCGTGCTCGGCGATTTGGGCGGCTTCGGCGGCTTGTTTTCACTGAAAAAGGATATGGAAGGCATGGAGGAGCCCGTCCTCGTGTCCGGTACGGACGGGGTGGGGACGAAGCTGCGTCTGGCCATTGACATGGGCATCCATGATACCATCGGGCAGGACTGCGTGGCCATGAGCGTGAACGACGTACTCGTGCAGGGTGCGCGGCCCCTGTTTTTCCTCGATTACATCGCCACGGGCAAGCTCACCCCCGAGCTCATGGCGGACATCGTAAAAGGGGTGGCCCGGGCATGCATCGATTCAGGGTGCGCCCTTCTCGGCGGAGAAACGGCGGAAATGGCAGGCTTCTACGCCGCGGGCGATTACGATGTGGCAGGCTTTGCGGTGGGCCTGGTGGACCGGAAGGATCTCATCACGGGGGAGACCATCTGCCCCGGCGATGTCATTCTGGGGCTTCCCTCCTCGGGGGTCCATTCCAATGGCTATTCCCTGGTGCGCCGCATCATCAGTGACAACGGACTTGACCTGAATACCGTCTACGGTGGCATGGACCGGCCTCTCGGCGAGGTGCTCCTCACCCCGACCCGGCTCTATCCGAAAGCGGTGCTCCCCGTGCTGGCGGGAGCGGCGCTCAAGGGGCTCGTGCACATCACCGGCGGCGGTTTCTACGACAACATTCCCCGCGTCCTTCCGGAGGGCACCCGGGCAGTGATCGATGGGGACGCCTGGCCGATGCTTCCCATTTTCCCCTTCCTCATGGAGGAGGGCGGTGTGGAGGCGCGGGAAATGTACCGCACCTTCAACTGCGGCATCGGTATGCTGCTCATTGCTGCGCCGGAGGAAGCAAAGAAGGCGCAGGAGATTCTCGCGGCCCGCGGAGAGGCGGTCTATGAAATCGGCCGCATCGAGGCAGGTCCCCATGATGTAGTGGTGACAGGCGGTCTTTTCCATGAATAAACGCATTCTTATTTTTGCATCGGGCCGGGGATCCAATGCGGAGGCCATTCACACCGCCTGCGAGGACGGCACTGTCGCAGGAACCGTGGTGGGCGTCATCAGCGACCATCACGACGCGCAGGTGCTCGCACGGGCAGAGCGGTGGGGCGTGCCCTCCCTTGTGATTGAAAAGAAGGATTACCCGGACAAGGCAGCCTTTGACGAGGCCATTCTCGAGGCGGCGCAGTCGTTTGCGCCCGACCTCATTTGTCTGGCGGGATACATGCGCATTTGCGGGGAAAATTTAATCCATGCCTTCCCGAACCGCATAGTAAACATTCACCCCGCGCTCCTGCCGAGCTTCCGCGGCCTTCATGCCCAGAGGCAGGCCATAGAGGCAGGGGTGAAGGCGGCGGGCTGCACCGTTCATTTCGTGGGAACCGGGCTGGATGACGGGCCCATCATCACCCAGGTGGCGGTGCCGGTCTATGATGACGACACGGAAGACACCCTGTCCGCGCGCATTCTTGAACAGGAACATCCCGCCTATGTGCGGGCTGTAAAGGCCTTTTGTGACGGCATGCTTCATGTAGAAGGGCATATCGTCACCGGTATGCATCCAAAGGAGAGTGATAGCATTGGTCATTAAGAGAGCGCTCATCAGCGTATCTGACAAGACGGGTGTGGTGGAATTTGCACAGGGGCTTCATGAGCTGGGTGTGGAAATCGTTTCCACCGGAGGAACGCTGAAAGCCATCCGGGACGCAGGCGTGCCTGCCATATCCGTGTCGGACGTGACTGGTTTTCCTGAAATGATGGACGGGCGGGTGAAAACCCTCCATCCGAAGGTTCACGGAGGCATCCTGGCGATACGGGATAATCCGTCCCATGAGAAGGCCATGGAGGAGCACGGCATTACGGGGATTGACCTCGTGGCGGTCAATCTGTATCCTTTCCGGGAAACCATTGCCAGGCCGGACGTCACGCTGGCCGAGGCCATTGAAAATATAGACATCGGCGGCCCGTCCATGGTGCGTGCGGCGGCAAAGAATTACAAGTACGTGGTCATCGCTGTGGATCCCGCCCAGTACGGGGAGATTCTCACACGCATGCGGGAAGATACGCTCACGGAGGAATTCCGTCTGTCCCTCTCCCACAAGGCCTTCCTCCACACCGGCCTCTACGACTGCGCCATCGCGGCCTACCTGGGCAGGCAGTGCGACGGGGAGAAGGACATGCCCGACCTGTTCTGCCCGGCGTACACGAAGATTCAGGAGCTGCGCTACGGGGAGAATCCTCACCAGAAGGCAGCGTTCTACAAGGATGCCGGGGAAACGGGCGGCATTGCCGCGGCCCGGCAGCTTCACGGGAAGGAATTGTCCTACAACAATATCGTCGATATGGAAGCAGCGTGGGACCTGGCCATGGAATGGAAGGATACGCCGGCGTGCACCATTATCAAGCACACCAACCCCTGCGGCACGGCGCTGGGCGCGACGCCTGCAGAAGCGTTCCAGCGTGCCTTTGACGCGGACAGCAAGTCTGCCTTCGGCGGCATCGTGGCCATGAATCGGGAATGCGACGGGGAAACGGCGGAAAAAATGAAGCCCATTTTCTTCGAGGTGGTAATGGCGCCGAAGTTCTCTCAGGAGGCGCTGGATATTCTCGGCACAAAGAAGAACATTCGCCTCATCGAGGTACCGGAACTGTCCGGGCCGGAGCTGCAGATTAAAAAGGTGTCCGGCGGATGCCTCCTCCAGACGCCTGATGACAGCGCGGAAACGAGAGCGGACTGCACGGTGGTGACAGACCGGGCGCCCACGGAAGAGGAATGGGCGGCCATGGAATTTGCCTGGAAAATCGTGAAGCACGTGAAGTCAAATGCCATCGTTCTCACCGGCAAGGACGTGACCTACGGCATCGGCGCGGGCCAGATGAACCGGGTGGGCTCCGCGGAGATTGCCATTGCGGAGGCCGGCGAAAAGGCAAAGGGCTCCGTCATGGCTTCGGACGCGTTCTTCCCCTTCGGCGATACCGTCGAGGCAGCGGGGAAGGCGGGCATTACCGCGATCATTCAGCCCGGCGGCTCCATCCGGGACCAGGAGTCCATTGATATGGCCAACCGGTACGGCATCGCCATGGTATTTACAGGGCATCGGCATTTCCGCCACGGATAAGCAAAGGAGAAGGCCATGAAGGTACTTGTAATAGGAAGCGGCGGCAGGGAGCACGCTCTTTGCTGGAAGCTCGCCCAGAGCCCGTCCGTGGAGAAGGTGTATGCCATTCCCGGGAGCGACGGCATGCAGGATACAGTCACGTCCATACCGGTGTCCGGCACGGAGGATATCATAGATTTTGCCCGGCTCATGGAGGTGGACCTCACCGTGGCCGGGCCGGAGGCCTACCTCACGGAGGGCCTGGGGGATCGGTTCTGCGAGGCAGGGCTGGCCTTCTTCGGCCCGTCTCAGGCGGCGGCGCGCATTGAAGGGTCCAAAGCCTTCGCAAAGGCGCTTATGAAGAAGTACGGCATCCCCACAGCGGCCTACGAAACCTTTACCGACGCGGAGGCGGCCCTGGCATACGTGAAGACCCAGCCCTGCCCGCTTGTGATCAAGGCGGACGGACTGGCCGCCGGCAAGGGCGTGGTCATTGCCCAGACACAGGAGGAAGCAGAGGAAGCGGTGCGGGACATGATGGAAAAGCATGCCTTCGGCGCTGCCGGCGCCTCCGTGGTCATTGAAGAATTCATGGAAGGGGAGGAAGCGAGCGTACTTGCCTTCTGCGACGGCAAAACCATCGTTCCCATGATTTCCTCCCAGGATCATAAGCGCATCCGCGACAATGACGAGGGGCCGAATACAGGCGGCATGGGGGCCTACTCCCCGGCGCCTGTCATGACGCCCGAGCTCATGGAGGCGGTGCGCGAAATCATCCTCCAGCCTGCGTGCGACGCCATGGCGGCGGAGGGCTATCCCTTCGTGGGATGCCTCTATGCGGGGCTTATGCTTACCGCTGAGGGACCGAAGGTGGTGGAATTCAACTGCCGCTTCGGAGACCCGGAGACGGAGGTGGTTCTGCCTCTCCTGGACGGGGATCTGGCAGAGATCATGATGCACTGTACCAATGGCACCCTATCCGACGCGGACGTGCGCTGGAAGGATGGCTACGCTGTGGATGTGGTGCTCGCCTCCGAGGGATATCCGACAGGACACGCCGACGGAGACGTCATCACAGGCATCGAAGAGGCGGAAAAACTGGGATGCCAGATTTTCCATGCAGGCACGAAAAAGAAGAGCGGCGAATTTGTCACCGCCGGCGGCCGCGTGCTCAACGTGGTGGCTCTCGGCAGCACTCTTCGCCAGGCGCGGGACAAGGCCTACGAGGGAGCGGCATGCATCCACTGGCGGGGCATGCAGTACCGCCGCGATATCGCAGCCAGAGGCCTGAAACGACTGGAACAGTAAAGAAAACAAGCACAGCTTCTCTATGAGAGGCTGTGTTTTTTTGCGCCTTATTCAGAGAGCTTACACAGCCTTTACAAACTAAACAGAAAAAATACAGTTTGTCCCCTTTGGATTTTACATACGTACCGTACACTGAAAATGCCTAAGCAAATTGCATTTTGAGGGGGAGGAAACATATGAATCTCAAAAAAATGGCAGCAGCGGTTGTATCTGTATTTGTTCTCGCCGGGGCGGCAGGCTGCGGCGGCAGCGGAGACAACGCCTCTGAGCAGAAGGCGGGCAGCGATCTGTCCGGCAAGGTGACAGCGTCCGGCTCTTCTGCCCTGCTCCCGCTGGCGAAGGATGCGGCGGCAAAGTTCAAGGCAGAACATCCGAAGGTATCGCTCACGCTCAACGCGGGCGGCTCCGGCACGGGACTGAAGCAAGTGTCGGAGGGCTCTGTGGACATTGGCATGTCCGATGTGTTCGCTGAGGAAAAGCTCCCGGCGGAAAAGGCGAAGGATCTGGTGGATCACCGTGTCTGCGTCATTACCATGGCGCCCATTGTGAACAAGGATATCGGTGCCACTGTGAAGAGCCTCACCAAGGAGCAGATTCAGGATGTGTTCACCGCGAAGGTAACCAACTGGAAGGATGTGGGCGGCCCGGATGAACAGATCGTCCTCGTAACCCGTCCGGCCACCTCCGGAACGAGAGCGCTCTTCACCAGGTACGCTATGGACGGAAAGGAAGAGGCCTCCAACCAGTCGCTGGAAACGGACGATTCGGGCACGCTGATTCAGAGCATTTCCCAGACGAGGGGCGCTATCGGCTATGTGGCCCTGTCCTACCTCGTGAATAACGACACCGTATCTCCTGTGGCCATCGACGGCGTGGAACCCACCCTGGAAAATACCTACAACGGCACCTATCCGGTATGGGGCTATGAACACATGTACACCAGGGGCGAAGCCCAGGGCGCAGTGAAAGCCTTCCTCGACTACATCGTTTCCGACAAGTATGCGGGAGAACTGGAAAAACAGGGCTACGCAGTCACCTCCAAGATGACCGTAGAGCGCTGATAAAAGGAAATCTCCGGCAGACATAAAGCCGGTATGTCTGAGCAGGGGGAAGGGCCAGGTACGCGGCCCTTCCTTTGCCAGATTCCGGCAGAGCGCCGCAGGCAATGGCGAGGTTCTGCCGAAGTCTGGATGTTCGTGTAAAAAGGGAGGATTGTATGGAACCATCGCGGCAGCCAAACATGTTCCGCCGTGAATACCTGGGGAAGGGAATCGCCACCGTGTGCGGGCTCTTTCTCATTGCACTGACCATTGCCATCGGGTGCTTTCTCCTCGGCAAGGGGTCGCTTACGTTCACTCAGTTTGATCACTCCATAGGAGAATTTCTCTTTTCTTCGGAATGGAAGCCCTCTGATACGGAAGCGGGGGGCGGTCAGGTGGGAGCGCTTATCTTCATCACCGGCTCCATTGTGACTTGTCTTCTGTCTCTTCTGATAGCCGTTCCGTTCAGTCTCTGCACGGCGATCTTCATGACAAAAATATCTCCCGCCATAGGGGAAAAAATCATTCGCCCCGCCGTGGAAATCTTTGTGGGCATTCCCTCTGTCGTTTACGGGTGGGTGGGCCTGGTGGTGCTCGTGCCCCTCATCCGGGATACCTTCGATGTGCCTCACGGCCAGTCCGTGCTGGCGGCGTCCATCGTGCTGGCGGTTATGATTTATCCCACCATTACCTCTGTTTCGGCGGACGCCATCCGCAGCGTGAGCGGCAAGTACATCGAAGCGGCCTACGGCCTGGGCTCCACCCGGTGGCAGATGATTTACAAGGTCCTGCTGCCGGCAGCCACATCGGGCATTCTCACCGCCATCGTTCTCGGCCTGGCCCGGGCGTTCGGCGAGGCGCTGGCGGTGTCCATGGTGATCGGGAAAATGCGGGCCTTTCCGCAGAGTCTGCTCGACCCGACGAATAACCTCACCGCCGCCATCGCATCGGATATGGGCGGCGCGATGGACGGGGGCGAGTTCAATGCGGCCCTCTGGTCCATGGCGCTCCTGCTCTTCCTTATTTCTCTCGTATTTATCCTGATCATTCACTGCCTGTCCGGCCGGAAGGAGGAAGCGGCATGACATTGGATGCAACCAACTCCCGGCAGGGAGACCTGCGAAGCGTGGACCAGGGCCTTCGTCGGGCTCACCTGGCGGATGAGCTCGCCACGGCGGTGTTTTACATCGTTTCCGGTTTCTTCGTTCTGCTTCTCATTGCCTTTACCCTCTATGTCATCTGGGGCGGCGTGAACGCCATCAATTCGGAGGTACTCTCCTTTACGGAGGCGGGCATTGGCAATCAGTTCTTCAATACCGTTTACCTTGTGTTCTTATCCCTTGTAATTTCCGTGCCCATCGGCATTGCTGCGGGGGTGTACATGGCGGAATACGCCCCGGAGGGGCGCGTGACGAACAGCTTGCGCATTGCCATTGAGACACTATCATCGCTGCCCTCCATCGTGGTCGGGCTTTTCGGATACCTTGTCTTTATCATTATGGTTCATACCCAGTGGAACCTCTTCTCCGGCGCGCTGGCCGTGTCTATCCTGTCGCTGCCTCTGATTACGACCACCACCTATGACGCACTCAAGGCGCTGCCCATCGGGTGGAAGCACGGCAGTCTCGCGCTGGGGGCCACGCACTGGGAAACGATCTGGCGGGTCATGCTGCCTGCCTCTGTGGGCCCCATCATGACCGGCATCATTCTGGCGGCGGGACGGGGCTTCGGCGAGGCGGCGGCCCTTCTGTATACCGCCGGCATGAGCACGGACATCAACTGGTCCGTGTGGGATATTACCTCTCCGGTATGCCCGCTCAATCCCTTCCGCCCCGGGGAAACCCTGTCGCTCCAGATCTGGGCGTCCCGCACGGAAGCGACGAGCGCTTCTGCGGGCGATGTGGCCGCTGCCGCATCAGCGGTACTCATGATTATGGTTCTTGTATTCAGCATCGGAGCGCGTCTTCTCAGCCGCTCGTTGGCAAAGAAATCGGAAGGAGAAAATACATGATGTATAATGACAGTGTACTCGGCGCCGTAACGGCGGCGGCAGAGATGCCCATCCGATCCAACCTGAGCTTTACCTGCCGCCATGTCAATCTCTACTACGGCAGCTTTCAGGCCCTCAGGGATATCAATCTGAAAATTGAGCGGAACAAAATCACCGCTCTCATCGGACCGTCAGGATGCGGCAAGTCCACCTTTCTCCGCACGCTGAACCGCATGAATGACCTGGTGCCGGGATGCCGTGTGGAAGGGGAAATTATGCTCGACGGCGTGGATGCCTACCGGGATGTGGATCCCATCGTGCTGCGCCGCCATGTGGGCATGGTGTTCCAGCAGCCCAATCCCTTCCCAAAGAGCATTTATGACAATGTGGCGTACGGGCCGCGCCTGCAGGGCATCACAAGGAAGGCGGACCTGGACGGTATCGTGGAGAGGAGCCTCCGCCAGGCGGCCATCTGGGATGAGCTGAAGGACCGGCTGAAAAAGTCGGCGCTGGGACTGTCCGGCGGCCAGCAGCAGCGCCTCTGTATCGCCCGGGCGCTGGCGGTCAATCCGGAGGTGCTCCTCATGGACGAGGCCACGTCCGCGCTGGACCCGATTTCCACGGCGCATATTGAGGAGCTCGCCCTGGAGCTGAAGAAAAAATATACGGTCATCATGGTCACGCACAACATGCAGCAGGCCCGGCGCATCGCCGACCGCACCGCCTTTTTCTATCTGGGCGAAATGGTGGAATACGGCGATACCGCGCAGATTTTTGAACATCCTGAGCAGGAGCGGACCATCCGCTACGTATCCGGCAATTTCGGCTGAGATAGAAAGCGGTCAGACCGGATGAAACCTGGCAGCGGCCCGCCTGAGGCGCCCCATGGGGCGCCCGGTACCGCTGTTTTCTTATGGCCCGTCAAAAATGAGAGGAATATGAAATGTGCGTAAAATGAATTTGACAAAAAGGCAGTCATTCATTTATATTTAATTATCCGCAGAGAAAGGGCGAAGGGCGCCCGCTGCGGGAGGGGGTTCTATGCCGCTGATCTACTGTGTGGAAGATGATGAAAACATTCGCGAGCTCGTAAGCTATGCCCTGCGGGGACAAGGCTACCATGTGATCGGCTTTGGTTCCGCCGATGAGTTCTACCCGGTGATGGAACGAAACAAACCGGATTTGATTCTCCTCGATATTATGCTTCCGGGCAAGGACGGGCTGACCATTCTGAAGGAGCTCCGCAGCCATTCTGATGACAAGGACATTCCGGTGATTATGATGACCGCCAAAACGAGCGAGTTTGATATCGTTCGCGGACTGGATATGGGGGCCGACGATTATGTGACGAAGCCCTTTGGCATTATGGAGCTTCTCTCCCGGATCCGATCCGTCATGCGGCGCAGCCATCGCCCGGGAGAAAAGGAAATATCCACCCTTTCCTTCGGAAGCATTCACGTGGACTGCCGCCAGCACATGGTGACGGAAAACGGCAGGGAGGTGCAGCTCACCCTCAAGGAATATGAGCTGCTCTGTTACATGATTCTCAATAAAGGCATTGTACTGTCCCGGGATCAGATCATGCAGGCCGTGTGGGGGTTTCCCTTCGAGATGGAGAGCCGCACCATCGACATGCATATTATGAGCCTCAGACAGAAATTGGGTGATGCGGGATCCCTCATCCGCACCGTGCGGGGCGTGGGATATCGCCTGGGTGAAAAATAAGACTGACAGCAAGGGAGGACAAAGAATGAGAGCGCAGATACAAAGAAGCTTGCTCCTGACAGGGCTTTTCTCCGTGCTGATCTCCTTTCTTGTGTCCGGCATCCTTTACTATCAGGGGATTCAGGCGCAGGCCCTTCATGAAATCCAGCACCTCACTGAGGTGGTTGCGGAGGGGCTCACGGGGGATCAGATCCGGGACAGGAATTTCCTGGAAAAGGTCCGCCAGGACAGCCAGAGGGAGATGCACATTTCTCTCTTTGATGAAAACGGAAGGGAGCTCTACGCGTCCCATCCGGATGCGGACGGCGGAGCGGACCAGGAGGAGGTGCGGGAGGCCCTCGCTGACGGTTCGGGCTATGCCATCCGCAAGGCCATTGGCGGTGCTCCCTTCAGTTATTCCGCCCACCAGGCGCCGGATGGAAGCATCCTCCGCATGGGCGTGCCAAGAACGGCCCCTACGGGGATTCTCACGCCCCTCCTGCCGGAAATTCTTATTTTCGTGGGCGTATTCATTGTGGGGTGCTTTGCCGCCGCGCAGAAGGCGACGGACTACGTGCTCCGTCCACTCCGCCGACTTGGCGACCTGATTACCGACATCATGGAGGGCGTGCCTGAACCGGCCATTCCCGGGGGGTACAAGGAATTGCAGCCCCTTGTGAACAAGGTGCGGGAGCAGAAAAAAGAAATAGAAAATTACATGGAGGACCTGGAGGAGGAGCGAAACACGGTCCGCACGGTGATCGATACCATTTCGGACGGCATCCTGCTCCTCAATGACCATCAGGAGGTCATCGACTACAACCTCACGGCCCGGCGCATGTTCAGCCGCGGCGATGACATTCTCTACCGCAAGGTGGCGGTTCTCTATCGGGATGAGGACTGGCTCCGCGCCATCGGGCTGGCCTACGAAAAGGAGCCCTCCGAGCGCAATGAATACACCATGACACTCTTCGGCCGGCCCTACCGGGCCAGCATGGCTCCCATCGAGCTGGCCGATGACACGAACGGTCTGCTCATCGTTCTCCATGATTTGACTGCCAGCCATACGGCGGAAAAAATGCGCCGCGAATTTTCGGCCAATGTGTCTCACGAGCTGAAAACGCCCCTCACCTCCATCAGCGGGTTTGCGGAAATGATTGCCAACGGCATGTACCAGAGCGAGGCGGACGTGAAGGTTTTCGGCGGCCGCATTTATGAGGAATCCCAGCGCATGCTCGCCCTCGTTGAGACAATCATGCACCTCTCCCGCATTGAAGAAAACCAGACCACCATCACCTGGAAGCCTGTGGATATGAGCCAGGCCGCACGGTATGTGGCGGACCTCATTGCGCCCCAGGCCGCGGCGCGGCACGTGGCCATTCAGGTGGACGCAGAGCCTCTCTACGTGTACGGCAACGCAGCGCTCCTTTCTGAGCTGGTCATGAACTGCGTGGACAATGCGGTGAAGTACAACAAGGAGGGCGGACAGGTGAGCGTGTCCGTCCGCCCCGAGGGGGAGGATCAGGTGCGCCTCGTCATTGCCGATACAGGAATTGGCATCCCCAGGGAAAAGCAGGACCGCGTGTTTGAGCGCTTTTACCGGGCCGATGAAAGCAGGAATAAGTCCACGGGAGGAAGCGGCCTCGGCCTGGCCATCTGCAAGCACATCGTAGCGCAGCACCACGGCACGATTTCTCTGAAAAGCGTGGAAGGAGAGGGCACTTCCCTGCAGATCATCCTGCCGCGCATGAGCGATGCGGAGGTGAAGAAGGAGGAAACGGCGGCCACCAATGCCCAGGTGGAAGCCGCCCTGGCAGAAACCACCCAGAGTGAGCCTGTGCTGCCGCCGCCCAAGAAAAAGCGGCCCATCAAGGAAAAGAAATCCGCTGCGAAGGACAAGGACAGAAAGGACAAGAAAGAGAAGCGGGACAAGAAAGAGAAAAAGCTGCAAAAGCAGGACAAGGGGAAAAAGAAATAGCATGACCGCATCCTGTCTCCTATGGGGACAGGATTTTGCTTGTCTGGAATCCGCGGACCAGGGCTGTCGGGAAGGTGGTGCCGGTCAGGATGGAAGTCATCTTTTGGGCTGATTTTTGTGACACCAACAGGCACAAGATAGGGGAAGAAATGAATTTTTATTTATATATCGAAAATTTTATATATGGTCAAATCGCAGAAAAACTGAGCATACTTTTGAAATTCCTGCTATGATAGTGTAAAGAACAACGAAGAGAAATCGCAATTAGGAGGCATGTATGGAAATCAGAAGGGCGCGAATGGAGGACCTGGCTGCGGTGACCGCGGTGGAGGCGGCGTGCTTTCCCCCGGCGGAAGCGGCGGGGGAGGCGCAGTTTGCAGCGCGCCTTGCTGCCTATGGCCGCCATTTTCTGCTCCTTTTTGATGAGACGCAGCTCGTGAGCTTCATTGACGGCATGGTGACCGATGAAAGGGACCTCACCGATGCCATGTACGACGATGCGTCCCTACACCGGGAGGATGGGGCCTGGCAGATGATTTTCGGACTCAATACGATTCCCTCCCGCCGGCGGGAGGGTCTGGCGGCGCGGCTCGTGAGGGATTTTACCGCTTCGGCCCGCCATGAGGGACGGCTGGGCGTGGTACTCACCTGCAAGGAGCCACTCATTCAGTATTATGAAACATTCGGCTTTGTGGATGAAGGTGTTTCCCGCTCGGTGCACGGCGGTGTGGTGTGGCATCAGATGCGCCTTACATTCTGAATCAGGAGGAAAGCATGGACCAGGAGGTATTGAAACATTCAGGGCTCACCATCGGGCTGCTGCAAAAGGAGCTGGAAAGCGCGCGGCTCACCATTGCCCTGCTCCGCGACCTGGCTTCGATCCTTTACAGGGACCTGGATGAGGCGCGGGTGCGCCGGGACGGCGATGCCATGACGGAGGAGGCGCACCTTCTCGAAATTACCCGCCTCAGGGAAGCCCTGGCGGAGCAGACAATGCGCAGGGAAGCGCTGGAGGCAGAGCTCGCACAGGAGAAGGAGAGTGCAGAGCCGCTCACCGTGAGACGCCGCACTGCGGACCACCTGCAGTACTATTACAGGGATTTTCTTGCCATCAATCGGAAGTACCTCGACCGGGAGGATGCGGAGCGCCTCTATGAGGTGCTGAAATTTTTGTTTAACGACCTGAAAAAAGAGGGAATCGTTTCTAAGGAAAAATAATTAAATTGTTAGACAAAATTTATAGAATACACATATTGCAGAGGGGTGGCCGGTCTGTCCCTCTGCTCACTGCGAGGGTGGTCTTGACGGCGTGTTATAATGAACGCGTATTAAAGAAACAGGCGGGATTTGACCTGCTGGTGCGGTAAAGGAGGAGTGTCATGCTCAGTGATATTGAAATAGCCCAGAAGGCGGAGATGTACCCGATTCAGCGCATTGCAGAGTCCATCGGAATTCGCATGGACGAGCTGGAGCCATACGGGCCCTATAAAGCCAAGGTATCGCTCTCCCTCATGAAACGGATGCGGGAGCAGCCGGAAGGGAAGCTCATTCTGGTCACGGCCATTTCTCCCACGCCGGCAGGGGAAGGGAAGACCACCACCACGGTGGGACTTGGCCAGGCATTGGCAAAGCTGGGAAAGAAGGCCATGATCTGCCTGCGGGAGCCTTCTCTCGGTCCCTGCATGGGTGTCAAGGGCGGCGCGGCCGGGGGCGGCTATTCCCAGGTGCTGCCCATGGAAGATATCAATTTTCATTTTACCGGCGATATTCACGCAGTGACAGCGGCGCATAACCTGCTCTCCGCCATGCTTGACAACCATCTGCATCATGGCAACGCGCTGGGCATTGACACGAGACGCGTGATGTGGGGCCGTGTGATGGATATGAATGACCGGGCGCTGCGCAATATCGTGGTGGGGCTCGGCGGCATGGTGAACGGTGTGCCGCGGCAGGACAGCTACCAGATTTCCGTGGCGTCTGAGGTGATGGCCATACTCTGCCTGGCCAGGGACATTTCTGACCTGAAGCTGCGGCTGTCTCGGATCATTGTGGCCTACAACCACGAGGGAAAGCCGGTCACGGCAGGCGATCTGCATGCGCAGGGGGCGATGGCGGCCCTGCTGAAGGACGCCCTGAAGCCGAACCTGGTGCAGACCATTGAGCATGTGCCGGCCTTTGTGCACGGCGGGCCCTTTGCCAACATTGCTCACGGGTGCAACACCATGCTGGCCACGAAGATGGCCCTCCGCCTGGCGGACTATGTGGTCACTGAGGCGGGCTTCGGCGCAGACCTGGGAGCAGAAAAATTCCTGGATATCAAGTGCCGCTTCGGGGGCCTTCATCCTGCGGCAGCTGTGCTGGTGGCAACCATCCGCGCGCTGAAGATGCACGGAGGAAAGGGTAAGAATGAGCTCACCGAATCGGATCCCGACGCGGTGCGCCAGGGCCTGCCCAATATGCTCCGTCACATTGCCAACCTGAAGAAGTTCGGACTCCCTGTGGTGGTGGCCCTGAACCAGTTCCCCTCGGATACGGAGGAGGAGCGGGCCGTGGTGGAAGAGGCCTGCCGCGGCGTGGGCGTGCCCGTGGCGGAGTCCCGGGTTTTCACTGACGGCGGTGAAGGGGGCCTTGCGCTGGCAGAGCAGGTGCTGGCTGCCATTGACAAGGGAGCGGCGTACAAGCCTCTCTACGAAGACAGCCTGACCCTGAGAGAAAAAATTGAAACCATCGCGAAGAAAATTTATGGCGCAGGCCGTATTTCCTATGACCTGGCGGCAGCGAAGGTCCTCGATGACCTGGAAGCGATGGGCTTCGGCCATATGCCGGTGTGCATGGCGAAGACACAAATGTCCTTCACGGACAATCCGGTGCTCATGGGGGCGCCCTCGGGGTTCACCCTCCACGTGCGGGAGGTGCGGATTTCTGCGGGCGCGGGATTCGTGGTCGTGCTGACCGGCAAGATTATGACTATGCCGGGACTGCCGAAGCATCCGTCGGCGGAGGATATCGACGTGGATGACGACGGAAACATTACAGGCCTTTTCTGATGACAGCACCGAAGGGTACGCCTTCCGGCGGAAAGGGGGATGTATGGCGCATATTTTAGATGGGAAGGAAACGGCGGCGGCGCTGGCGGGAACGCTTCGGGAGAAGCTGGCCAGGCTTCGTAAAGAGGGACGCGTGCCGGAGCTGGCCATTGTGCTGGCCGGGGACAGCAAGCCTTCCGCCATGTATGCGGCGTTTATGCAGAAGCAGGCCGCGGGGTTTGACATCCCTGTCCGGCTGGTAAAGGAGCCGGAGGCGGTAACCGAAGAGGCGCTCCTGGCGGACATGGAGCGCCTGAACCGGGACGAAGCGGTGACGGGCATTCTTCTGATGATGCCTCTTCCTGCGCATATCAGAACGGATCGAATCGTGGAAGCCATGGATCCGGACAAGGACATTGACGGCATCACGTCCGCCAATCTGGGCCGCCTCATGGCGGGAAAGGAGGGGCTCTTCCCCTGTACGCCCCGGGCGTGCATGGCGATCCTTGCCCATTACGGGATTGAAACGGACGGGAAGCGGGCCGTGGTCATCGGCCGGAGCAGCGTGGTGGGCGGCCCTGTGGCACAGCTCCTCCAGCGGGCCAACGCCACGGTGACGGTGTGCCATTCTCATACGCGGGACCTGGCGGCGGTGACGCGCCAGGCGGATATTCTCGTGGCGGCGCTGGGCCGGCCTGAGACAGTCACGGCGGACATGGTCAAGCCCGGCGCGGCGGTGCTCGACGTGGGCATCAACCGCGTGGGGGGACGGACTGTGGGCGACGTGGCCTTTGAGGAGGTACAGACCGCAGCCGGCTGGATTACGCCCGTTCCCGGCGGGGTGGGCTCTGTGACCACCATGATGGTCATCGAGTCCCTCGTCATCGCGGCGGAGCGGCAGAAATAAAAGGCATGCAAAAGAGGGAATCCTCTTTTTTGCATGCGGTAATGAACCAATATGAGGGCATATCAATACGGGAGGAGAAACGCCCATGGAAGAAGAACTTCTCAGTCAGCTGGATCCAATGGCGGCGGCAGACTGGACGGATCAGGTGGGAGAACGCCTTGTGGATATTATGGTCACAAAGGGGCCGGAAATGGCGGCGGCGTTTATTATTGCCTGTATCGGCTATGGCATCTGCCGATGGATTCGCAGGGTGGCCCATAGAATCCTTTCGCACAGCAAGATAGAAAACTCCGCCGTGACATTTATCGCCGATTTGATTTATTTCTTCTGCATGGCGATTCTGGTTGGCATCGTACTTGGCACGCTCGGGCTGTCGACCACGTCCATTTCGGCAGCGTTGGGCGGCATCGGGCTGGGCATCGGCCTGGCGCTGAAGGACAAAATCAGCAACATAGCCTCGGGGATTTACATTCTCATTTTCGAGCCCTTCCACGTGGGGGATTACATTGAAACGGGATCCATTGGCGGAACCGTGTCGGATATCCGCATCATGTACACGGAGCTGCGCACATCGGGCAATCAGATGATTATCGTGCCCAATCTGACGATGACATCCACGATCATTACCAATTACTCCTTTCTGGACACGCGCAATGTGGAATTCAACATCGGCGTGGGATATGATACCGATCTCCCTGCGTGCGTCGCCTTGCTGAGGAAGGTGATCAGCGACAGCCCCTATGTGGTGGAAAAAGAAAATTTCCCCGTGTATATAAAGAATTTTGGCGAATCCAGCATCATCATGTACGCCAAAGCGGAGGTGAAGCGGGTGGATTATTATACCGCCATGACGGCCCTCTACACTGACATCAAGAAGGCTCTTGACGACGCAGGCATTGATATTCCCTACCCGCAGGTCGTGGTGCACCAGGCACAGGCATAACCGCTTCCGGCGCCGTGTAAAAGGAAAGCATTCCAAAAATCAAACAGAGCCAATAAAAAACGTCTCCCGAGGGAGGCGTTTTTCCGTGCTCAAAGGAACAGGTCCTGCAGAAGAAGCACATTGAAGAAGGTCACCGTGAGGCCGATGGCCCAGAGAATGATTTTTGTGAACGGCTTGTTGGCATACGTTCCCATGACGCGCCGGGAGGATGTGAGGTAGAGCTGGGTGAAAATGGTGAAGGGAAGCTGCATGCTCAGGAAGGCCTGCGACCAGATGAGCCCTTCAAAGGGCGAGCGGATAAAAACGATGAGGAGGAATGCGGGAATCATCGTGAGGAGAGAGCCAATCCGCGTGTGCTTGTCTGCGGAATCATAGGGTTCGCCGAGCATGCCCGCGAAGATGCATCCCCCTGCCATGGACGAGGTCAGACTGGCGGCAATGCCGGCAAAAAGGAGGGCCACGCCGAAGATATGGGCCGACAGGGATCCGAGGATGGGAGTGAGGAGCTCGCCCGCCTGGGCCAGGTCGTCTACCATGATGCCATTGGCGAAGAAGGCGGTGGCAGCGATGAAAATGATGGCGCTGTTGATGGCCCAGCCCACGCCCATGGAGAAAATCGTATCCACGTATTCCGTTTTCAGGCGCTTCTCGATGGTAACGGGCCCGGCCAGATGGAGCTGCTGGCTCTGGATGACCTCTGAATGGAGAAACAGGTTGTGGGGCATGATGACCGAGCCGAGGATACTCATGATGACTGTCATGGCGCCGAGGGGGATAATGGGCGTTACCCATCCGCTTCTGGCGGCCTCCCAGTCCACCGGGACGAGGAAGGTTTCCGCCATGAAGGCCACGCCGATGATGGAAACGAAGACAACAATAAATTTTTCCACCCGGCTGTAGGAATGGCTGAACTGCAGGTAGAGGGAGAGGACGAGCATGACAAAGGCGCCGATGGTGATGGGCACGCCGAAGAGCATTTGAAGCGCGATGGCGCCGCCGAGAAGCTCTGCCAGGGCGGTGGAAATGGCGGCGAGCATGGCCGTGGTGAGAATGAAATTTTTCAGCGGCCGCGCCATGTAGGCCGTGGCGGCTTCGGAGATGCACTTCCCGGTGACAATGCCCAGGTGTGCCGCATTGTGCTGCAGGATGATGAGCATGATGGTGGAAAGCGACACGACCCACAGGAGCTGGTAGCCGTAGTACGAGCCGGCGGCGATATTGGACGCCCAGTTGCCGGGATCGACGAACCCCACCGCGACGATAAGACCAGGACCAAGGGACTTGAAAATATCCATGTAGGCCGAAAGGCGGGGCGATTCCCTGTCTTTCCAAAATTCCTTAAATGGCATAATATAATCACTCCATATTTATTTTTTAGGCAAAACTAAACCTAAACTATTATACCACATCCGATGCAAAAGGAAACAAGAGAGAATGCATCGCTCCGTACCTTTCAGGCATCACGATGCAGAAACTGGTTTTTCCGGCGGGGCTGCCTTCCCGGCATGGTGTATAATAAAACAATCAGCAATCATTCAGAGCAAGGCAGAAAGGATAAACAATGAGAGTGTCCTATACGAAACGGCAAATGGGCATACTGCTGCTGGCTGCGGTGCTGGTGCTGGCTGCGGGACTGGCTTTTTTCCTGAAAGACAGCCGCCGTGGTAATCCGGCAGAGAGGGGCTACGTGGCGGTGGTTCGTATCGACGGCGCCATTTACGGCGGGGATGACGGAGGCGGACTTTTTTCGCAGCAGCAGGGGGCGCCCAGCGAGCGCGTCATGAGAGAGCTCCGGGAAGCGCGGCTCGACCCGAGGGCCCGGGCGGTGCTGCTCCGCATCAATTCACCGGGCGGATCCGCTGCGGCGGCCCAGGAAATCGCGGAAGAGCTTGACAAGGTGAAAAGCGCGGGCAAGCCCGTGGTGGTCTCCATGGGAGATCTCTGCGCGTCGGCAGGCTACTGGATCGCCAGCCGCGGAAGCTACCTGTTTGCCAATCCGGCGAGCATGACCGGAAGCATCGGCGTATATATTGATTACAACAATATTGAAGAGCTCATGGACAAGCTGGGGATTCGCAGTGAAAAAATCAAGAGCGGTGCCCACAAGGATATCCTGTCCATGACACGGCCCATGACGGGGGAGGAGCGAGCCCTGCTCCAGCAGATGGTGGATGACATTTATGGCCAGTTTATCCGTGTGGTGGCGGACGGCCGCCGCATGGAAGAGGACCGGGTGCGGGAACTGGCAGACGGCCGCCTTTTCACAGGACGGCAGGCCATTGACGCGGGACTCATTGACGCACTTGGCAATTATTATGACGCGCTCAACCATGCCGGCAATATGGCCGGATTTGATGACGGCGCCATTCCGGTCAGGACCTACGGCGGCTCGGGCCGCCTGTCGGGCTGGTTTGCATCCGAGCTCCGCGAAGCGGGGCGCCTGGCTGCTGACGGCATGACAAGCCGTCTGTCAGAGGCCGCGGGCGGCGCGCCGGTGGTAAAATAAGGAGGGCTGCATGAATTATTTTCTCGATGTAATGTACCAGCTCCTCGTCAGTCCCCGGCAGGCGCTCCGAACGATTACCCGGGGCGAACAGCTGAAGCAGGCGCTCCTGCTGTGGCTGTTTGTGAATTTTGTTCTCGCCCTGTCATCCGTTCTGGAGGGACCGGAATTTATGACACGCTATTTTGTGAGCGTGGTGGTCATGGGGCTGGGGCTGTTTCTGCACAGTGCGGTTACAGATTACTGCGCGGGCTTTTTGGGCGGCCGGGGCACGGCCAAGGGCATCACGGCGGGTTTCATGGCCGCGGCGTTTCCCTATGCCTTCACCGTATTCGGCGGACTGCTGGATCTTCTCCTCGGCTTCGGGGAAGGGTTTCTGGCGTCATGCCTCTTCCTCTGGAGCTTTTTCCTCGACGTGACGGCCATCAGTGAAAATTACGGCTTTTCCACGGGGAAAGCGCTCCTCGTGGCGCTCATTCCGTTTCTGCTCCTGGCCCTCTTTTTCCTCTGCCTTTTTGCCGCTGGTATGGCCGCGGCCATATCCGGCCTCATGCATATGGACAATGCGGCGCTGATGGAAGGCGTACTCTACGGCATCTGAACATGGCACCGCCAGGGCTGGCCGTTTCTCTGACATAGGACGTATGGTATAATAGGTAA
>CAZPLS010000014.1:0-27624 GCA_964587685.1 uncultured Dialister sp.
CAAAAATACAGGATGCACAAGCACCCTGTATGTAAACGGCCCTTACTTCTCCAGCGTCAGTGATTCTCCCGGCGCCAGCACGTGCGGCGCAAGTCCCGTCGCTCTTGCAAGCTCGGCAAACTGCTCCGGCTCCTGTGCGATGACGGGCCAGGTATTGTAGTGAATGGGAATGACATGTCGGGCTCCCATGAGCTTTGCCGCTTCCGCCGCGTCCTCCGGCCCCATGGTGTAATTATCTCCAATAGGCAGCACCGCATAATCCACGGGCGTTTTCTTGCCAATGAGTGCCATATCGCTGAACAGGGCAGTATCACCGGAGTAATAGAGACTCACCCCGCCGGCAAACTGAATGACAAACCCGCAGGCCACACCGCCGGCCACGCCGGCGCTGTGGAGTGCCGGCACCATGGTAACCAGCCCAAAAGGCAGGCACACCCGGCCGCCCAGATTCATGGGATAGGCTGTCTTCGGCTCCGTCTGGAAGAGTCCGAGCACTTCCGGGATGGCGATGACCGCCGCGCCGGTTCTCGCTGCGATGGCATCCGCATCCCCGAAATGGTCACCATGGGCATGGGAGAGCAGGATGTAATCACATTCCGCCTCCTCCGCCTGGATAGAGGCCATGGAATTGCCGGTCAGAAACGGATCAAACAGGAGCTTTTCACTCCCTGTATCAATACCAAAGCAGGCGTGGCCATAAAAAGTCAATGTCATAACATTCCCTCCTTTGTATTACTCCTCATACATACTGAACATTTTACTTGCTGCCCATCAGGACGGCGACTTCGGCACCTCCGGGTAAAAGCACTCCGGCTCCCGGCAGGGTGACAGAAAATTTTCCTCGCAGCCCGCGGAGATTTCCGAAAGGGCGGGGCGGTACACGCTCCGCACATGGACCGGACAAACGCGAACACAGGCCAGGCAGTCCAGACATTTGGACGCATCAGTTTTCTCCGGCGCTGCTGGACTGATAGCCTGCACGGGACAGGCGGACACACAGCGGCGGCAACGAATGCATCCCCGGGGGGCCTCCGGATGAAAGGGCATGGCAGGCACCTCTCGGTAAGGTCGGTTCCCCGGCAGAGCAAGCACCGCCCCGGCAGGCACGCCGCCTTCTGCGAGCACTTGTATGCGCTGGGCAAATGCATGGATTTTTTCCCGATCCTCTGCATCCGGACGGCCCGCGCCAATGCGACTGGAAAAGGTGTGCGGCGCAATCCATGCGGAGGCCCCTATGCCCCGGAACCCCCGAGCCTCACAGAGGTCCTTTTCCTCCAAAAGGGCGTCGTCATACGCGCGGTTTCCATAGCTCACAAGAAACACCGCCGGAGTATCGTTGCCGTGCAAAGTGCTAAACAGTCCGCCATCCACGGCAGGAATCCGCCCCGCATACACAGGCGCACCGATGATGACAAGGTCCTCCGGCCCAAACTCGTGGACCTGTTTCCTCTCGTATGGGAAAGTCAGATTCACCGTGCCGTAATCCGACGCAAGCTCTGACGCGATGGCTTCCGCACAGGCCTTCGTTCCGCCGGTGGGGCTGAAGTATACCGCTGTGACTTTTTTAATCTTCATAGACGCCTCCTGTATGCCCTTCTTTTTTTATCATACCCCATCCGGGAGCGAAGGGAAACGGGGCGCAAAAATTCCTTATCTGCAACAAAGGCAGAGATTTCCCTCTCCATCTGATGAAAAACTCCCGGAGAGCTCGCAGCCCTTCCCGGGAGATGTTCCATGGGTTTATTTACTGTTTTTTCGTAATGGGCGCAAAGGCCACCATGATCTGCCGCACCTGGCCGTCGGGGAATAGAAGCTTCAGCATCATTTTCTTTCCCTCGCCAATGACGTCCGTCACCTGGCCTTCCCCCCAGAGACGATGCACCGCCACATCCCCCTTCTTCCAGTCATACACAGCGGCGGGGCGCGCCTGCATCCGCGCCGGTCTCGCCGGCGTATAGGCATTGGACAGGGCCCATTTCCCCGCCTGCGCCTCCGCGCGGCGGCGTACATCTTTTCGATGCTCCTCCTTCTCGTCCCGTTCAGATTCATCAATGAGATCCGGCGGAATTTCCTTGAGGAACCGGCTCACCGAATAGGGCTTCAGCTGGCCGTACATAGTGCGCATGTCCGCATTCGTCACATAGAGCTTTTCCTTGGCCCGCGTGATGGCCACATAGCAGAGCCGTCGCTCCTCCTCCAGGGCCGTTTCATCCATAAGGGAGCGAATACCCGGAAAGATGCCTTCATCCATCCCCGCCAGAAACACGAGGGGAAATTCCAGTCCCTTGGCGCTGTGCATCGTCATGAGCGTCACCTTGCCGTCATTTTCATCATAGGCGTCCGTGTCACTCACGAGAGCCGTTTTTTCGAGAAAATCCTGGAGCGTCCCATCGGGATTCTCCTGCTGGAATTCCCGGGCCACGTTGAACAATTCTCCGATATTCGCTTCCCGATCCTGCTTTCGTTCGTCCGGCTCTTTTGCCTCCTGAATATACCGGCCATACTCGGTCTTTTTCACGATAAGCTCAATGAGCGCAAATATGTCATTGTCTGCCGCTGCGTTCAGCAGCTCAAAAACGAGGGAGCTGAATGCCTGCAGCTTCTGCCGCGCCGCTTTGGGCAGATCAGAATCCTCCGACGCCATCACCGCTTCAAAGAGGGAGCTCCCAAGGGTCTGCGCATAGGCAGCCAGCTTTTCCACCGTGGTGTCCCCTATGCCGCGACGGGGCACATTAATAATGCGGCGGAAACTCACGTCATCCCGGAAATTGGCAAGCAACCGAAGGTAGGCCATGATGTCCTTGATTTCCTGCCGTTCGTAGAAGCGGACACCGCCCACCATGGTGTAGTCAATCCATTTGTTTTTGATAGCCGCTTCTATAGCTCGGGACTGGGCATTCATGCGGTAGAGCACCGCCATATCATTGTACGATCGATGGTTCACGTCATGCTCCAGCTTCATGGTCCTGGCAATGAAGTCCGCCTCCTCCTTCTCATCCGCCGCATGATAGTGCTGAATATGCGCTCCCTGCCGATTCTCCGTCCAGAGGCGCTTCGACGGGCGGTTCACATTGTTCTGAATGACCGCGTTGGCCGCATCAAGGATGACCTTTGTGGATCGGTAATTCTGCTCCATCTTGATAATCTTCGCGTTGGGATAGTCCTTCTGAAAATCAAGAATATTCCGCAAGTCCGCCCCTCGCCAGGAATAGATGCTCTGGTCCGCATCACCCACCGCACAGATATTTTCCCTGCTGCCTGCTATGTATTTTGCCATGAGGTACTGGGCATGGTTTGTGTCCTGGTATTCATCAATGAGAATGTAGCGGAAATGATTCTGCCATTTTTTCCGGATTTCCTCCTGTTCGAGGAGCTTTGTGGTCAGCAGGAGCAGATCATCAAAATCAAGGGCGTTGTTTTTCTTCATCCGCTGGTCGTAGGCTTCGTAAATTTCCGCTACCTTTTCGGCATGAAAATTCCCCGCCGCTCTTCTGGCAAAGGCCTCCGGCGAAAGGAGGGCGTTCTTTGCATTGGAAATGCGGCCCTGCACGGACTGGGGCGTGTACTGCCGATCGTCCAGATTCATTTCCTTCAGAATCTGCTTGATCAGCACCTTTGAATCGTCTGCGTCATAGATGGTAAATTGATTCGTATAAGGCGGCAGGCTGCCGATTTCCTGACGGAGAAAGCGCGCGCCGAAGGAATGGAAGGTGTACATCCAGATTTTGTCCGCGTCCGGTCCCACAAGCTGATGCACCCGTTCCCGCATTTCCGCCGCCGCCTTATTGGTAAAGGTAATGGCAAGAATCTGCCAGGGCCGGATGCCCTGCTCCAGCATGTACGCAATGCGGCAGGTAAGCGCCTTGGTTTTTCCTGACCCCGCACCGGCCACGATGAGCACCGGCCCTTCAATCTGCATCACCGCTGCTCGCTGTTCGTCATTTAATTCGTCTAAGTAACTCATGCTTTCCTTCTGCAAAAAAGAAACTCATATATGGCGCGCCATGTATGAGTCTCCTTTGCTTCCCTTATAAATACCGTTATTTGGACAGCACCTTGATAAGGAAGGGCGTAACTTGCTTTTTCCGGGACATGACGCCGGGGAGGAAGATTTTCCCGTCCTCTGCCTTCTTTTCAAAAGCTTCCTCTGCCGTGGCTTCATCACCGTCGGTGTACCACAAATCCGTGTTTTCCGTGAGAATGTTCGTCACCATCAGGAAGGAGCCCGCATAGCCCTTTTCCTCTTTCTCTTTATTCAATATGGCAAGGATTCCAGCCTTCTTCGCTTCAATGGGTGCTATATCCATCACAGAAATCTGGCCGCAGGTGAAAATCTTATCGCCCGCCTCAAATTCCTTCGTATCATTGTGAGCCAGCTGGTCCTCGGAGTAGTCGGAAATATCCGCACCTGCCTTGAGCATGTCCATACCATAGGCTTCATAGTCCACACCAGCGATTTCAGCGAGCTCCTTCACCGCCGTTTTGTCCTCCTCTGTCGTGGTAGGCGACCGGAAGAGCACTGTGTCGGAAATGATGGCAGAAAGCATCATCCCTGCAATATCCTTCGGCGGCGTGATGCCGTGGAGCTTGTACAGCCCATAGATGACGGTATTTACGCAGCCAAGGGGCCGGAACAGAAGAAATACCGGGCCGGGGGTTTCCAGGTCTCCCAGGCGGTGATGGTCTACCACCTCGAGAATCTGAGAGGGATCAATGCCGTCCGCCCGCTGCTTCGATTCGTTGTGATCCACCAGAATCACCGGCTGATCTGCCTCCACATGGTCCACATATTCCGGTGCTTCCACGTTGAAATAAGAAAGGGCATATTTCGTTTCCTTATTCAATTCACCCGCACACTTGGCCACCGCATCCATGCCCAGCTGACGCTTCAGGTAGGCATAGCTCAGCGCCGCCGCAATGCTGTCCGTATCCGGGGATTTATGTCCGATAACAAAAACCTGATTCATAGTATCTCTCCTTCTTTCGGCGCTCTGCGCCGGTCAAATTTCTTATTTATTATAGCATACCTGCAAACGCTCCACCCATACGACTGGTACAAATTCACGGGCAACTGCAGACCGCGGCGTGCAATTCTGCCCCTGCGGACTTCCTTTCCATGCAAAAGACCCCGCCTCCCGAGAGAAACGGAGTCTTTACTGACTAATCAGGCATTGTCATTATGCCGTTTGAAGGAAAATCCGTGTAGCTTTTCAATCACTATGAAAAGCATAGGCGTAAGGAAAACACTGAAGACCGTAGCGGAGAGCGTACCGAACACAACGGTGATGCCCATTTCCGAACGGGACACCGAGCCTGCGCCCGTGGAAAGCGCCAGCGGCACCGTACCAAGAATGAATGCCAACGAGGTCATCAAGATCGGGCGAAGACGAATCTGACAAGCTTCCACCGCCGCCTTGTACACATCCATGCCCGCGTCGGCGCGGACCTTGGCGTACTCCACGATCAGAATGGCATTCTTGGCAGCCAGCCCGATGATGGTGAGCAACCCGATTTGGAAATAGATATCATTGTAAACATTGAAGGCTGTTGCTGCCAGCGCGGCACCAAAGAATCCCGTGGGAATGCCGAAGATAACCGTGAACGGCACCTTCCAGCTCTCATACAGTGCGGCCAAAGCCAGGAAAACAAACAGCATACCAAGAGCCAAAGCATAGATGGTCTTGTCGCCAGCTTCCCGTTCCTGCTGTGAAGTCTCTGCAAACACATAGGCATAGCCGTTGGGCAGTGTCTCCCGCGCCACTTCCTCCAACGCATCCAGCGCCTGTCCGGAGGAGTAGCCGTCAGCCTGCATACCGCCGATCTTGATGGCGGGGAAATTATTGAAGCGCATCAGGACGGCAGCGGAGCTGGTCTGCTTCGGCGTAATGAAGTTGCTGATGGGCACCATATTGCCGCTGCTGTCACGGACCGTAATGAATTTGTTGTCCGACGTGTCCATGCGGTACTGTCTGTCCGCCTGGGCCACTACCTTGAAGTTTCTGCCGAAAATGGTGAAGTCATTGATTTGAACGCTTCCGTAGAACGTCTGAAGAGTGGTGAAGAGATCACTCAGGTCCACGCCGCTGCGTGCCACCTTTTCCCGATCAATTTCAAAATCATAGGCTGGCGTATCCATACGGAACATCGTATAAGCATTTCCGATTTCCGGTCGCTGATTGGCCCGTGCCAGGAATTCCTGTGCCACATTGTTCAGTTCTTCCGTACCGCCGCCGGCCTTGCTCTGAATGTAGATCGTAAAGCCGCCAGACTGACCCAGACCAGGAATCGGAGGTGGATTCAGCCCGATCAGATTCACGGATGGGTGCAAAGCGCCATAAGCAAAACTCTTGGCAATATAAGAATCGACATTGGTCTCTTTCGTAGTCCGTTCATCCCAATGTTCCAACCGAACAAAGGCTGTCCCCGCACTGGACTTGCGGCCACCGGTCAGAATATCCATGCCTGTCAGCCCCATGTAATGGGCAACCCCCGGCATTGGGCTGATGTAATCAATATAGTCCCGCACCGCCTGATCCGTACGGGAGGCTGCCGAACCTTCCGGCAGGGACATAGATGTAAGGAAGTATCCGTTGTCTTCCTGAGGAATGAAGGCCGTGGGAAGACGATAGAACAGAAATCCTGTGCAAGCCGTCAACCCGACCAAAACCCCCAGGGGAAGTATCAGCTTCTTGCTGATACGGCGCAGAATCTTTCCGTATTCCTCGACCATCCGGTCAAAGGCCGCATTGAATTTATCAAAACATTTATCCAGATTGCTCTTATCCGCTTCTGCTTTCTTTTCCTTCATCAGTGTCGCGCATAGCGACGGGGTCAAAGACAGCGCCACAAATGCGGAAATCAATACCGATACAGCAATGGTGAGTGCAAACTGCTTATACAGAATCCCCATGACGCCGCCAAGGAATGCAACCGGCACAAACACCGCTGCCAGAACGGCGGCGACGCCGATAACCGGACTCTGCACTTTCTCCATGGCAATAAGAGTTGCTTCTCTCGGCTCCTTGCCATTGTAGCGCATTTCATACTCCACGGCCTCAATAACAACGATCGCGTCGTCAACGACCAGCCCAATGGCCAAAACCATGGCAAAGAGCGTCAGCGTATTGATTGTAAAATCAAGGATAGCAAAAGATGCAAATGTACCAAGCAGGGACACAGGCACCGCCACCATAGGTATGATGGTGGAGCGGATGTTTTGCAGGAATATATATACAATAATGGCTACCAACAGCAGTGCCTCAAAAAATGTCTGCACCACTTCCTCGATGGATGCGTATATGAACTCCGTATTATCAATGATAACTTCTGCTTTCATATCCGCCGGGAATGTTTTGGCATCTTCCTCCACCTTTGCCTTGATAGCACCGATGGTCTCAATCGCATTGGCGCCTGTAGTCAGCGAAATGCCGATACCAGACCCCTTCAGCCCGTCGCTGATACTGATGAAGTTATAATCTTCTGCATCCAACTCGATGCGGGCCACATCGCTCATATGGAGTATAGACCCATCATCATTGGTCCGCAGTACGATCTTTCCAAATTCTTCCGGCGTAGTCAAGCGTCCGCGAACCCGGACCGTGTGCTTGAATGCCTGTCCGTCTCCTTCAGGCCGAGCTCCCAGGCTGCCTGCCGCCACCTGCTGGTTTTGCGCTTCCACTGCCGCCAGGATTTCCGATGCCGTCACATTGTTCTGCGTCATCTTAGTCGGATCCAGCCAGAGCCGCATGCCGTACTCCGCACCGAATTCCTGCACATCACCGACACCCTTGATGTTTTTAATTTCATCCAGGTAATTGACACTGAAATAGTTTTTCAGGAATACATCATCATATGTGCCGTTCGGAGACGTGAGCCCAATGACAAGCGCGATATCCGCCGAAGATTTCTTTGTGGTCACCCCAAGCGTGCGCACCGTATCCGGAAGTGAAGGATCTGCCTGCTGTACAGAGTTCTGCACGCGCACATTGGCCATATCCTCATCTGTCCCCGTGAGGAACTGCACAGTCAATGAATACGAACCGTCCGCATTGCTGGTCGAGTTCATATTGTCAAAGCCCTCGACACCGGTTACTTCCTTTTCAATAATTTCTGCGACGGTTTCCTCCACTACATTGGAATCAGCGCCCGGATAATTGGCACGAACGGAAATCTGCGGTGGTGTGATCGTCGGATACCGGTCAACCGGCAAAGTAAACATGCACAAAAAGCCGGCAATCGTAATGAAAAGCGCGATAACAATGGCGAATATAGGACGGTTAATAAAGAATTTTGCCATAGCCCCTCCTCAATTATGCGCCAGTATCTCTCTGAGCGACCTGCTCATCAAGCTGCTCCCGGGTCATTTCATCCCCATCTACTTCCTGCCCGACATACACCTTGCCCTGGCCTTCCACGATAATCACATCGTCGAGAGAGACGCCCTTTGTAATCACTGTGTAGTTTCCGAAAGTGCCGCCCAGCTGAACTTCCTTCTGGCTGACCTTGTTGTCCACCACAACATCCACCATGTTCTTGGTAAGCAGCGGCACCAGTGCCTGTGTCGGGATCAAAATGCTATCTTTGGCAATTTCCGTATCAGAGACGATTGTGCCGTACATGCCAGGCACAAGAAGTCCCGTAGGATTGGGAAACTCCGCTTTCATGGACAGCTGGCCGCTCACAAGTCCCGGGTTCACCTGCACAATACGTCCGTTTTCGCTGTAAATACTCTTATCTGACAAACGAAGCTTCAGATTGGCGCCCCAGTCCTCAATTGGCGCATTTCTTTTCTTCATCATTTCCAGATATTCTGTTTCAGACATATCAAACTGCACATAAACCGGGTCTGTTGAGGAAATGGTCACCAGCGACGTATTGCCCGCCGTGGCATAGGTTCCGATATTCACATCATCCATCGACAGTTTTCCACTGAAAGGCGCACGCACAATGGTGTCGTCCAGATCATTTCTGGCCAACTGCACCTGGGCCGTCGCCGCGTCATACGCTGCACGATACTGGTCCACCATAGCCTTTTGCGTATCGTATACCTGCCGGGAAACGCCGTCGATCGCAATGAGCTGTTCATACCGGGCCATGTCTGCCAGCGCATTCTGATAATTGGCCCCGCTTTCCGCCTGGTTCGCCAGCGAGCTGGCCAGTGTGGATTCATACTGCCGCGTATCAATCAGGTACAGCGGCTGCCCTTCCGTAACCGTCGCACCGCCGTCAATGTATTTTTCTATGATGGTGCCTGATACACGGGCCTGCACCGGCACTTCCTGTATAGCCGTCACAGTGCCGGTGTACTCATAGACAATAGGCGTATCGGAAACGAACGGCCGGAAAGTGGTTACCTTTGTTACCGGAACGGACTGCGCCGCCTGCTGTCCGCCGCAGCCTCCGAGAAAAACGCCTGTCGCCGCTGCCGCGCACAGCACCGATGCGGCGAGCCATTTCTTATATTTCATACTCTTCCTCCCAACCTGATTCCGCTTATTACTAGAAACGCAATTAATTCTAACCAACTTTTATAATAGCAAAGTAAACCTTGGAAATCAATTATCTTATACTTTTTTATATTCTTTCCAACTCTCCGTCAATCCGTATGGACAGGGACCTTAACAACCGCCTTCCGGATCTTCATGGGGCCGCCTTTGCCGGCGCACAGCGGCCGGTGCAGGTCCTCCGGGAAACATACCAAAAAACGACCGGGCAACATATGAATCTTTGTTTCTTCCTCCGCTCCTTCAAAAAAATACAAATCCCGTTCCGGATACGCTTCGGTCTCTCCCCTGGCAGAGCCCTTGGGAAGATACCCAATCCATTCCTCGCCCTCCACAAGGTACACCACATCAATATAGGAGAGATGTCCCTCCAGCCGACGGTCAGCGGTGGGCTCCGTTTCCGGGGATTCGACAGACATGATGCCGAAGCCCGGGATTTCGTACTTCCCATCAGCGGCGTGTGCAAAATCGAAGGCACACACCTTTTCAAGGCCTTCGTAAATTCTCTCCGACACCTGTCCCTTGTACACTTCAAGGCGTGCTGCATCTCCAGCTATCATGACTCTCCTCCTGTGCATTTGCACTTAAATAGTATTCTATACATTTTAACCAGAGACTATCAATTGGTCAAGACTGTTCTTTTATTTCACTCCATTATTAAAAGATTCTGTTCCTCCGAACAGGCACTTCTGAACCGCCGGCATACAGCCGCTCACTCATCGGCGGATGTATTCTTTTCCGCCGTGCACGGAAAATTTTCGCACGCCAATAGTTCCTCTGTCTCCTCCGGCGTTCTTTATTATACAGAACCGCCCGTAAATTGACAGCCCATGGGCATGATGTTATATTTGAATTATTCACCATACGGACGAAGGCCATCGCTCTAAAGGCGGCTCCGCGGTCCAAGCTGGCGCCGGGCCATCCGCTGCAGGATGATTCGGCAGAATCGCAAGCAGGCTGCCCCTTTGTCTTTGCCGCTCCTCTTCGTCCCTTCGGGATGAAGATTTTTTTATGCAGGAGGCGCCTATGCCTGTATTTCACGGCACCCTGTACCGCATTGACAAAGACGAAATGCTGCGCTATGCCGGATTCCCTCCGAAAGCGCCCCATGCGCCGGAAATACTGATCCGCGACGCCATGCAGGAGGCGGCGGCCCTTGCGGAGCCCCGCGGCCTGTGGCAGCTCTGCTCCTACGACGCCGGCACAGGCACCCTTTCCGCCGAGCCGCCCCTCGTGCTGGAGGGCGCACAGATTCGAAAACATTTGTCCCGCTCCGTCGCCGTCGCCCTCCTCGCCGTGACCGCTGGCGATGCCATTGAGGAAGCCAGCGCCGCCCATTTCCAGGCGGGGCGTTACACAGAGGGGCTTCTCCTCGATGCGGCAGCCACCGCCATTACGGAGCAGCTCGCGGATCAGCTCGACGGCTACATCCAGTCGGAGGCCCGGCGCACGGGACGGCACGCCACATGGCGCTACAGTCCGGGCTACGGAGACTGGCCAATTACGCAGCAGCCCGCCCTGTGCCGCCTCATCGGCACGGAGGAAATCGGCATTTCCATGACAGACCACTGCATGCTCATTCCGCGCAAATCTGTCACTGCAGTGATTGGCCTCTCACCGTGCAGCGAACCGCCCCGGCCGGATCACTGCACCCAGTGCAGCCTCACTTCCTGTCCCTTTCGGGCCAAACCCGCCCGCCTGTAACCCATTCAGGAGAACACTATGCATCTTTTCGACGGTGCCATGGGCACCATGCTTCAAACCTACGGCCTCGCCGGCGGCGAGTGTCCTGAATACTACAATCTCTCCCACCCGGACATTGTCCGGCGCATTCATCAGGCCTACGCGGAGGCAGGGAGCGAGTACATTACCACCAACACGTTCGGCGCCGCTCCCCTGAAGCTGGCAGAGTACGGACTGGAGGACAAGATGGAGGCCATCGCGGAGGCTGCCGTACAGAACGCCCGCGCTGCCTCCCCCCGCATCCGCGTGGCCGGCGATATGGGCCCTACCGGACGATTCATCCATCCCCTGGGGGACCTCTCTTTTGATGAGACGGCGAGCAGCTTTTACCGCCTCGCCAAAGCTCTGGCCGATGCCGGCGCGGACTGTCTCATCATTGAAACCATCATCGATATCCAGGAAATGCGCGCCGCCCTCACTGCGGCAAAAGCCGCCTGTTCCCTTCCTGTCATCTGCCAGATGTCCTACGGGGAAGATGGGCGCACCATCACCGGTACTGACCCCGTAGCCACTTCTATTCTTCTCGACGCCATGGGCGCAGATGTGATCGGCGCCAACTGCTCCGTCGGGCCGGACAAGCTTCTCGAGACCGCCCGCAAAATGGCACAGGTCACGAATAAACCCCTCATCTTCCAGCCCAACGCGGGCATGCCCGTCCTTGAAGGGACAGAAACCCACTTCCCCCTTTCCGCGGAGGATATGGCGCAGTACACGGCCCGCTTTGCTGAGGCAGGCGTCTCCTACATAGGCGGCTGCTGCGGCACCACCCCCGCTCACATCCGTGCCATCCGGAGCGCCATAGACCGCCTGCCGGAGGATACAAAAAGAGAGACCATACAGCCCTTCACCGCCTTCACATCCCGCACGCACACTGTATTCACCGGGCCGGGCTATGCCCCCATTGTCATCGGCGAGCGGATCAATCCCACGGGACGGAAGAAAATGCGAGAGGAAATCCAGGGGGGAAGCTTCGTCTCCGTGAAAAAGGATGCCCTCGCCCAAGTGGAGGCCGGAGCGGACATGCTCGACGTCAACATGGGCATTCCCGGCATAGATCAGGCTGCGGCCATGGAGAAGATTATCACCGAACTCTCCATGATCTGCCCGGTACCCCTTTCCATAGACAGCACCGATCCCGCCGTGCTCGCCCGGGCAGTAAAAATCTATCCGGGCCGTCCGCTTATCAATTCGGTCAGCGCGGATCCTGCCCTAATGGAAGCAGTCTTCTCTCTGGCGAAAACATACGGAGCTGCAGTACTCTGTCTGCCCATCGAAAAGGGCGGCCTCCCCCAGACCGCGGAGAAACGAGCCGCCATCATTCGCCGCATGGTAGAAACGGCCCTCTCCTTCGGTCTTCGGAAGGAGGACCTGCTTCTGGATCCCCTCGTGCTCACCGCCGCGTCAAACAAGGACGCGCCATGGCAGACGCTCCGCACCCTCCAGCTCTATCGGCAGGAATTCGGCTGCGCCACTGTCATGGGGACAAGCAATGTATCCTTCGGCCTGCCCGCCCGGCCCGGCCTGAACGCGGCGTTCCTGTCCATGGCCCTGGCCTGCGGCATCGATGCGCCCATCCTCAATCCCCTGGACGAAACTATGCGGCAGGCCCTTGCCGCGGGACGTCTTCTCCTTGGCCATGACGAAGGTGCCCGCCACTATATCGCCGAGGCCGCCCATACGGAACTCCCTGCGGCTCCCGCCCAAGGCAGCAGTGACGCCCCCCTCATCGACCAGATTCGGAGCGCTGTAAAGAATGGAGAAAAGGAAGAAGCAGCCCGCCTCATGGGAGAAGCCGTACAGTCCGGCCTCTCCTCCGCCGCCATCATCAGCGAAGGCCTCACCTCCGCCATGACGGAGGTGGGCGAAGGCTACGGGAAAGGCACGGTCTACCTCCCCCAGGTCATGATGGCCGCGGAAGCCATGCAGTGCGCCTTTTCCGCCCTGAAGACGCTGCTTCCCTCCATGGACACGAAAGCAAAGGGCACAGCCCTCCTTTGCACAGTCCAAGGGGACATTCACGACCTGGGCAAGAATATTGTGGCCGCCCTCCTGGAAAACAGCGGCTACCACGTGATCGACCTGGGAAAGGACGTCCCCCCGGAAACAGTCCTGGCGGCGGCGGAAAAAGAACGAGTGGACTTTTTCGGCCTCTGCTCCCTCATGACCACCACCCTGCCGGAGCTTCGGAAAACAGTGGATGCCCTCCGCCAGGTCTATCCCGCTTGCCGGATCATAGTGGGCGGCGCTGTCGTCACACAGGAATATGCCGATGAAATCGGCGCGGACGCCTACGCCAAAGACGGAATAGACGCAATTCGCAAGGCAGACCACCTCACCGGACATACCTTCTGATTATACCCCCAAAGGAGAACCGCATGCTTACTCTGCGTGAAAAGCATCAGCAGCACCACTTTACCGTCACCGTCGAACTGGATCCCCCCAAAAGCGCCTCCCCGAAAAAAACGGAGGACGAAGCCCTGCAGCTCACCGGCTGGGCTGATGCCGTTAATATTGCGGACTGCCCCATGGCCAAGCTCCGCATGAGCCCCATTGCGCTGGCTCATATCATTCAGATGGACTTTCACCTGGAAACCATTTTCCATCTCACCTGCCGCGACCGGAACCTCATCGGCCTGCAGGCGGAGCTCCTCGGCGCCTCCGCCCTTGGTGTGCATAATATCCTCACCCTCACGGGTGACTCCCCTGCCATCGGCGACCATCCCGATGCCCGGGCAGTGTACGAAACGGATTCCACCGGCCTCATTGCAATCGCCCGCACACTGAACAGCGGCTTTGACATGACAGGCCACCCCCTCAGTCAGCCTACCCATTTCTACATTGGCACCACGGGTAATCCGGCGGCGCCTGACCTGGACCAAGAGCTGACCCGGCTCAGTGAAAAGAAAAAGACGGGCGCACAGTTCGTGCAAACCCAGCCAGTGTACGATCTCCGCCAGGCCGAAGCTTACCTTGAAGGCACCCGCCAACTGGGCCTTCCTGTCCTTTTCGGCGTTCTTCCCCTGAAAAGCTACAATATGGCACTTTATCTCCACGAAAAGGTACCGGGCATCGTTATCCCCAAACCGCTGCAAGATGCGATGGCCGAAGGCGGCCGGGAAACCGGTATTGCCATCGCCGCCCATATCACCGCCGGTCTGCGTGACCTGGGCGCGGCAGGCGTGCACCTGCTCCCCATCAATGACATACCAGCCGTTCCCTCCATTATTCAGCAGGCCGGTCTGCCCTCCCGATAAACATCCCGATATCAATTTTCTGACACTAAGAATGAGGCGTTCACCCACAAGAAACCTCCCTTCTGCAAAGCATTCCATACGTCACACGTTTTGGAATCCCTGCCGAAGGGAGGTTTTTCTTTCAGATATGATCGCTTTTATCCGTTAAAATAACTCAGGCATTCTTTGATTCCTTCTGACAGGCTCTTCGGTCAATGCAGAAAAACAAAGCCAGAAGACAAGCCGCGCCTGTCGCCGTCCCAATCCATCCATTCCCGAAAATACCAGCTGCGAGATAGCCAATTACACAGCATACCGAAACCACGATCACATACGGAATCTGCGTGCTCACATGATCAATGTGATGGCACTGCGCGCCTGCCGAGGCAAGAATGGTCGTATCAGAAATGGGTGATACATGGTCCCCACCCACGGCTCCTGCAAGAACAGCCGCCACTGTGATGACAAGAAGATGCGCATTTGCCGGGTCCACCGCCGAAATCACGATGGGAATAAGAATGCCAAACGTACCCCAGGAAGTACCGGTAGCAAAGGCAAGTCCCAGTGCAACCACGAAGAAAAGTGCCGGCAAAAGCATGGCAATGTGCGCGTTTCCACTGATAACGCCTCCCACATATCCACCGAGATTGAGATAATTTTCCCCGCATACCGCAGAAAGCGTCCATGCCAGGCAAAGAATGAAGATGGCCGAGGTCATGTCCACAAACCCACTGGTCAGACATTTGCAGAAATCAGGAAAGGAAAGGACTCTCCGGGGCATGTAAAAGAAGAAGGTAAAAAGCATCGCAATGAAGGATCCCATAACCAGACCGCGGCCTGCATCGCAGTCTGCAAAGGCATCAGAAATGCTCTTTCCCTCCATGATGCCGCCGCTGTAAAGCAATCCGAACACACAGCATCCGATAAGCACGGCCAGAGGAAGAATGAGATCAATAATCTTTCCATTGCCTGTCACATGAAGCTGGTTATTTGTCTGCTGGTACTCCTCCGCAATAATCAATTCTCCGCCGCTTTTTTTCTCATACTCAGCCATGGCAAAATAATCTCTGCCGCGCCAGATGATGAGTACCATGAAGAGAATGGTCATCCAGGCATATATATTAAATGGAATCGTCTGCAGAAAAAGGGAAAATCCATCAATGGCCGCACTCGCCGGGAGCGAGGAGGTCACAGCCGCCGCCCAGCTCGAAACCGGCGCGATGATGCAGATCGGCGCAGCCGTCGCATCAATGATGTACGCCAGTTTGGCCCGTGTGATCTTGAACTTATCCGTCACCGGCCTCATGACCGTGCCCACGGTGAGACAATTAAAATAATCATCAATAAAAATGAGAAGGCCTAAAATCACCGTTACAGACAGGGCGCTCCGTTTGCTCCGAATGGTTTTGACCGCCCACTCGCCATAAGCCCTTGCCGCTCCGGAACGGGAAATCGCCTCCACGAGGATGCCGAGCAGCACAAGAAAGACCAGAATATTTACATTATCTCCAACGGATTTCCCCATGATGGAAAACATTGTGTCCACCGACTGAAGAAAATCAAATCCGCTGTACATGAATACTCCCACAAAAATACCGATGCCCAGAGACATATACACTTCCTTCGTGATGAGCGCCAGCGCAATGGTAATGACCGGCGGAATGAGTGCCCAAGCCGTTTCTGCCAAATTGTATCAGTCCTTTCTTTCCACTCGCAGGTATTCCTTCCCCATATTTCTTCAAAATGATATGAACCTATTTTATATAGCAAGTGCCCAATCGTCAACATAGAAAAAAAGAAGACCGAATATTACCATTTTATCGATCTTCTTTCCGTCAATTTATTTTTCCAGCACGGCCTCATCGATCTGCGTGCCATCCGGGAGCCATGCCCGGAAAATTATCGTATGCTCATCCGCCTCCATGGTGAGGAAATTGTCCGTTTCCGGCTGCGGCGCCACAGTCACATCCAGGGCATGATCCGTCCACAGATTGGGATAGCGCACGTCGCCGGCCACACCGGTGAGAATGTACAGCGGCCCCCCGCCATCCCGCTGAAAATGACGAATATGTCCGCGATTCCGATATGTATGCAGGTGGGCTGTCAGCACCGCATCCACCCCGGCGCGGTCAAAGATGGGCATGAAGGCATCACCTTCCGGAGAGAAGCCCTCCTGCCGTTCCGGTCTCGATGCGATGCGATACTGCAACACATCCTTGTGCATAAGTACCACTTTCCATGGCTGCTCGGTCCTGGCCAGGTCTTTCTCCAGCCAGGCCTGCTGTTTTTCGAGCAGGTCAGGATACCACTCGGCCAGTTCCTGCATCTGCGTGTTCAGCACTGCAAAATGCACCGGCCCCCAGTCAAAGGAGTAAAACAGCTCTGGCATGGAGGTATCGCCGTTTGTGGGCAGTGCAAAATGGGTGAGAAAGCGGTCCGGCTCCGCCATCTGCCAGTTCAGCGAATAAGCCTCATGATTGCCCATGATCGGAGCAATGGGCATCGTGCGAAACAGCCCCTGTGCTCCCTGCATCCAGGACTGCCACTGGTGCTCGTCCTGCCCGCAGTCCACCAAGTCTCCCATCATGATGAAAAGTTCCGCATCGGGGGCTTTGCTGAGCCCCGCCGCGGCCACACCGGCCCACACACTGTAATCCGCGCACTGCGTGTCCGGAAAAATGAGCGCCTTAAAGGGGCCCCCATCATCAGCCGTAAAGGCATACCACGGACTGGCCCTGCGCCCTGCTCGTGTGCGGTATTCATAGGCCTCGCCCGGCTCCAGCTCCTTCAGATAAGCCTCGTAAACATAGCGGTCCGGCTCTCCCTGATTGCCCTCCACCCACTGGACGTAGGACTGGGCGCCCTTAATATCCATGCTTCCCGTCTTCCGGTACTCCACGATGATGGGCTCCTCTGTATCACCCTGCCACATAATGGTGCGCTCATTCCGGTTGTCTGCCCCCACCACCTGGCGCAGCGCCGCCGGCGCCATAGTCACATCCAGCTCCTCAGGAGGCTCTCCTTCGAGCCATACAAATCCAAGCCCTGCAGCCATCACCACCAGCGCGGCGGCGGTGAATTTAAAGCTTCTGTGCCATTTTCGACCGCTCATACACGGGCCTCTTCCACGCACCGGGCCGCCCATTTCCGGAGCTCCTCAATGTCCGCCCGCATGTCGTCTTTTCTGAAATACACATGAAAACCCTCTTTCACATGGCCCTGACAAAGCGCCTCCAAATCCCGGAAGGAATCCTTCGGCTGTCCGCCGCTCGTCAGGAAGGGACATACCGTTTTTCCGGTCAAATCATAGTTCTCAAGGAAAGACTTCAGCGCCGGCGCGATGGTAAACCACCACACCGGTCCACCCAGGAAAATCACATCATACGCCGCAGGATCCACCGGAAGCCCCATCAGCTCCGGCCGGGCGCCGCGCAGCTTTTCAAGACCTCCCTGAATCACCGCAATGGGATAGGATGCGGAATAGCTCCGTTTCGTACGGATCGGCGCCATGTCTCCCCCCACGGTCTCCTGTATGAGGCGCGCCACCTGCTTTGTATGGCCGCTCTTCGAATAGTACAGCGTCAGTATTTTCATAATACCTCCTACCTCTCCATGCAGTTTTTCTTTTATTTTACCATTCCCGGACACAGAAAAAGACACGGACAATGAAAATCCGTGCCTTTTTCCTGCCGGCGCTTATGCCTCCTCGTAGACCTCCCTGGCCATGCGGAACACCGCCCAGGCCTTGGGCCAGCCTACGTAGAATGCAGCGTGCGTGATGGCTTCCGACATTTCCACCGCAGTGACACCGTTTTTCTTTGCTTCGCCAATATGATACTTGAGCGAGCTGTCCAGAATGCCGCTCGACATGAGTGCAATCACCGTGACAAGACTCCGGTCTCGCAGGCACAGCTTGTCCGTTCTCGACCAGACCTCACCGAAGAGGACATCATCATTGAGCTCCGCAAATTTCGGTGCAAATTCCCCGAGGCCTTCACGCCCCGCGGTCTGTACAATTTTAGACGGCCCTGCCGTCAATTTCGTCGGATCCATAGCCATATCTCCTTCCGCCGCCTGCGCCGCGCCGCCGAATACGACCAGCGCCGCCGCCATGGCAGCTGTCATCCACAGTTTTTTCATCGTCCTGCCCTCATACTTTCGATTTTACCGTTACCACACCTGGCTGTACTGATCATCCGTCACCGGTTCCAGCCATTCATTGTAAGCCCCTTCCTGTGCTGCTTCCACCGACAGATGGCTGAACCAACTGTCCGGCGCCGCGCCGTGCCAGTGCTTCGTTTCCGGAGGCACCTCCACCACATCGCCGGGGAGGAGCTCCACCGGCGCTTTGCCCCATTCCTGATAGAAGCCCCGGCCACCGGTGACCAGTAAAATCTGTTTGTTGTTATGATGAATATGCCAATTGTTCCGGCATCCCGGTTCAAAGGTCACATTGCCGATGGGAACGCCTTCGGTGACGAGCCTCTGCAGGTAGCTCTGCCCGATGAAGTAGGCGCCGTAGGGATTCTCCTCCCCTACGGGGAACACAGAGACCTGGCTGGCCAATTCCTTTTTGGATAGAGCGGACTCATCCGCTGCCATGGACGTCACACCGCTGAATACAACAGCTGCTGCGGCAACCGCCGCCAGAACGATTTTTCTCATCTTCTTCCTCCTTGAAATAAAGAAAATAATATGGTTACCAATTCATTATTTTAACCGACTGTATTCCTCTTCTGAAACGGGCTCGCACCATTCGCTGCCCGAGCCCTCCTGCGGCGCTTCCACCGCAATATGGCTGAACCAGCTGTCCGGCGCCGCGCCGTGCCAATGCTTCACCTCCGGGGGAATATTCACCACGTCGCCCGGGTGGAGCTCCTGCGGCGCCTCTCCCCAGGCTTGGTAGTAACCCCGGCCGCCGGTGACAATGAGAATCTGTCCGCTCTTGTGATGAATATGCCAGTGATTGCGGCATCCCGGTTCAAAGGTCACGTTGGCCACATTCACCGCACCCTGTACGAGCATAGCCAGGTAGCTCTGGCCGTCAAAGAATTCTCCATAGGGATTTTTGATCCCCGCGGGAAAGGGCGATACATGCTGCAATTCTTCCTCTTTTGTCATATACATCCTCCTTTACCTTTTATACCCAATCCGAAAGTACCCTTTATGCTTTTACTGTAAAGCAATCCGCCAGAAAGCTCCAATACTTGATTGACATACCGGATTATTCCAAGCAGGCATACAATCGATACTGAAATTGCATTGACGGCATTATTCTTAACACTCATAATAAAGATAAGACTCTTTAAAAATAGTTATAGGAGGTATACCATGACTTACAGTATCAGCGAAGCAGCCCGTATTCTCGGTCTTGCCCCGTCCGCGCTCCGCTATTATGACAAAGAGGGACTCCTCCCCTTTCTGCAGCGCACCCCCAATGGATCCCGCATTTTCCGGGATGAGGACTTTACGAGCATCCGTCTCATTCAGTGCCTCAAAAAAACGGGCCTATCCCTTCAGGCGATCCGCGAATTTATGGCTCTCCCGGCAGGAACGAACGACACGGCAGAGAAACGCCTTGCCATCCTCACGGAACAGCAGTCTGTGCTCGTGAGGAAAATAGACGAACTCCAGGATATGATGCATCTCATCAATCACAAAATTGATTTCTACCAGAACGCCCGGCAGCCATCTGACAAGACAGGAAAATAAAGCCTGACTGCTGCACCGCTCCGGCGTCGGTTTTCTTTCTTCATCTCTTCTTGATAGAGATTCTCAAATTCGCCTATCCATACTGGAAAAAAAACTTACTTTCTGTATAATATAAAAAGAGTTTTCTCTTTCTTATTATTTGAAACCTTTTATACAGAAAAGAGTTTCTCCATCACTAATTTCCACGTTTTATAAAATAAGAGTGTACACCATTCACAGCAGGAGCCTCACTGCTGGGCGTCCGCATAATTGTATGCAGAAAGGAAGGAATCACCATGCCGCTTGTGGGAACGAAGGAAATGTTCAAAAAAGCGTACGAGGGCCACTATGCTATCGGCGCATTCAATGTAAATAATATGGAAATCATTCAGGGTATCATGGAAGCCGCCGACGAAGAGCAGTCCCCGGTCATTCTCCAGGCTTCGGAAGGGGCACGCACCTATGCAGGCCAGAATTATATCGTGGACCTCGTGAAGACGGCCTGCGCCCAGTATCCCCATATCCCGGTCGCACTTCACCTGGACCACGGTTCCACCTTTGAAATTGCCAAGGCCTGCATCGATGGCGGCTTTACCTCCGTCATGATTGACGGCTCGAAGCATCCCTACGAGGAAAATGTGCGGCTGACCAAACAGGTAGTGGAATACGCCCATGACAAGGGCGTCGTTGTGGAGGCCGAGCTGGGCCGTCTCGCCGGCGTGGAGGACAACGTGAGCGTAGACGCCAAGGACGCCCTGTTCACCGATCCGGAGCAGGCGGCGGAATTCGTGGCTCTCACGGGATGCGATTCTCTGGCCATCGCCATTGGCACAAGCCACGGCGCCTATAAGTACAAAGACGATCCCTATCTGGACTATGAACGTCTCGAAAAAGTGGGCCTGCTCCTGCCTGGCTATCCCATTGTTCTCCACGGCGCCTCCACCGTCATTCAGGAATTCGTGCAGCAATGCAATGAATACGGCGGCCACGTGGAGGGAGCAAAGGGCGTGCCCGAGGACATGCTGAACAAAGCAGCCCACATGGCAGTGTGCAAGATCAACATCGATACGGATATCCGCCTTGCCATGACCGGCGCCATCCGGGAAAGTCTCGTCAAAAACCCTGCCAACTTTGATCCGCGCTCCTACCTCAAAGCCGCGCGGCAGGCCGTAAAAGACATGGTCAAGCATAAAATCACCGCCGTTCTCGGTTCACAGAATACCATTTAATCTCCAATACAAAACGCCTTTGGACTCCATCCAAAGGCGTTTTGTATTGACCTCCTGCCATGCCGTTTTTGTCACAAAAAAAATACATCCCCCGGTGCAAGCTTTATTCTGCATCCTGAGGGGATGTATGTATCGGTTCGACCTCTGTCCTCAGTTCCCGAGCATAATCCGGTCGCTGATGGCGTCAGCCGTTTCTTCAAACTTTTTGAGAAGCATGTCTATGGTGAGCTGCTTCTTCTCTTCCGGCGTATAGTCCGCAATGATACGGCCGCTGTTCATCATGATGAGCCGGTTGCCGAAGCGGAGAGCGTCACGCATGTTGTGCGTGATCATAAGCGTGGTCAGCTGCTGTTCCCGTACGATATCATCGGTCAGCTTCAGCACTTTTTCCGCCGTTTTCGGATCCAGCGCCGCTGTCGGTTCATCCAGAAGCAGCAGGTGCGGCTTTTTCAGCGTCGCCATGAGAAGCGTCACTGCCTGTCGCTGACCGCCGGACAGAAGGCCGATGCGCGTCTCCAGCCGGTTTTCCAGTCCCAGATCGAGTCGGGCCAGCATGTCGCGGAATCGATCATGATCCCCTTTGCCAAAAGCCCAGCGCAGCCGCCGGGATTCCCCGCGCCGCGCCGCCAGAATCAGATTTTCCTCCAGCTGCATGCCGGACGCCGTTCCCTTCATGGGATCCTGGAATACCCGGCCAATGTACTTCGCACGCCGGTATTCCTTCATATTTGTCACGTCCTGCCCGTCAATTTCCACCGTGCCCGCATCGGGAATATACGCGCCGGAAATGCTGTTCAGGAGTGTGCTCTTTCCTGCTCCGTTGCCGCCGATCACCGTGCAGAAATCCCCGTCATTCAGTGTAAGCGACACATCGATAAGCGCCTTCTTTTCATTCTGCGTTCCCTTGAAAAAGGTTTTGCTGATATGTGAAACCTGCAGCATGGTCAGCCCGCCTTTCTCAAATTCAGATTCTCTTTAATCATCGGCATGGACAGCGCGACCATGACGAGCACCGCTGTGAACAACTTCAAATCATTCGGCGGCATCCCCATGAACAGCACCACCGCGATGACAATGCGGTAGAGCACCGACCCCAGAACGACGGCAAAAAGCGATCCCTTGAATGTCGTTACGCCGAGAAGCACTTCACCGATAATGACGGAGGCCAGCCCGATAACGATGGTGCCAATGCCCATCCCCACATCCGCAAATCCATTGTTCTGAGCTACCACCGCGCCGCAAAGCCCGATGAGCGCATTGCTGATGAAAAGCCCCACAATGATCATGGTATCCGTGTTTACGCCCTGGGCGCGCATCATTTCCACGTTGAACCCCGTAGCCCGGATGCACATGCCCAGTTCCGTTCCAAAGAACCAGTAGATGACCACGCCCAGAAGGATAATAATGGCGGCCGGCAGCAGGAACGCTGCTGTCCCCTGGCTCACGTCCAGTGCCTTTTGCGTAATCGTGAAAATCGTATCCGTCCGAAGCAGGGAAATATTGGCCTTGCCCATCACGTGAAGGTTGATGGAATACAGGGCAATCATGGTCAGTATGCCGGAAAGAATGGCAGGAATCTTCAATTTGGTATACAGAATGCCTGAAACGGTACCTGCCACAATACCTCCCGCCGCACCAGCCAGAACAGCCACCCACGGAGACATGCCGCCGGCAATCATCGTCGCCGCAATGGCCCCGCCCAGGGGGAAACTCCCCTCGCAGGTCATATCCGGCACATTCAGCACGCGAAACGAAAGGAACACGCCAAGCGCCAGGATAGACCACATCAATCCCTGCGCAATGGTCGATACGGCAAGATCAAACATAAACTTCCTCTCCTTATATGAGATATATCCCTATTGTCCGTTTTTCTCAGGACCGACGCCTCAAATCAATTCCGCCCGGTCCAGCACAGACTGCGGCACCGCTATGCCGAGCTGCTCCATTTCCTGCTTATTGATATACAGCGTCGACTGCGCCGCACCTTCCACGGGGAAATCCTTCACAGTCTTTTTCCCTTCCAGAATGTCCGCTGCCATTTCTCCGGCCCGGTAGCCAATATCGTAGAAGCTGATGGATTCAGATGCGAAGGCGCCTGTCTCCACATGGCCCACTTCCGCGCCGTACACAGGAATTTTGTCCCGATTTGCCACTGCCATCAGGTTGGGAATGGAGGAAGCCACCACATTGTCAGTGGGCACGAAAATGGCATCCACTTTGCCCAGGAAGGATTCCGCAGCCTGCTGAATATCATTGATGGAATTCACCGTGACTTCCACCACATTGATATCGTACTTCGCACATTCCTCCGTCAGCCGTTCCGCCTGAATGATGGAATTGATTTCACTGGAATTGTAGATAATCCCGATAGTCTTGATATCCGGCTGAATCTCCCGAATCAGCGCCACCTGCTTGTCCAGAGGGCCCCGATCGTGTGTGCCCGTCACATTGGCATCCGGCGCCGCTTCTGATGCCATCAGCTTGGCATTTTCAAAATCAGCAATGGCCGTGCAAATGATTGGAATGTCCTTTGTCGCATTGGCCATAGCCTGCGCCGCCGGCGTGGAAATAGCAGCAATCAGCGCGTAATTTCCCGAAACAAAGCGGCTGGCAATCGTCTGGAGATTGGACTGATCCCCCTGTGCATTCTGCTGATCGATTTCAACCTTGCCGGTCAGTCCCCGTTTTTCCAGCGCGTCCGTAAATCCCTTGTTTGACGCGTCCAGCGCGGGGTGCTGCACAATCTGCACAATGCCTACCTTCTTCTTCCCGCTGTCTGCCTGTCCCGACGAACTGTTTCCGCAGCCGGCCATCACGCCCGCCGCCATGACGCCCAGAAGACCCGCCGTCAATACCTTTTTCCACATGTTTTTTCCTTCCATTCTACTTTCCTCCTTTACTTTTGCGCTTCCGCGCTGCGAGATGATCCCGCTATATCAGAACGGACGGGCATGCCCGCCGTACCTGCCTCCCCTTCTCCATCAGATGATTTCAGCCCGATCCAGTACCGACTGCGGTATCTGTATGCCGAGCAGTTCCATTTCCTGTCTGTTGATATAAAGATGAGAGGTTTCCGCCGTTTCCACGGGCAGATCCTTTATGTTTTTCTTTCCTTCCAGAATATCCGCCGCCATTTCTCCGGCCTGATATCCAATATCATAATAGCTGATTGACTCCGATGCAAGCACACCATTCTGGACATGGCCCACTTCCGCGCCGTATACAGGGATTTTGCTTGCATTGGCCACACCCATCAGCGTGGGAATGGATGAAGCGACCACATTATCCGTAGGCACGTAAATGGCGTCCACATGGCCGGCAAAGCTTTCCGCCACCTGCTGGATGTCATTGATGGAATTCACCGTGAGCTCCTTCACCGAAATGCCGAGCGGCTCACAGATTTCATGCAGGTCCTGCGCCTGAATCACAGAATTGATTTCACTGGAATTGTAGATAATCCCGATGGTCTTGACATTCGGCTGAATCTCCCGAATCAGCGCCACTTCCTTTTCCGTCGGTCCGCGATCCGATGTACCCGTCACATTGCCGTCCGGCGCGGCCTCTGACGTCATCAGACGCGCCGTCTCATAATTCGTCACCGCTGTACAGACAATCGGAATTTCCGTAGTGGCATTGGCCATAGCCTGCGCCGCCGGCGTGGAAATGGCGCCGATGAGGGCGTACTTGCCCGACACAAACCGATTGGCAATGGAGCGCAGGTTGGACTGATCCCCCTGGGCGTTCTGCTGATCGATTTCAATACTGTCGGTGAGTCCCCGCGCCGCCAAGGCGTCCGTGAATCCCTTGTTGGCATCATCCAGGGCGGGATGCTGCACAATCTGTACAATACCCACCCTTTTCTTCCCGTCAGAGGAACCTGTCGATCCACAGCCGGAAAGCACCCCCGCTGCTGCCAACCCTAAAACGCCGGCCGCCGCGAGGGCCTTCCATGTTTTTCCTTCCATACTTCTCAGCCTCCTCTATGTTCTGCCCCTCCACAGCGTTTCTGTCTGCGGGGCAGTTTATATTTTTTGATTATACCATATCATATCCATTCATGCATGGATTCTTCCCAATTCTTTCAAATTCGGGCAAAAAAATACACCCCAGCCTCTGCTGAGATGTATTGCCGGCTTCCTTTATTCAGCTGTCTGAGCCGCAACGACAGATTTGCCTTTGTAAAAGCCACATACCGGGCAGACACGATGAGGCATTTTCAGTGCGTGGCACTGCGGGCACTCTACGAGACCGGGTACAGTCAATTTCCAATTGGCACGTCTTTTATCGCGGCGGGCTTTCGAATGTTTTCTCTTTGGGGCTGGCATCTGTTGCACCTCCTTACCGATCATCGGATGGTTTGCCGACAGCGGCGGCGGATGTACCGCTTCTTTCGGACGATTCCGAAAAGAATTTATCAACTCCATCATTATAATGGCCGTAAAAGTATTTGTCAAGAAATCCCGCCCATCAGAAGGAGTAGCGGGAAACAGGCATTACGCGTCTGCCGGCCGGTTCTGCGTGGCCGCCACCACGTCCACCACCTTCCGGCTGCCCCGGTTCTGCTTCTTTCCCACGAAGCGCCATCCGATCAAAAGAACGAGGAACCACAGGGGCGTCACATAGAGCGCCACCCGCGTGCTTTCATGGAAGGCGGAGGCGACGACCACGCAGAGCAGGAATACCATGGTGATCCATCCCGTATAGGGCGCGCCGGGCATGCGGAAGGCGAGGCGTTTTTCCTCCTCTCTCGTGAGGGAGGCGCGGAATTTCTGCTCCGTCCGAAGAATGATAAACCACGTCCAGAGGGCGCCAAAGGAACCCACGCTGGTGATGTACACAAAGACCTCCGCTGGCATGATGTAGTTCAGCGCCACAGCAATGAGAAGCACCACTGCGGAGAAAAGAATACCCACCCAGGGAAGGCGGTGCCGGTTCAGTGTCTGGAAGCACTGGGGCGCGCTGCCCTGGAGAGAGAGGTTGTACAGCATGCGCCCGGAGCTGAAAATGCCGCTGTTGCACGACGAAAGGACGGCGGTGATGACCACCAGATTGATGATGTCCGCTGCTCCGCGAATGCCTAACTTTTCAAAAGTAATGACGAAGGGGCTTCCCATGTGGCCGATTTCGTTCCACGGATAGATGGCCATAATGACCGAAAGGGAGAGCACATAGAAAATGAGGATACGCCAGAACACCTCGTTGATGGACTGGCGGATGGTGTGCTCCGGATTTTTTGCTTCCCCTGCGGTGACACCGATGATTTCAATGCCCAGGTAAGAATACATGACCATGACCAGCGCCAGCAGTGTGCCGTCAAAGCCGTTGGGGAAGAAGCCCCCGTTGGTCCAGAGATTGGAAATCCCCGTAGCGACGCCGTTATTACCGATGCCGAAGAAAATCATTCCCGCGCCAGACACAATCATGAAGATGATCGTGATGATTTTAATGAGAGCGAACCAGAATTCGCATTCCCCGTAGGCAGAGACAGCGATAAAATTGATGGCCGTCATAATCAAGAGGGCCGCCAGAGCGCTCACCCACTGGGGCAGGTCAGGAAACCAGAAATTCATGTAAATCCCGACGGCGGTGAGCTCCGCCATGCAGGTGACCGTCCACATGTACCAGTAGGTCCATCCGGTGAGATAGCCCCATTTCGGCCCGAGAAAACGAGCCGCATGAGCGCTGAATGCGCCGGACACGGGATACGCAATGGAAAGCTCGCCCAGAGCGCGCATGATGAAGTAAATGGCGATGCCGCCGATGATATAGGTGAGCAGCACCGACGGTCCTGCCAGCTCAATGGCCGTAGCGGACCCAAGAAAAAGGCCGACACCAATGGCGCCGCCCAAGCCAATCAGCTGGATATGGCGCGCTTTAAGACCGCGCTCCAGCTCTTCGTGCAGTTCTTTGTCGTTGTTATTCATTTTTCCCCCAATGTTTGGGAAGCGTCTCTTCCCTGTTGCTGACCGATTCCGCCTACCTGGAGGTGAGGCCTCTTTCCTCCCGCGGCATCCCTGCAGCCAACTCTGCAGATACTTTTGCAGAGTTATTCGTGTACTATTGTACTTATGATTCCCAGCTCCATCAACATAGCATGATTTTATTTGTCCTATGTATAAAATCTATATCAATAATCACTCCTACGTTTTTCCGCATCAAACCGGAGTCATAAAAAAAGACCAGTCTCCCGATTGGTCTTTCCCTTATTGTTCCTCTTTCTTCTTT
>CAZPLS010000015.1:0-27091 GCA_964587685.1 uncultured Dialister sp.
CGAACGGCACGTACGGTGGTGTGAAAGGGGAGGGAAAACCTCCCCTATTCGCTTGCAATGAGAAGTTTCTGGAATTATTGAACAGGCCGTGGATAGACATTATTTATACGCGTTGTCCCGCAGACCATCAGAGGATGGCGAATTCGGCAGAGGTGGTTAAACGGATAGAGAGAAGGAGGCTTCAGAAAAATTGGGGAGATACATGAATTTGGTTGTTACTAAGTGGGGATTTATGGTAAAATGTGGGTAAAAGTGGTGGAATGGGGTGAGGAAGAAGTGTTTATGAATGAATATTCCCATACGATCGACAGCAAAGGTCGTATGATTCTTCCTGCCAAGTTTCGCGAAGAATTGGGGGAAGTCTTTATTTTATCCCCCGGATTGGATACCTGTCTGACCATTTATCCGAGGAAATGCTGGGAGCAAATGCAGGAAAAACTGGAGCGCCTGCCGCAAACGAGAAAAAATGTGCGGGCCTTAAGGCGGTTTCTCATCGGAAAAAGCACTGAAATGGAATGTGATAAACAGGGGAGGATTTTGATTCCCGCTCATCTCCGGGCATATGCCGGATTGGGAAAAGACGCAAAAATCATTGGCGTGGGAGATACGATTGAAATCTGGAGCCCGGATATTTTAACGAGTACGGAAGAACAAAGCGGGTCCGTAGCCGATATTGCTGAATCGCTGGATTTACCTATGGATTTCAATTTGTGAGGCTTGATGATGAATGGTTACCATGTCAGTGTACTTCTGGATGAAATGGCAAATGGGATTTTCACGTCGCCTGATGGTATTTATGTGGACTGCACAATTGGCGGGGGCGGTCATTCCTATGCATTATCCATACGTGTTAATGAGGATGCACACATTATAGGCATTGATCAGGACGAAGAAGCCATCTGTGCAGCCAAAGAGCGCCTGAAAGATATACGGTGTGGATACACGTTAGTTCGGGATAATTTTTTTCATATTGAAAAGATATTAAAAGAAAATCAAATTGAACAAGTGGATGGATTTATCTTCGACCTGGGGGTATCTTCGCATCAATTGGATGAGGGGGAAAGAGGATTCTCCTATATGCATGACGGACGGCTTGACATGCGTATGGATCAGCGGAATTCGCTTACTGCGTATGATGTGGTAAATCATTACAGCGAGCAAAACCTGGAACGAATTATATATAATTACGGGGAAGACCATTGGGCGAAACGAATTGCACAATTCATCGTGGAGGAAAGAAAAGAAAAGCCTGTGGAAACGACGAAGGAACTGGTACACATTATTAAAATGGCCGTTCCTGCAGGAGCAAGGAAAGAGGGACCGCATCCGGCCAAAAGAACATTTCAGGCCATTCGCATTGAGGTAAATGGGGAATTGCGAATTCTGGAAGACACCATGCGTACTTGTGTGCGGTATTTGAAATCTGGCGGCAGAATTGGCGTGATTACGTTTCAGTCATTGGAGGACCGGATCATAAAACGTGTTTTTAGGGAAATGGCGCAGGACTGCATTTGTCCGCCTAGTCTGCCTGTGTGTGTGTGTCATCATCACCGGGAAATAAAGAAGCCGTTTAAACCAATTCGGCCGAGTAGAAAAGAGATAGAAGCAAATCCGCGGGCGAGAAGTGCGGTGCTTCGTATAGTGGAAAAATTATAATTTAGGGAGGGATGGAGTATGTTGTCGCAGGATGCAGAGATGTTGAACTACACTCGGGCTGCAGAAGGACGTTATGCACCGTATGTAGATAAAATTGCGGCAACAGGTCAATATGCCGTACCAAGCATATTTTCCGGAAATTTCCGGATCATCATTTTGGGGTTGGCAGTTCTGGCCGGCGTGTTCTACTTTATCAGCGGGTTCGCGGCACAAAAAAGCTATGACATGCAGGTGCTCAGGACAGAAATCATTGCATTGGAAAAGCAGAACGAAATAGCCCGGCTGGATGTAGCTAGGATGGAATCGCCCGCCCGTATTCAGCGGATTGCAGAGACGGAATTAGGGATGATGGTACCGACGCATGCGTTATATGGATCCAGTGATACCTATGTGGACCAGGCGAATATTCATGAGTAAAAAACGTTAAAGGGCGGCTTCTGTAATGGCTGATGGGATACCGTTTGTCAATACAGGGGCCGCTATTGTAACATTTAGGGTTTTAAGCTATGATAAATGCGGTTTATTGAAGACTATTGACCGCAGATTGAGGTGATAAATATGAAAGCATTGCAGGATTTGCTGGCACATATGAACTACACGCGAGTTATTGGGAATCTGAATCGTGAAATAACAGACATTACCTCTGATTCGAGGGAGGTGCACGAGGGCAGCCTTTTCATTTGCCTGGAAGGGGCCCATGTGGATGGGCATGCCTTTGCAAGACGGGCGTCCGAAACCGGTGCGGCGGTAATTGTAGCGGAAAAGGAAGTCGAAGTGTCTGAAAACACGACAGTCATTTACGTTTCTGATACTAGGATGGCTATGGAGGAAGTTACGCCCTATTTTTTTGATTATCCCTCCAGAGATATGCGTATAATTGCCGTTACCGGCACTAATGGGAAAACCACAACCACTCACATTTGTGCTCATATTTTACATTGTGCAGGATATAAAACCGGTGTGATCGGAACGGTGCATATGCTGATTGGCGATAAAGAATATCCTGTGCACAATACAACGCCGGATGTGGTGGAACTGGAAAAAATGCTTTACCAGATGAAGCAGGCCGGCGTGACACATGTATGTATGGAAGTATCCTCTCATGCGCTTATGATGGGACGCGTAGAAGGCGTGGAATTTGATAATGTGTCCTTTACGAACCTGACGGAGGATCATTTGGATTATCATAAAACCATGGATAATTATGCGGCGGCCAAAGCGATTTTGTTTAAAAGTGCATCACAAAAAGGGCAGACGAAGCAGCAAAAATCAGCACACATCAACATTGATGCAGACTATGCCGATACGATGATCCAGGCAGTGGCGGATCCTTCTACTTGTCCGGTTTATACCTATAGTATCGATAAGCCGTCAGATCTGCAGGCCTCGAATGTTCGATTTGATGTCAATTCGTCAGAATTTACGGTTTCTTACTTAGGGAAACCATACCAGGTATATACAAAGCTGGTGGGCCGATTCAATGTATACAACGTCCTGACGGCCATTTCGATTTGCCTCAGTGAAGGAGTTTCGTTGGAAACGATTCTTAGCGCCCTCAAGGATTTTCATTCCGTACCGGGGCGGGTTGAGCTGGTTGATGTGGGGCAGCCATTTACAGTTATTGTGGACTATGCGCATACGCCGGATGGATTGGAAAACATTTTAAAAACGGTAGATGAAATCAAGAAAAACAGAGTCATTGTTGTATTTGGATGCGGCGGTGACCGTGACAGGATGAAACGGTCAATCATGGGACGGATTGGGGCAACCTATGCGGATATTGTTATCGTGACAAGTGATAATCCCCGTACGGAGGATCCGAAATCCATCATTTCCGAAGTAGCAAAAGGCGTGGAAGAGGAGGCCGCTAAGAGAAGGGATTTTTACTATGAAATTGAAATAAATCGTCAGGATGCGATTCGCCGAGCTATTGATTTGGCGGTGCCGGGGGATATTGTTGTAATTGCCGGGAAAGGGCATGAAAATTATCAAATTTTAAAGGATCATACCATCCACTTCGATGACAGAGAAGAAGTGAGAAAGGCGTTGGGAGGATGATATGGCTTCTTTTACAGTGGAAGAAATTGTAAAGGTAGTCAATGGGCGGATCCTTCAGCATGGTAGGGTAAATGTCTGTGGGGGCGTCAGCACGGATACGAGGACGATACGTGCCAATGAATTGTTTGTCCCTTTGATTGGAGAACATTTCAACGGACATCGGTTTATAAAGACTGCGGCGGCCCAAGGGGCGGCAGCCGTGATTGTTTCGGAACCTATGGACGAAAAAGAGATAGGGGAAGACATGACCGTCATTGCCGTGGAGGATACGCTCCGGGCCTATGAACAGCTGGCCTGTTTTCATCGATGCCGGTTTTCTATTCCCGTAGTTGCTGTGACGGGCTCCAACGGAAAAACGACAACCAAAGAAATGATTGCTTCTGTTTTGGGAATGGTCTGGCAGGTGCGATATTCGGAGAAAAATTTTAACAATGAGATTGGTTTGTCCAGAACACTACTGTCATTAACGGATACGGATGAAGTCTGCGTAGTAGAAATGGGCATGCGGGGCGCAGGCCAGATTGCAGAGCTTTGCCGCATTGCGCGTCCTACGATCGGCGTGATAACCAATGTAGGGAATGCGCATATTGGCATTTTAGGAAGCCAGGAAAATATTGCAAAGGCGAAAGGTGAGCTTATTCAAGCGTTGCCTCCTTCGGGGATTGCAGTGCTTAATGGGGACGATGATTTTGTTCGCTCCATGGCGGACTGTTTTTGTGGACAGGTCTTTTTTTACGGAGTGAAAAAAGACTGGCAGGTATCGGCAGCGGAAATTGAAATGCTGGATCGGGCCGTAAAATTTCAATGCCAAAAATTAGGGGAATCCTTTCCGGTTTACTTGCCCATGGTTGGAATTCACAATGTGTATGATGCATTGGCAGCTGTAGCGGTCGGCCATCTCCTTGGTGTGCCTGTGGAAAAGATTCGGAACGCCTTGGCTGGGTTTGTTTTGCAGGGGGACAGCCAGAAAATTGAGAGAATTTGCGGCGTCTTGGTCTTGAACGATAGTTATAATGCCAATCCTCTTTCTATGGATATGGCATTTAAGGCCTTTGCGTCACTTCCTGGGAAAAGACACGTGCTCGTTCTTGGAGACATGCTTGAGCTCGGCGTGTATGCAGAAGAGATGCACCGTGAAATCGGAAGGAAAGCAGCCTTATATCATTTTGATGAAATGATTACGGTTGGTTCGCTGGCACGACTGTATGCGGAAGCGGCCAAGGAAGCCGGCCTTTCTCATGTGGTCTGCTTTGACGACTGCCGGGCAGCGGGAATGTACTTACGCAAAGAAATCCAGGAAGGGGATGCGGTTCTGATTAAAGGCTCACATGCGGTGCATATGGAAACCATTCCGGATTTCTGGAGAGGAGCGGCAGATTGAGTATGGGAGAAATGGATGTGATTTATTTTCTGGAAGCCTTGGCGCTTACCGCTTTTTTAGGGAGCTTTTCCGTTCCCCTGTTGAAGAAGCATAAAGCCCGCCAATCCATCCGTGAGGAGGGACCGAGGTCGCATCGCATAAAAGCAGGCACGCCTACCATGGGCGGGCTGTTTATGCTTGCGGCGGCAGCTCTTGTGCTCGTTTGGAATCAGCTCATAGATCCCACTATATTTTTCCTGATCTTAATTACCTTTGGACATGCCTTACTGGGATTTTTGGATGATTTTATTAAAGCGGAGAAAAAAAGAAATCTAGGATTGACAGCCAAACAGAAGATAGCAGGACAGCTTCTTCTTTCCATTGCATTTTGTTATGGATGTGTAGAATATTTACACCTGCCGACAGCGATTTCTCTTCCTTTTATCGGGATGGATGCAGCCATTGGCTGGTTTTACTATCCTTTTGTGGTTATCGTCATTGTGGGAACATCCAATGCAGTGAACTTGACGGATGGATTGGACGGCTTGGCGGCGGGATGCTGTGTCATTGCTTTCCTGGCCTATGGGTTGTTCTGTGGTATGGGCGGCATGAGCGGCATCGGCGCATTTTCTTTCATCCTTGCTGGATGCTGTGCAGGCTTTCTATTATATAATTACTACCCGGCAAAAATTTTTATGGGTGATACGGGATCACTGGCTTTGGGTGGGGCACTGGCAGGGCTCTCTGTCTTAACACGAACAGAATTGCTGCTCCTCTTTATCGGGTTTATTTTTGTGGTAGAAGCACTGTCGGTGATTTTGCAGGTGGTCTCTTTTCAGTTGACAGGAAAACGCATCTTTCGAATGAGTCCGATTCATCATCATTTTGAGCTTGGTGGATGGAGTGAAGTGCGGGTGGTCTGGACATTTTGGATGACTGAGCTGGCGGTGGCAGGAATCACGCTCTTTTTCCTCGTGAGCTAAGCCTGTTAATGGACCGTGGCTTTTGGTTGACACGTCGAAGAATCATAAGCATGGATGAAACGGAAAATGTGTAGTGGCGCAGCTACGGAAGGGAGACATTATGCAAAATGTTTTAATCCTTGGAGCAGGTATCAGCGGTCTGGGAGCGGCCCATGTTCTTTTAAAGCGGAACTGCCGCATCACGCTTTCTGATTTGCATGGTATTGACAGTGTCGATGAGAAAGAAAGTTTGAGTCGGGCTGGGGTTCAGTTCATAGAGGGAGAACAGAAGCCATCCCTGCTGGAAGGCATTGATACGGTCATTGTGTCGCCAGTGATTCCAAGAGAAAATCCTGTCGTGAGAGAGGCGCTTCTCCGTGAGATTCCTGTATGGAGTGAGATCGAGCTGGCCTATCGGATTGCGAAGGCTCCCATGCTGGCGGTTACCGGGACCAATGGAAAAACAACGACCGTTGCACTGTTGGGCAGCATGATAGAGAAAGCGGGAATCCCCTTCACCGAAGCGGGAAACATTGGTCGTTCCTTAAGCGCTGAGGCGGAAAAAGTGCCTGCGGATGGATTCATCGCGGCGGAATTGTCCAGCTTTCAGCTTGAATTTATTGATGAATTTAAACCCAAAGCGGCGGCCATTTTAAATATTACGCCAGATCACATGGAGAGGCATCATACCATGGAAGCGTATGCGGGCGCAAAAGCGCGCATATTTGAAAATATGGGGAAAGAAGAGAGCCTTTTATTGAATAGGGAAGATGGGTATACTGCCGAGTTCGCGGAGAAGGCGCGGGCTCATGTATACTATTTGAGTACAGAAGGCGAGGTAAAGGAAGGAGCTTTTCTTGCTAATGGACAGCTTTTTTTGAGGGTCCATTCGAATACCATTTTCCTCTTAAATCAAGATGAGCTGCAGATTCGCGGCAAACATAATATACAGGATTGTCTGGCAGCAGCGTTTCTCGCATACCAGGGAGGCGTTTCTATAGACGTCATTAGGCAGGCGGCAAGGGAGTATCGTTCCCTGGAGCATCGCATCGAATTTGTAAGAACGCTTCATGGTGTGTCTTATTACAATGATTCAAAGGCCACCAACACAGATGCGACGGCTAAGGCACTGGGGGCATTTGATACGCCGGTGATTCTCATAGCCGGCGGATATGATAAGGGCACTCCTCTGGAAAGATTTATGGCCTATGCCAAAAGGCACATAAAGTGTTTAATTCTTTTAGGGAAAGCGGCAACGAGGTTTGGTAATGCCGCTGCGCAAGCACATATTTCTCCTGTCATTGTAGTACACACGATGGAGGAAGCGGTACGGCAGGCTTCTGATTTTGCCAAGGCAGGCGATGTGGTATTGCTCTCTCCAGCCTGTGCAAGTTATGATATGTATCATTCCTATAAGGAGCGCGGGCGTGACTTTAAGAATATTGTTGAAACGCTATTATAGGAATTGTAGGTAAAAATATTCTAAAAAAGTGAGAGCCAGAATGAAACGAATTATTTTGTCTGGCGGCGGTACGGGCGGACATATTTATCCAGCCATTACCATTGCCAGAGAGATTTCCCGGCTGGAAGACGCGGAGTTCCTTTTTGTAGGAACCCCCAATGGGATGGAGGCAAAAATTGTTCCAGGGGAGGGATATCGGTTTGCACCCCTTCCCGCATTCGGGTTGAAGCGCCGCATAACGGCGGAGAATCTGAAGGTATTGGCCAAGACGGCGGTCAGTCTTTGGAAGGCGCGGAGAATTATTAAAAATTTCAAGCCTGATGTGGTGATTGGCACAGGGGGCTATGTTTGCGGTCCGATTTTGCTGGCTGCGGCGCTGTGCCATGTCTCCACCATGATTCAGGAGCAGAATGTTATTCCGGGTATTACGAATAAGATTTTGAGCCGGTACGTAGACAAAGTGGCCTTGGGTTACGAAGAGGCCAAAGCCCGTTTTCCCTATCCGGAAAAATGTGTGTATACAGGAAATCCTATACGAAAAGAAATTCTTGCGGCCAATCGACTTGATGCCAGGAAAAAACTGGAAATTGCTCCGGATTCTTTTATGGTGCTTATCGCCGGGGGCAGCCGGGGAGCACGGACGATCAATTCGGCAATGATAGGTGTGCATCGGCATTTTTTTAATACTGATGGCATTTGTCTGTACCATGTAACCGGGACCGAAGAATTTAATCGGGTTAATGATGAATTGGGCATAGATAATAAAAATGGCCGCTTTGGAAAGAGTAGCCGCATTGTGAATTATCAGAAGGATATGCCTACCGCATTGGCTGCGGCAGACCTTGTCATTTATCGAGCCGGCGCCATTGGTCTGGCAGAGCTGGCAGCTAGAGGCCTTCCATCCATTTTGGTGCCCTATCCATATGCAGCGGAAGATCATCAGACCTATAATGCCCGCGTCTTTGTGGCGGCTGGAGCCGCCAAACTGATTGAAGACAGATATTTGACGGCGGAAGAATTGATTCAGGACATTGCAGATTTAAAAAAGGATCCGGAATTTTTGAAAAGCATGGCAGAATCCAGTCAAAAGCTTAGAAAAATTCATGCCGGGGAGGAAATTGCCCGCATTGCGATGGCATTAGCAGACAGATGAGAGGGATATGTATGAATTTGCAACAATTTCAGAGGCTGCATTTTATTGGAATCGGCGGCATGGGAATGCGGGCATTGGCGGAAATCCTGATTGAAAAGGGAATGAAGATTTCCGGTTCGGATATGAATGAGTCGGATTATCTTCAGTTTTTGAAAAAACAGAGGGCTGAGATTTATATCGGCCACCAAGCATCGCATGTTGATGGTGCTGATGGAATTGTCATTTCGTCTGCAATTAAACCGGACAACCCTGAGTTGACTGCAGCCAAACAGCAGGGAATTCCTGTCTATCATCGATCGGATGTGCTGGCAGCCATGTTTCAGTGGGGTGCAGGTATCGCGGTTGCGGGAGCTCACGGCAAATCCACAACGTCAGCGATGATAGGAAAAATTTTTCATGATGCAGGAACGGAGCCAACGATTGTTCTGGGCGGAGCGGTGGACTACCTGCGGGGAAATTCTTGCTTGGGAAAAGGACGGTATGTCATTGCAGAAGCTGATGAAAGTGATGGGTCATTCTTAAAGCTCCAGAGCAGTATTGCTGTGGTCACAAACATTGAAGATGATCATCTTGATTACTATGGTACGATAGAAAATATAAAAAACGCCTTTACTGCCTTTGTTAATCATGTAACGGATCCCATGGGCGCTGCAATTGTATGCCTTGACAGCAGGAATGTGCGGGATATTCTGCCCTCCATAAAAGGCCGACTCATTACCTATGGTATGAATGACGAAGCGGAATACCATGCAGAAAATAAAAGATATAATAACCATAAAATGGTTTTTGATGTGTATCAGCGCGACCGCTTGCTGGGAAGTGTTTGTCTTAAAATTCCAGGCTCGCATAATGTGAGAAATGCGATGGCGGCCATTGTTGCCAGTTTGTATTGCGGAATTCCCTTTGATGTAATTGCCGCGTCTCTGGCAGATTTTTCCGGGGTGAAACGCCGGTTTGAAACAAAGGCATACGTGAATGACATCTGGATTTTGGACGATTATGCGCATCATCCAACAGAAATTGCAGCAACCCTTGGAGCAGCCAAAGAAATTGGCGGCCATAGAATCCTTTGTGCATTTCAGCCGCATCGGTATACTCGGACTAAGCTTTTACAAGAGGAATTTGCAGCTGCTTTTGACAGTGCGGACCGTCTGTATTTCACAGATATTTATTCTGCCGGGGAAGCACCCATTGAAGGGATTACGGGGCAGTTGATTCCGGAGAAGGTGCGAGTCCATAATCCTGAAAAAAGCGTATGCTACGTGAAAGACCTGCATGAATTGACAAAGGTGTTGTACCGGGATGCGCGGCCTGGCGATATGATTTTTACTATGGGGGCCGGTTCCATATATAAGGTCGGTGAAGAGCTCGTTCGTATGCTCAGAAATAAAGGAGCGGAAGATGATCACCAAGGATAACCTTGTGGGAGTCATTGTTGGAGGACCATCAAGAGAAGCAAACGTATCCAGAAGCACCGGGAAGGCCGTATACAACGCGTTAAAAAGTCTGGGCTACCAAGTGGTTCTGATTGAATATGACCCGCCAAATTTGGCGGGTCAACTGCAGGAGTACGGGGTGGATACTGTTTTTCTGGCTCTTCATGGAAAATATGGAGAGGATGGAACCATTCAGGGGATGTTGGAGCTTCTGGGGATTCCTTATACCGGGTCCGGTGTTTTGTCCAGTGCAATTACAATGGACAAGATTATGAGCAGCCGCCTGTTTAAAGCGGCGGGCATACGAATGGCGAAATCCCATCCGTATTTTCATCAAGCAGGTATACCGAATATAGTGAAAGACATTGAGCAGCGCTTTTCGTTTCCTCTTGTATTGAAGCCGGCTCGTGAAGGCTCCACAATAGGCATTGAGATTGTAAGGACGAAAGAGGAGCTGGAGTCGGCCATTCATCGCGTGCTTACGCTGGAACCGCGAATGCTCGTGGAGGATTATCTTGGCGGTTCAGAATTTACGGTGACAGTCTTAAAGGGCCATGCATTGCCGGTTATTGAGATTTGTCCCCACTCCAATGCGTATGATTACTATTCCAAGTATACTAAAGGAGCCACGGATTACCTGGTGCCGGCGCCGATTCCGGAAGAGCTGTCGGAAGAAATGAAACAAATGGCAATTCAAGGATACCAAACGGCCGAATGCAGCGGCGTGGCGCGATTTGACTTTAGAACAGACACCCAGGGAATTCCTTACTTGCTGGAGGCCAATTCTATTCCTGGAATGACCGAAACAAGTCTTGTGCCCCAAGCGGCTAAGGCCATTGGCATGGATTTTCCGCATCTCTGTGAAACCCTTTTACAAGAGGCCAGTATAGGAAAGATTTAGTATGGCGGAATTTAAAAGCTTTGATGATTTTCAAAAAGAACTGCATGGGGCTAACAATGATTCTCCGCAAATCCCGGAAGAAAAAGCGGTTCATAAGAAGCCGCGTCATGCCTCAAAAAAGAATAAAATGCATGTCAGAAAATATGTATGGTCTGTGATAGGAAGCCTGCTGTTTGTGGGAAGCGTTCTTTTTTTTGCCCCTGTTTCTATAGGAAGCATACGGATATATGGGAATGAAACATTAACCAGAGGCGATATTCTTTTTGATGGGAATCTTACAGAACCGATTAATGTGTTTCAAATCAATACGTCTGATTTTGAAGAACGGCTGAAGCAAGATGTACGCATATACAGGGCGGAAGTGAGCCGTTCCTTTCCTGCCTATGTGGATGTTCACATTGCGGAGCGAAAGCCCATTGCGGTCATTCAAAAGGATATAGGCTATGCGATCCTAGATAGGGACGGCATGGTCATACAAACGGGAACTGCCATTCATGGAATGGACTTTCCCATGATAACGGGGGTAAGTCTGGATAATGCGCTTTTAGGTGATGTGATTACCCGGGAAAGCGTGAAGATGGCGCTTCAGTTTTTAGGAGTATTGTCGATACAGGGCATTCAGGTGTTTTCAGAAATTAACATTGGAAATCAGGACAATATTATTGCCTATACCCGGGATGGCATTGCCATTCGCCTGGGAGACGGAAGTTCGATAAAGGAACGGGCCGAATTGGCGGAAAACATGGTGAGTGATGTAAAAGTGCGGGGGCTTTCGGTGGAATACATTGATGCCAGCCTGACTTCACCGTACATTAAGCTGAAAAAGTAGTGAAAATTAGTATTTTTAAACGTTATACATAGTTTCTCAAGATACAGAATATAGCGTATTTTACTAAAATATTGTAAAATATAGTATGATTTTATAGAATAAAAACCTTTCTGTTTTTGAATAAGGCAGGCAATATAAAAGGAGGATGTAACATGGGCGATTTGGCAACAATCAAGGTAATCGGCGTAGGCGGTGGCGGAAATAATGCAGTGGACCGCATGATTGATGCACAGGTGCAGGGCGTTGATTTCATTGCAGTAAATACGGAAGCGCAAATTCTGGGAAAATCAGAAGCTGAAAGTAAAATTCAAATCGGAGAAAAGTTAACGAAAGGCCTTGGTGCTGGTGCAAAACCGGAAGTGGGAGAGCAGGCGGCAGAAGAATCAAAGGATGAGATTTTAAAAGCGCTCCAGGGCGCGGATATGGTTTTTGTAACGGCCGGAATGGGCGGTGGCACGGGAACCGGTGCGGCTCCCATTGTAGCGCAGTGCGCCAAGGAGCTCGGTGCCCTCACGGTGGGTGTTGTGACGAAGCCGTTTACGTTTGAAGGCAAAGTCCGCATGAGAAATGCCATGACAGGCATAGAGAAGCTTAAGGTCAATGTGGATACGCTACTGATCGTTCCTAACGATCGGCTGCTTCAGACTGTGGATAAAAAAACCTCCCTTAAGGATGCCTTTAAGATTGCTGATGATGTGCTTCGCCAGGGCATTCAGGGGATTTCTGATTTGATTACAGTGCCGGGCATTATCAACTTGGATTTTGCTGATGTAAAAACGATTATGAGCGATCAGGGCGAAGCGCTCATGGGCATCGGCATCGGTACAGGGGAGAACCGCGCCAGCGATGCCGCTAAAATGGCTATCTCCAGCCCCTTGTTAGAGCGTTCTATTGATGGTGCCAAAGGGATCATTATCAGCATTACAGGGAATGAAGATCTTGGCCTCTTTGAGATTAACGAAGCATCTCAGGTGATCACCGAAGCGGCGGATCCGGATGCAAACATTATTTGGGGCACGTCGGTGGATTCCTCTCTTGATGACATGGTAAAGATTACCGTCATTGCTACCGGATTTGAAGAATCCAAGAAGAAGGCTCCTATGGGCGGCGGCTCTGTGATCGGGCGTGGCACGGTACGTTCTGGGAATAACACTGGAATGACCATTCCTGATTTCCTTTTAAAGAAATAAGTGTTGTCTGTTTGCATACAAAGTCTTAAAGGGTAGTTGTCTGCAAAGCTGCTTTTGCATAAAATGCCACACCATATTTGCTATGCCGTGTGGCTTTTTTTATACAAGGAGAAAACTAATGAAATGTCCTTTTTGCGGCAGCCAAAACACGAAGGTTACAGATTCTCGTGATACCGATGACGGTGCCTCTGTTCGCCGTCGGAGGCAGTGTATCGACTGCGCGCGCCGCTTCACTACGTATGAGACAGTGGAGCAGGCACCACTTCGGGTCATAAAAAAAAGCGGGGTACGGGAAAGCTTCAATCGCAATAAGCTGAGAAGCGGCATTATCCGTGCTTGTGAAAAGCGAAATATTTCCTCAGAGCAGATTGAAAATGTGGTCAATTCGGTGGAGCGCTTGGTTAGAAACAGCCCGTCACATGAGGTATCCTCAGAAAGCATTGGGAATATTGTCATGGATGAGCTGCGTAAATTGGACCAGGTTGCCTATGTCCGGTTTGCTTCGGTATATCGGGAATTTAAAGATATTGGCAGCTTTATGCAGGAATTGGAAGCGTTGATGAAAATGAATAAGGAGAAATAGTTTATGAAACTGGCAGAAATAGAAAATAGCTTTCATGCACACCAAATGCTGCTAGAAAAGACAACAAAGCTTATTCCTGTCGTTGGACACATGGCGGAACTCTGTGCGGAGGCTCTTCAGGGCGGGCATAAAATATTGGTCTGCGGAAATGGTGGAAGCGCTGCTGATGCACAGCATATTGCAGCGGAATTCGTCGGACGTTTTCATCGGGAAAGAGTGGCCCTCCCCGCGATTGCGCTTACCACTGACACCTCTATTTTGACATCGGTAGGGAACGATTATAGTTTTGATGATGTCTTTTCACGGCAGGTGGAAGGCCTTGGGAATGTGGGCGACGTGTTCTGGGGAATTACTACCAGCGGGAACAGCGCCAACGTAGTCAAGGCAGCTTTGGCAGCACATCAAAAAGGGATGAAAGTGATAGCCTCTCTTGGGAAAGATGGGGGAAAAATGGCGAGACTATCCGATGTGGCATTGGTGATTCCCAGTGACAGTACCGCACGGATACAGGAAATGCATATCCTCTGTGCTCACAGCATTTGTGAACTCATTGATGGAATGGACTGGTCTGATGATATACGGATCTAAGAAAGCCGTATTTTTTGATCGTGACGGTGTATTAAATGAAGATACGGGATATGTGCATCACATGGAAGATGTGCGGTGGGTGCCCGGTGCCAGAGAGCTGGTAGGGAGGCTTACGCAAGAGGGCTGGCTTTTATTTGTTGTTACAAATCAGAGCGGGGTAGCACGAGGCTTCTACAGTGAAAAGGATGTACAGCGCCTGCATGAGGCAATGAATGAGGAATTTCACAAATGGCACGGCAGCATCACGGAATTTTTTTATTGTCCTCATATGAAAGGGGCTTTGGTGCCGGAGTATAACTTGGATTGTGACTGCAGAAAACCAAAACCAGGGCTGATTGTAAGGGCTATCGAAAAATACAAGCTCAATAGAGGGAATTCACTGCTTATAGGCGACAGTCCTCGCGATATAGAAGCAGCAAAGCTGGCAGGCATTCGCGGGTTCCTTTTTGACGAGACAAATTTAAAGGCATTTTGGGATACCATTCAGAATAAGATAAGGCAAAAGTGATGAAAGAAGCGGCGTATAAAAATATACTGATTGTCAAAATGAGTTCCTTGGGGGATGTGGTGCACGCTCTGCCTGCGCTGTATGTGCTACGTCGTACCTATCCGGATGCACGGATTACCTGGGCCGTGCATCCAGCTTTTAGTGCTTTGCTGCCGGAAGCGCCTTGGATCAATGAAATTTTCTATGTGGACAGGAAAAGCATTAAAGACTGGGCGTATCTGGGAACCATACGAAAAGAACTGCATCGCAGGCATTTTGACCTGGTTATCGATTTGCAGATGATTGCGAAGAGCGCGCTTATTGCCGCCCTGTCTGGCGGAAAAGAGAAAATTGGTTATGGAGATGCCCGGGAAGGGAGCTTTCTCGTAAGTCATCCTGTTAAAGGTGCACATCGGCATGGACATATCATTGATCAGCTCTTAGATGTTATGGAATACTTGCATTGTGACGTTTCTCGTGTTGAATTTCCACTGCGTTCTCACGAGAAGGAAAAAGAATCCATTCGGGAGAAGCTAAAAGCGGCAGGGGTTTCCGGGCCCTTTGTCATTCTGGTACCTGGAACAAGAGGGGACCATAAGAAGTGGCCTGTGGAGTACTGGGGCGAATTGGCAAATAAGCTGGCGGCGCAACACATATATACAATAATTACCGGCGCAGCGTCAGAAAGCCAGATGGGGACAGATATTCAAAGTGCATCCCCTTCTTCGTACACGGTCAACTTTATTGGGAAAACCAATTTACTGGAATTGGCTGCGTTGGATGAAATGGCTGCGCTTCATATTTCCGGAGACACAGGGCCGCTGCATATTGCCAATGCGATGAAGACACCGATTATTGCATTATTCGGTCCAACGCTACCGGATCGGAGCGGACCGTATGGGAATCCTGACGCGGATGTTCTGTTAGCAGAAAGCGCAGGGAAAGAAACCTCAGATATGAAAACCATTTCCGTAGAGGCTGTATTTTCCCTAGCAATGGAAAAACTGAAAAGATTTGCGCAAGAAAAGGAACAGGAAATAGATACAATGTAAATGGGGAACTCTCCGCTCGAAGCAGAACGTTGCTATAAATGAGAGCTGCTTTGGGCGGAGATTTTTGGTTACGAGAGATATCCTGTTCTGAAAGGATTCACAAATTATTCATTTCCTTTTTGGGATCTGACATTTTCCGACCGTGCGTAAACTTTACTTCTTCTGTATAATGTAAAAGTGAAATCATTTCTTATGGAACTATAAGATTGTTTTTGCTTTTCTACGTCAGCTCTTAAGCCGGTAAGGTTTTCCAGATGGCCTTGTGGAATGAATTAGGAGATATGTGCTGTATCATGCAGCATTTTTATCCGGTAAATTTTTTCGATAAATGGAAAAGACGGTTTAATTTTATGTTTGGTATAATGAAAAAGGCTTACTGTCGCTGAAGGGGTAGTACGCTACTCGCGGAGAATTTTGAGAGTTTATTCGTTGCAAAAGGATTGAGCATAACGTTCTTACATCTGCATAATGATGGCAAGCGCTTTCCAAAGAATGAGCTTTTATGGCGGAGATACACAAAGAATGATGAATCAGGCAGACAAATCAAAAAATTTTTTGATACACTGTAATACGCAGTGTAGAAACGCTTATATATTGTTGCTATACAGAAAATAGAAGCGAATAGAAGCACGTTGCTGTTTTCAAGGATAATTTCCCATAACTGACTCATCAGGAGTGAAAAATGGACTGCATTGAAAGCCAGGAGAACCGTTGGGTTAAATTGGCCCGACGGATAAAAGAAAAAAAGTACCGGGATCGGACAGGAAAGTTTTTAATGGAGGGCATCCGAAGTGTTGAGGATGCTAGTACCCAGGGATACCGGGATGGGATTTGTTTTCTTACAGAAGAGGCACTTGGAAATCCGCGTGTACAGGCCCTGTTATTATCGGCGAAGGCGCAGCACTGGCTTTTTTTAAAAGCAAGCCCTTCCGTAATGAAACTACTGACCGGTACAGAACATGGGCAGGGAGTAGTGGCCATTTTAAATCAGAAAAAGCCCAATTGGGAGAATGTATTGCAGCCGCTTCACGGACATTATGTATTGCTTGATGGCGTACAGGATCCAGGTAATCTGGGATCAATCCTTCGGACAGCGGCAGCGGCTGGTGCTAAAGGCATTTTCTTGATGAAAGGTTGCGCAGATCCTTATGGGGAGAAAGTGGTCAGAAGCTCCATGGGGAGTATTTTGAGAATTCCTGTATATCAGGATTTAAGTATTGAGCAAATCCAAGCGATGCGCAGGGAAAGCCGGTTGCCGTTTATCGGAACTGCATTAAAAGGGGGAATGCCCTATCGATTGGTCGAACGGATTACGGATGGGGTATTTGTCTTTGGCAATGAAGGAAATGGCATTCGCCCGGAGCTTCTTGAAATATGCGATACAAAGCTTTACATTCCCATGGCGGGAAACGTGGAATCGCTCAATGTAGCGGCCAGTGCAGCTGTACTGCTGTTTTACTTTATGGAGTATGACCGTATGAATGGGTAGTGGAAAATAATGAATTCAGAGGAATAAGATGCAAAAGGATTTAAAACAATTTTATAGGGTAGATTTCCAGGTGCTGCCGGCGGCATTGAAGAATACCATTCGCGCCAAAGAATTCCTTAAAAACGGAACGGCGGAAACCATTAATGAAGCGGTTCAAAAAGCAGGTATAAGTCGCAGTGCTTATTATAAATATAAAGATCATGTTGTCCCTGCTTATGAAGAGTCCATGAATGGACTGGCTATTATGTTTATCGTACTGCAGGAGGATATGACTTTAATCAATAGAATTTTTCGGAAGATTAGCAAGGCAAAAGCAAGTGTATTAACCATGAACAAAGGAGCTGCTATTGGGAAACTAACGACGATGACTCTGTACATTAAAACGACGGAAATGCAGATTCCTTTGTCAAAATTGGAAGAAGAAATTCATTCATTAAAAGGAATTGAAAACATTTATTTGATAGGAGAGGGATAATTCATGAGAGAAATTCATATTGCACTGCTTGGTTTTGGTACCGTAGGAAGCGGAACGGCAGAAGCGCTTCGCAGAAATAAGGAATTTATCGAAACGCAGCTAGACTGCCGTGTGCATTTAAACGCGGTACTGGTTCGGCATCCTGAAAAATATCAATCATTGGAAGTCTTAAAAGACGTGACAATAACTTCCGATTTTAACGATATTTTATCGAATCCTTCCATAGATATTATCATCGAAGTGATGGGCGGTATTCATCCCACAAAAGAATACATTGACTCTGCTTTGCGGAGAGGAATCAATGTGGTGAGTGCCAACAAAGATTTGGTTGCGCTATATGGACCGGAAATCATACAGACGGCTCTTGAGAACCATGTGAATTTCAGCTGTGAGGCAAGTGTGGGTGGCGGCATTCCCATTCTGCAGCCCCTCCATGATTCTCTGGCAGCCAACAGAATTGAAAAAATTATTGGTATTGTAAATGGTACCACCAATTATATTCTCACAAGCATGACCGACCAGGGTAGCACGTATGAATCGGCACTGGCAGAGGCACAGAAAAACGGATTTGCGGAAGCAGATCCCACCAATGATGTTTGCGGGTATGATGCGGCGCGAAAATTGGCAATTTTGGCAGCCATTGGATTTCGTGCCAATGTCACCTTTAACGATGTACTGGTGGAAGGCATTGAAAAAATTGCCCGGGAAGACGTGCTGTATGCCAGTGATATGGGATATGTGATTAAGCTGCTGGCGGTGGCACTGCGCGCAGAAAACGGAGTGGCGCTTAATGTATATCCCGCATTTGTTCCAAAGGCACATCCTATAGCAGCGATTAAAGGGGCCTATAATGCGATTTATGTGGTGGGTAATGTAGTTGGGGATGTCATGTTTTACGGTCAGGGAGCGGGTTCCCTGCCCACAGCCAGCGCGGTTATGGGAGATGTCATAGGGACGATAAAACATATTTGCAATGGCTCCGCAGGGACAGGAATGATTCTTACCGATACTCGTAAAATATCTTTCTATTCATCACTGAAATTAAAAGATTCCTATTACTTCCGCCTCATTGTGGATGATGTGAGGGGTGTTTTGGCTGGCATAGCACAGATTTTTGCGGAAAATGATATAAGCATTAATGAAGTGGTCCAAAAGAGACGGTTCGAAAAATTTGCAGAATTGATGCTCATCGTTGATACCGCTCCAAGAGAAAATATTCTTAATGTAGAGAAATCTCTGAAAAATTTGCCGACGGTGAAATCAATCGCGAATATCATACGGGTGATGAAGGATGAAACAGAGTAAAAGATTTCATGTGGCGGTGCCTGCAACAACTGCGAATATAGGAAGTGGCTTTGACGTATTGGGGCTGGCCCTTTCACTTCACAATGAAGCCTTTTTTGAACCAACGGAAAATGGCAGCTCTGTTGCCATTACCATTACGGCGGAGGGGGAAGGCCTGACAGAGATGCCTTTCAATGAGAAGAATGTGGTTCAACAAGCGATGCAGCACACTGCAGATTCCATTGGGCAGCCCCTGCCGGGCGGTAAGCTTCACTTGGTAAACAGAATTCCTTTTGCAAGAGGGCTCGGGAGCAGCTCTGCTGCTATTGTTTGCGGCGTGGGATTGGCAAACTTATATTTCGGGAACCCTCTGACTCGGGCGGATATGCTTTCCCTTGCGGCAGAGATAGAAGGGCATCCGGACAATGTGGCCCCTGCCTTGCTTGGTGGATTCGTGATTTCCATGATGGATGACCGTGGCGTACGCAGTGAAAAGGTTTTGGTAAGTTCGGACTGGCAGGCCGTTGTTGCGATTCCTGACTTTGAACTTCTTACAGAAAAAGCGCGCGCCGTATTGCCGCATGAATATAGCCGCTCGGATGCCGTTCACAATGTAAGTGCTGTCTCATTCCTTTTAGCCGCCTTTTTCCAGAAAGATCCCGCATATTTAGAACTAGGATTGGAAGACCGCATTCATGTTCCTTATCGTCTTCCTCTTATTCCAGGAGCCAGTGAAGTACTGGCAAATGCGAAAGAAGCGGGGGCGTTTGGAGCGACCATAAGCGGATCCGGTCCTACTATGATAGCGTTTACCAGTCGGGATCAGGCTGAACAGGTAGGAGAGGCCATGAAGAAAGGGTTTGTTTCTGCTGGGGTTGCTTCGCGAATTGAAATACTGGATTTTGATAGTGTGGGCTTGAAAGAAATAAACGGCTGAAAGGACTGGATGCGAATCCATCGTAAGGAATCCCTTGACAAAACGGGGGGGAGCTATTATTATTTGTTGTAGCAAGCGTCGGGACGTAGCTCAGTTTGGTAGAGCGCTACCTTGGGGTGGTAGAGGTCGCATGTTCAACTCATGTCGTTCCGACCATTTTTTTATAGGAAAGAAGGTCATCTTTTGAATAGAATCAAATCTGTTATGCTTTTGACTCTTCTCAGTGTAATTTTGATGGCCATTGGCGGCATGGTCGGCGGTCGTTCAGGCGCGATGGTCATGCTAATAATTTCATTAGTTATTAATTTTATTAGCTATTGGAATTGCGATAAAATTGCATTGAAAAGCTACAATGCGCAGCCACTTTCTAAGGAAGCGGTTCCCGAATTATATGAATTGGTGGAGGAGTTAACAAAACGTGCAAGAATGCCTATGCCTAGGCTGTACGTAATTCCCACCGCTGTACCGAATGCTTTTGCCACTGGACGGGATGAGGATCATGCGGCCGTAGCGGTGACGGAAGGGTTGATTTCCTTACTGAACAAGGATGAAATTGCCGGAGTTATCAGCCACGAGCTGTCTCATATTAAACACAGGGATACCCTTGTTATGACATTGGCCGCTTCCATTGCAGGAGCCATTAGCTGGATCGCCAGCATGGCCCAGTGGGCGGCAATTTTTGGCGGTGGCCGGGATGAAGATGGTAACAGCAATAATCCTTTGGCGCTGATAGTCATTGCAGTAATAGCTCCGATTGCTGCGGCGATTATTCAGATGGCGCTGTCCCGGTCAAGAGAATTTATGGCTGATGAGTCTGGAGCGAAAATTAGTGGCAAGCCATTAGCTTTGGCAAGTGCTCTTGCAAAGCTTGATGATTATGCACATAGAAGAGTAATCAGCAATGCAACACCTTCTTCATGCGGTTTGTTTATTATCAATCCGTTAGCGGGTGTAAGAAGCTTAATGGTCAACCTGTTTTCTACCCATCCGTCCACAGAGGAACGGATTAAGCGGTTGCGTCAAATAGCAGCCAGAATGCATTAATTATAAGGAGGAATTTTGAATGGCGAACATGGAAGAAACTCTTGTACTTGTAAAGCCGGATGGCGTGAAAAAACATATTTGCGGTGAAATTATTGCTCGTTTTGAACGGAAGGGACTATCTCTTAAGGCGATAAAATTGATTCAGGTCCCGGAAGAATTGGCGAAAAAGCATTATGCCGAACATGAAGGTAAAGGATTTTTTAATGATTTGATTGCATTCATTACCTCGGGGCCAGTTCTTGCCATGGTTGTCACGGGAGAAAATGCCATTGATGCGATTCGGCAGATCAATGGGGCCACCGATCCCTTGAAGGCCGTTCCCGGATCTATTCGCGGCGACTTTGCTACATCAATTGATGAAAATGTCGTTCATGCTTCTGATGCAAAAGAAACGGCTGCCAGAGAAATTGCTCTCTGGTTCCCTGAATTGTAAAAAGGGAGTTTACTTGTGGCTAAGGTTTATACACGGACGGGCGACAGAGGGAAAACCAGTCTCTATACGGGAGAACGAGTATCGAAAGCCAGCCTTCGCGTAGAAACATATGGCACGATTGATGAAGCAGATTCCGTGCTTGGGATGGCAAGGGCTTTTGTAGAGCATGAAAATGTGAAAGAAACCATCTACAAGGTACAAAAGGATTTATGGCTGCTGATGGCAGATGTGGCCAGCCTTGGACAAGAGGCGAAAATTACAGATGCGAATGTCACTGAACTGGAACAGATCATTGATATGTATGACAGTCATTTGAAGCCCCTTGATCACTTCATTGTGCCCGGAGAGTCTAGAAGTGCTTCATTCCTTGATTTGGCAAGGTCCGTTATACGCCGTGCAGAGCGGCTGATGTGGAGACTGGGCGAATCAGAAGACATTCATGAATCCAATTTGAAATATTTGAATCGCCTTTCCGATTTGTGCTTTATCCTTTCCCGTTTTGAAAGTGAAGTCATTTAATTAAGGTTGGATACTAAGAAAGGAAATACAGTCGGCATATTTACCGGCTGTATTTTTCTATGCATAGATGCGTGGCTTCTCGATATTTTTACGGAAAAACCTGTGAATCATGGCGATTTTTGAAAATATATAAATGTTGCACGAATTCTCGGATAAATCTACAGGAATGGAACGCACCTCACCGCTCTTTAATTGACAAGGAAAATTTGGGACATTAATTGTATAATACAGGTAAATGAGTATTATTGGGGAGGACATATGGAGCTTTTAGCACCGGCAGGGTCATCGAAGCAGCTTTTGGCTGCGCTGGAGGCAGGAGCGGATGCGGTATATTTGGGCGGGCAGTTTTTTAGTGCGAGAAAATATGCGTCCAATTTTAATAAAGAGGAAATGGAAGCGGCGGTACGTGCTTGTCATGTTCTTGGTGTACCCGTTTATGTGACACTGAATACACTCGTGGCTGACAGTGAATGGAAGCAGCTGGAGGAATATTTGCGGTTCCTTGAGGATATTCATGTGGATGGCCTTTTGCTGCAGGATTGGGGTGTTGTGCGAGTCGCTAAGCGATGCGCGCCTCATATCCCTCTTCATGGAAGCACCCAAATGACCGTGACAAATTTAGCAGGGGTCCAATTTTTAAAATCCTTACATTTTACAAGAGTCGTTCTGTCCAGAGAATTATCTTTGAATGAAATAAAGCACATCTGCAGCAACACAGATGTGGAAATTGAAGTGTTCGTACATGGGGCACTGTGTGTGTGCTATTCCGGGCAATGCCTAATGAGCAGCTTTATAGGCGGGCGAAGCGGCAATCGAGGTGCTTGCGCGCAGCCTTGCCGTATGCCCTATAAACTAATCAGTGAAAATGGAGGCGCGGTATCGTCTTCTTTAGGAAGATATATCCTGAGTCTCAAGGATATGATTGGGTTGGATCACCTGGAAGCATTGAAGGAGTCTGGCGTAACTTCTTTGAAAATAGAGGGGAGAATGAAGGAGCCGGAATACGTGTATTCGGTGGTATCCGCCTACCGGCAGGTGTTAGATGCCTTGGCATCCGGGCAATCAATAAATCAGAAAGCACGGCTTCAGAATATGATGCGGTCATTCAATCGTGGATATACCCACGGGTATTATGACGGCATTATCAGTCGTGATATGGTTACGGGAACTGCTCCAGGGAACAAAGGGGTACCGGCAGGCAAAGTGACTGACAGCCAGAAGGGGTTTTTCTGCTTCCCTGCCGATGGCATGGAAGAAAGATGCGCCATTCTTGGTCTTTCGTACCTGACAAAGGACAAAGAGATTCAGTTTCTTTCCGCAGATAGACTGCATTTCCTAGCATCAGGGAAAGTCAAAGCGGAGTGCGAAAAGAGTCCTGCCATAGGAACAGAATTGTTTTGGCATATCAAAAATGCACCGATCAATTTGGCGGTCAAAAATTTGAAGCGAAAAGTTCCGGTTCACTTTCAGCTCTTTGCAGTACCGGGGAAATCCGTTCGGCTCACTGCCGCGGATTCAGATGGATACAAGGCGGAGACTGTTTCTGATTATGTGGCAGAGCCCGCAAGACATCCTGTATCTGATGAAACTATCATGGCGCAATTGAATCGACTTGGCAGCACATTCTTTACTATGGCCGGTGCAAAGGTGCAAAATCAGGGTTGTCTTATTCCACAAAGCGTGCTCAACCGCCTTCGTCAAGCTGTGACAGAAGAGCTGGCTGAAAACAGAGTGAAAGGATTTAAAGCAAAATTTAGGCAGGAAATATTCACAGAACCAATCCGTTGTTGGAGGGGGGTATCCACAAAACGTACCGTCGGAGAGCCGCGACTCATGGTGCGTACCGATTCTTGCGAGCAGGCGTTTGAGGCCATGGATAATAGTATACAGGGCGTCATTTTTGGAGGGGAATCTTTCCACCATAGAAGCATTCCGATAGATGAGTATGCGGCGGTCCTCAAGCGAGGCAGATCATTGGGAATTCCTGTTGTTTTTGCTTCTCCCCGCGTGGTGAAAGAAGCAGACTGTGAGAAAGAAAAAAGGAAGTTTCTTTCCCTCGGAGCGCTTAAACCGGACGCGATGGAAATTCAGTTTCCCGGTGCCTTGGTATGGGCCAGGGAACTGCCAGAAGAGGTCGCGGTTGAGTGCGGTTCTTCCATGAATGTATTTAACTCCGAAGCGGCCGAAGAAATGGCTTCTTGGGGATTTTCTGCGGTTTGGCTGTCACAGGAGCTCACTTTGCAGCAAATTCTTCGGATTACAAAAAAATGTAAGATACCAGTGGGGGTTCAAGTATTTGGCCGAACAGAGATGATGATTTCGGAGTATTGCGTGATAAATGCCTTGTTGGGGAAGAAAGATAAAGCCCATTGTGATGGATTCTGTCTCAAAAATTGCTATGCTCTAAAGGATAAGGATGGGCGTCAGTTTCCGATTCGTACAGACGAGCGGTGTCACATGCACATTCTAAACAGTGCTGTTTTAGATATGCGGCCTTACATGCATGAACTGTTTTATGCAGGCATTGCCCGTTTTTCATTGGATCTTCGGGGAATGGATGCAGATACAGGGGATTTGATACGGTCCTATTTTTCTGCTATCAAAAAATCCCCGGCAGCACAATCGGACAGGTGTGGGCAGGTCGTGACAAGAGGGCATTTCTTCAGAGGCATTCTGCAGGCAAAGTAATTAGGGGATTGATTGGAATGGAGAAAAGACAAGGAATGACTGCTGATATGTTGCAGGCGCTTGATTTTGGTGAAATTCAGAAGATGCTCGCTGACCATGCCTGTTCTGTTTTGGCAAAACAGGTAGCGATGAATAGCCAGCCCAGTTCAGACCCGGAAATCGTAGCCCGGAGACTGGAGGAAACGAGGGAAGCGGCGGTGTGCCTGCAGAGGGAAATTTCCTCTCCCTTGGGAGAAACCCATGATATCAGAGAAGCATTGGATAAATCAAAAAAAGATATTATTTTGCTACCGCAGGAATTTTTGGACATATGCGCATCCCTGGAAACGTACAAAAAAATGAGCCTGTATTTTCGTGGAGAGCGCGAGGCGATATATCCTGTTCTGTTTGAAATCACCCGAAATATCCTGCCACTGGACAAACTTGTTGCGAAAATCAGGGGAACCTTTAATGACCATGGAGATATTCTGGATACGGCATCGTCTAAATTGGCCAATATACGACTTTCCAAAAATGCGATGAAAGAACGGATTCGCCGGTCTCTTTTGCAAATTTTGCAGGATAAGGAAAAGGCTCCCTATTTTCAGGAAACATTGATTACACAGCGCAATGGGAGATATGTCATCCCCATACGAGCAGAGCATCGCTATAAATTTGAGGGTATTATTCATGACAGATCCTCTTCGGGACAGACTCTTTTTATGGAGCCTATGGTTTCTGTGCAGCTGAACAATGATCTGGCGGAGTTAAATGTTCAGGAGGCACAGGAAATTCATGAGATTTTGCGGCTCCTGTCTGGACAGATTAAGAAGGAAGGGGATTCCATTTACAGGAATTGCCATACCGCAACGGAGATAGAATACATTTTTGCCCGGGGAGCTATGGCCATTCAAATGAAGGGCGTGCAGGCGATTCATGACTGCCATGGCTGCGCAGAACTGTATAAGGCGCGGCACCCGCTTATTGATCCGCAAAAGGTGGTGCCCATCAATATTCGATTGGGCAGGGACTTTCAGGTGTTGGTGATTACCGGTTCCAATGCAGGGGGTAAAACTATCGCAATGAAGACCCTTGGGCTTCTTGCATTAATGAATCAGACAGGCCTTTTCATTCCAGCAGAGGAGGGGGCCCGTCTTCCCGTATATCGACACATTTACACCGTGATTGGTGATGAACAGAGTATTCAGTACAACTTGTCCACTTTTTCAAGCTATATTACCCAGATGACAGGCTTCCTTGGACATTGTCAGAAGGAGGATCTGGTGTTACTGGATGAACTGGGGAGCGGCACGGATCCGATCGAGGGGGCTGCTTTGGCACAGGCCATTGCGGAATATTTAAATAAAAATAATGTTTCCTCCATTGTTACGTCCCACTTTAGCGAAATGAAAAGAATGGCCTATGAAACAGATGGGATTGAAAATGCATTTGTCGAATTTGACGAGAAGACACTTACGCCAACATATCGTTTGATCATTGGCATGGCAGGAAACAGCAATGCTTTTAACATTTGCTGGCGCTTGGGAATGGATGAACAGATTCTGGAGCGCGCGAAGGCATTAAAATCGGAATCACCATTAAACAATATGGAAACGATTATTGCAAAGCTGAATGAAGAGCTGCAAGCCACGGAACATCAAAGAGAAGTACTAGAGCAGAAGATAAAGGAAGCATCCCAGCTTCGATCGGATCTGGCAGAAGCCAATGAGCAGATGCAGAAAAGGAAGAAGGAAATTCTGGACAAAGCAAGGGCGGAAGCGGAACAAATAAAAAGGACGCTCCGTATTCAGTCAGAAACCATCATCAAAGAGTTGAAAAAAGCATCTGCGCAAGTGTCGCGTCGGGATTTGGAGAATCAGTTTAGCCGGACGAGACAGGCGGTGCAAGATATAGACATTCCTTTAGGAGAAAATGAGCGTCGCCGCTTGCAGCCTTCAGAAATCCAGACAGGCACATATGTGTATGTGGATACGATAGAAAATATAGGGGTGGTGAAGGGAATTTATGGGAAAAAAGTATCGGTTCAATGTGGAAATCTTTCGATCAATGTAGGCATTGAACACTGTTACGAAGCAAGTCGGCATGAAATGAAAACCTTGGTGCCACATGAGGTTGTAAAGGTCAGAAGCGTCAGTAAAAGCAGTTCGGTTCAATCGGTGAGTACCAGCCTTAATGTGATTGGGCTAACGGTAGACGAGGCCATTCCCCAAGTGGATCGGTTTCTCAATGACGCGGTCATGGCCGGAATTTCTCCCGTTGAAATTATTCATGGAAAAGGAACAGGCGCACTTAGAAAAGGAATACAGAATTACCTGCGCACGCTGAATTTTGTGGTGGATTTTCACAATGCAGATGCCCGGACCGGGGGAGATGGAGTAACGGAAGTTTATTTTAGCTAAACCAGCAGAATGGATTAGCAAAGAGATGAAATTAGATGTATATTTTGCGACCATTTTGATATAATTAAGGATAATCTTTAGAACAGGTGGGAGTAGTATGAAAGAT